>DATATR010000490.1:0-27692 GCA_036268695.1 Polyangiaceae bacterium | reverse complement strand
GTGCCGTCCGCGCGATAGCTCAAAAACAAATTCTCGGGTTTCAAATCACGATGGATGATGCCGGCGCTGTGCGCTTCCGAGAGCGCCTGGCAAGCTTGGAGCACGAAGTCGACCGCGACTTGCACCGCGAGTCGACCCGAACGCTGGATGATCTGCGCCAGATCGCGGCCCTCGAGATGCTCGAGCACCAAAAACGGCGCACCGGTTTCGAGCCGCCCCACGTCGAGCACCCGCGCGACGTGCTCGGAGCGAATGCTCGCGGCCGCGCGCGCTTCGACGAGCAGGCGATTGACCGCGTCTTCGTTGTGCGCGAGTTCGGGCCGCATCACTTTGATCGCCACGGGGCAGCCGAGCTCCATGTGCATGGCGCGGAGCACGATGCCCATGCCGCCCTCACCGAGCACCGCCTCGATGCGGTACTTTTCGGCCAGCACGTCGCCTTCGCCGAAATCGCTGCTGCTCAACCGACGCGCACGATAGGCGCGTTCTGGAGGCACTGTTTCGGAGCTTGCTACACCGGTCATGTTGCTCTTGCCCTTGCTAGAGCAAGCCCGATGCCAGCTTGAAATCGCCGATATTCGCGGGTTTTTGCCTGATTTCTGGGGCAGCCTGTCACACGCTGTCACAGCGCGCGGCGATCGGTCCCGGGCCCAATGTATGAGTGAGACTGCTTTCTTTCGCCGGTTCGTTTCGCCGTGCCGAAAAACGCCGCGTGGCGACAATGCGGTCGACGAAGATCGAAGCGGTCGACGAAGATCGAAAGCTGCGCGACTCGAATTCCCCCGAGCGAACGCGTCGATCTTGCGTGAACAGTCGAACCGGCGTCGATGCGACAGCAGCGCCGGTGCACTCTTTTTGCGTACCCTCGCGCTTGCCGCGAGCCGTATCCACTGCGATTTCTGCAGTAAGCGCTCATTCATTGTGATCGTGGCGACGAGCTAGCTGCACTCATGACTGTTGAGGCCATGAAGCACGCGCGATTTTCCGCCGCTCCAGAACAATTGCACCGAGGTCGGTCGGCGCGCTTGTTTTTTGGGGCTTGCCTGACACGGCGAATTGGCTTCGCGGTGTTCGCGCTGAGCGGCGCGGCCGTTGTCGCATGCACCGCGATGGTGGGCGGAACAGGAACGGGAACGGGTAACCTCGGGGCGGCCGGCTCGAGCGCGACTTCATCGCAAAATGGTGGCGGCCAAAACCTGGCCACCGGGGCGACGGCGCAATTGGATCTGCCTTCGGGCGATGTGCCGATCGGGCGGCTACACAAACTCACGGCGGCCGAGTTCGCAAACAGCATGCACGACTTGCTCGGTGACGACGCGCCGCTCGCGCCGGTGGAGCCGGACAGCCTCGTCGATGACTTCGCGGCGATCGGCGCGTCCACGGTTGCCATGTCGCCGGCCGGCGTCGGCTTGTACGAAACGGCAACCGGCTCGGCGACGGACTACGTATTTTCGGATCCGACACGCGCCGCCCAAGTGCTCGGCTGCACGCCGGTCGACACGAACGACTCGGCCTGCATCACGAAAGCGATTTCGAGCTTCGGTCGGCGCGCATTTCGCCGCCCGCTCACGAACGACGAAGTCACGCGCTTCGCCACGCTCGCGACGAGCATTGGTTCGGAAAGCGGCAGCAGCGTGCTCGTCGGTATGCGCCACGCACTCTGGGCGATTTTGCAGTCGCCGAGCTTCCTCTATCGCGTCGAGCTCGGCACGGCGAGCGCGGCCGACAATGGTCGCCTGAAATACACGAGCTACGAAATGGCGTCACGGCTCGCGGGCGTACTCTGGAACAGCGTGCCGGATGATGCATTGCTCGACGCAGCGGGTGAAGACGCGCTCTCGAGCGCGGACGGCGTGCGCACGCAGGCCGTCCGCATGCTCGCGGCGCCCGCGGCACACCGCGCGCTCGCCACCTTCACGGACAATTTGTACGGCCTGCAATTGCTCGGCGAGGCCAGCAAAGATCCCACCGTGTTCCCGAATTTCAAAGCCACGCTGCCCGCCGAAATGCAGAGCGAGCTCGAGCAACGCGTGGACGACATGATCTTCACCTCCAAGGGTGATTTCCTCTCGCTCTACGACAGCAAGACGACGTTCGTGAACACCGAACTCGCCGCGTATTACGGGCTTCCGGCGGTCAGCGGAAGTGGCTTTCAGCGCGTCGATATTCCGGCTGATTCGCCGCGCGCGGGCTTGCTCGGCGCCGGCGCAATTTTGGTCGCGTACGGCCTGCCGCAACGCACTTCGCCGACATCCCGTGGCAAATTCGTGGACGACGCGATCTTGTGCAAGGCGATCCCTCCGCCGCCACCCGGCGTGCCGCCGCTGCCGGACATGGCCGCCCCGAACGCGACGATGCGCCAGCGCATGACGGCGCATCGCGCGAATCCTTCGTGCTCCTCGTGCCACGCTTTGATGGATCCGATCGGCTTCGGCATGGAGAACTTCGACTCGGTCGGGCAATATCGAACTCAAGACAACGGTTCGCCGATTGACGCGACCGGCACGCTCGCGGACGGCGCGGCGTTCGATGGTCTGGCTTCGCTCGGCAGCACGCTGCGCAACGAACCGATCGCAGGGCCGTGCTTCGTGAGTAAGGTCTACGCGAACGCGCTCGGTCGGATCGCACTCGACTTGGACGGCGCCGCGCTCTCCGCGCTGGCCGATTCGTTCGCCAAGAGCGGCAATCACGCAGACGAGCTTTTGCTCGATGTGATCACGAGCGATTCGTTTCGCTTCGTCGCGCCGAGCGCAGGAAACTGAGGGAAATATGGCTCGATCCAGTCGCACGATCCTCCCGCGCCGGATGCTGCTTCGCGGCATGTTGCTCGGCGGAGTCAGCGTCGCGGTGCCGTTACCGCGCCTGTTCGGCATGCTGAACGAAAATGGCACTGCCTTCGCCGATGGCACGCCGCTGCCGCTCCGTTTCGGGGTTTGGTTCTTCGGCAACGGCATCATTCCGGATCGCTGGATTCCGACCCTCACCGGCTCGGGCGACGCTTGGACGCTGAGCGAAGAGCTCGCGCCGCTGGCCGAAGTGAAATCGCACCTCAGCGTGCTGACCGGCTTTGCGATCAAAGTGCCGAACAACGCGCCGCACTCGAGCATGCCGAGCGCGGCGCTGACCGGCGCGCAAATCACGAGCAGCGTGCAGCTGCCTTCGATCGATCAGGTGATTGCGCCGATCATCAGCGGCGGCGTCGCGTATCCGACGGGTCTGCACGTCGGGATTTCGAATGTCTCCGGCGCGACGTCGCTCGGCACCGCGATCTCGTGGAACGGCCCCAATTCGCCGAACAACCCGAACTACAGCCCAGCCGACTTGTTCAAGCAGCTCGTGCAATACGCGAACACCGGCGGCGCGCCGAAGCCGCCGGATCCGGAGCTCGCGCGCCGCACCAAAGTGCTCGACGCGGTCAGCGCGGACGCGAAGTCCCTGCGCACGCGCCTCGGCACGGATGATCAAAAGCGGCTCGATCAGCACCTCGATGGCTTGAGTCAGCTAGAAACTCAAATCCAAAAACTCGAAATGCCGACCGCGACCGGCACGATCACCGATCCGGACAAAGCATACCCGAACCGCGGCGCGGACGGCTCGATCACGCGTCAGCGCGCGCAGGCGTTTTCGGATTTGTTGGTCTTCGCCATGGCGAGCGATCTGACGCGCGTGTTCAGCTTCATGTTCAGCTGCCCGGCGTGTCACGGCAATTACACGGACTGCGGCCTCGATCCGACCACGTTCCACGAAGATTACGGCCACCGCTTGAGCCCAAAAGGCGTCACATACGCGACGATCGGCTTCAACACCGGCGTGCAGTTCGCGATGTCGAGCCTGGCCGACACGCTCGTGCGCATGAAAGACACGCCGGACGGCGCGGGCAACTTGCTCGACAACTCACTCGTCTACACGACTTCGTGCGTCTCCGAATCGCAGACTCACGGTGGCACGGACTATCCGCTGCTCGTCGCCGGCAAGGCCGGTGGCAAAGTCAAAGGTGACCAGCACATTCGCATCGTCGACGAAAACACGAGCAAGGTGCCGTTCACGCTACTCACCGCCATGGGCGGCACCGTAACCAGCTTCGGCATGGCCGAAGCGCAAGTGAACAGCGGCGTGTCCGAGCTCCTCACGTGAACGGAGCCGAAGCGTGAAGCTGCGTCCGATTCGCTCCGATTTATTTTTTGTTGGGGTTGCCTTGTCCGTCGCGGCCTGCGCGGTTGTGGCCTGCAGCGACGCTGCGTCGCTCGATCCGGACGCGACGCGCGGTGGCAGCGCGAATTTGGGCTCCTCCGGCAGCGGCAGCGGCAGTGGCGTGAGCTCCGGCAATGCGAGCAGCGGCGGCAATGCGAGCAACGGCGGCGCCAACTCCGGCGCGGGCGCGAGCACCGGCGGCACGAGCAGCGCGAACGGCGGCTCGAGCGCGGGCGGCACGACGGGCAGCGCTGGCAGCCCCGTGATGGGCACGGCGAACGCGCCGGGCATCACGTTCACCGAATACGCCATCCCGACCAACACCGGCGCGACCGCGAGCAATCCCGGCGCGATCGCGGCCGGCCCGGACGGCAATCTTTGGTTCAATCACCAGAGCACCGCGCCGAACGCGATTCAAAGCGTGAGCACTTCGGGTTCGTTCAGCGCGGTCTACAAAACTTCGACCACGAACACCGGGCCAATCGCCGTCACCGGCGGGCCAGACGGCAACGTGTGGTACACGAAGCAAGGTGGCATTGGCCGCGCGACGCCGTCCGGCACGATCAACGAATACGGCGTGCCGAACGGCGGCGACTCAGGCGGCATCGTGAACGGCCCGGACGGCAATCTCTGGTTCACCGAGCCGATTCACGGCCGGATCGCGCGCTCCACGCCGTCGGCGCAAATGAAAGATTTCGCGCTGCCCGATGGCACGAGCGGTCCGTACGCGATCACGGTCGGGCCGGACATGAATTTGTGGTTCACCGAGGCCTCGGTGACCGCTAATAAAATCGGCAAAATCACGACCTCAGGCGCGATCAGCGAATATCCGATCCCGACACCGGCCAGCAACGCGCAGGGCATCGCCGCCGGCTCGGACGGCAACATTTGGTTCACCGAGCTCGATGGACATAAAATCGGAAAAATAACACCTCAGGGTGATATCAGTGAATACCCGATCCCGAGCGGGGCGAGCCCCGGCAGCATCGCGCTCGGCAAAGACGGCAATCTGTGGTTCACCGAAGCCGGCAGTGAAAACTCGATTGGCCGCGTCGAGCCCAAGGGCACGGTCGCCGAATACGTCGTGCCGACGCCGGCGAGCGATCCGTCGGGCGTCACTTCGGGCCCCGACGGCAACATCTGGTTCACCGAGCTGTCCGCGAACAAGGTCGGTCGCATCAGCGACTTGATGGGCGGCGGTAACACCAAAGCGTCGAGCGGCGGCGGAGGCGGCCCGCTCAGCGACGGCAAGACCTGCACCAACGACACCGACTGCGTCGAGAGCGGCAACGCGTGCGGCGGCGACGTGTGCAGCCTCAAAGTCATGCCGCACGTGTGCGTGCTCGCGGTGAGCGGCGATCCCGGCTCGTGCAGCGACGATTCCAAATGCTGGTGCGCCTCCGAAGGCGCCAAGTGCGACACTACCAGCCACGCCTGCTCGTTCACCACGCACGGCGAGACTCTCGACGGCGGTTAACGGTGTAAGCTGAGTCAGTGAAGCCGCGCGCGCTCGCCGTGAGTTTGCTCAAGCTCGCGCTGTGCGTGCAAGGCGTGTTGCCGGCGATCACGCTGTACCAACGGCTCGCGCGCATCGATCGCCATTTCATCGTCGACTACGACTATCGCGTGCTCGCGCTCGGCATCGCCGAGACGGGCGTGTGGGCGTTCATCTTTTTGTTCGCGGCGCTCGCGTGTACGCCGCTCGCGCGCATCACCGGGTTTCGCTGGCCGAACGAACTGCGGCGCACGCTCGGCTTATTGGCGTTCTTCTGGTGCTGTCTGCATTTTGTCGTCTACCTCGTGATCGGGCAAAAGCTCAATTGGACTTATGCGCTCGAAGATGCGTGGCTGCGTAAGTCCCGTATTCCGGGCTGGCTCTCGTTGCTCTTGCTCGTGCCACTGGCGATCACGTCGACTGACGGCATGATCCGTCGTCTCGGCGGCAAGCGCTGGAAAAACTTGCACCGGCTCGTGTACGCCTCGGCCGCCTTTGCCGTGCTGCACCTGGCTTGGGTCGACTACGATTATCGCGGCGGTTATGCGCGCACGAAACGCGCGCTGATCCCGCTTTTGATTTTGTTGGGTTTGCGCCTAGTGCCGCTCACGGCGCTGCGGAAAAAGCTAGAAAGCTCGAGATCCACTCGATCTTCCCTCGACCCGTGAGCGGGGACTCGAGGTGCGGCCGCGATTCGCTCGCGTGCTCCGCAATGCGGAAACCGGCGCGCTCGGCCAGCTCGAAGATCTCTTCGCGCGAGTAGCGGCGTGAGAGTGGCGCGTCCGGCGGGTAAAGCAGCGGGCCGGTATTGAGCCAGCATCCACCCGGCACGAGCAGGCGCCGAATGCGTTCGAAGAACGCCAGCAAATCGCCGGGCACTTGATCGACGAACCAAGGTGTCACGACAGTGTCGAACGTGTGATCGTCGAATGGCGGCGCGAGCGCGTTGGCCAAGAAAAAATGAAATTCATTCGTGTCGAGCGGTCCCGCTGGCGCGCGCAACAGCCACGCCTTAGAGACTTGCGCGAGCTCTTGCACGTTCGCGATTGCCTCGGTGAGTTGCACCGGCTCACCGCGCACGACCGCTTCAGCGAACAGGAACAAGAACGGATCGATGTCGAGCACCGCAGTCTCGCGAGCCGCAAATTCGCGATGTAAATCGTAGGCGAAGCGGCAGCCACCGGCGCCGAGCACCAGCGTGCAGCCGAGCTCGCGACCTGCGAGCAGCGGACGGATCGCGGCGATCGCCCGCGCATTTTCGCTGTTGCCCGCGCTTTCCCAGCCCCAATCGCGATACAAAAATTGAATGTACTCGACGACCCCGCGCGGTAAAGCTCCGCGCTCGTTTTCCAGCGCGGAACCGAGCGCAGGCTCGACGATGCTCACGATGTCTCGAACTTGATCCTCGAGCGCGCGCGACAGCGCTCGGAGCCTCGTCTCAGCCGCTCGGCTCAGGCCCGGTGTGTTCAGCTCGGCTTGGATCGCAGCGAGCGTGTGTTCGCCTTGTTTTTCCAGCGTCCACAATTGCTCTCGCCACGCGCTCACGTAATCGTGCGCGCGCGGCAGCAAGACCGGAATGCGGCCGATGCGCGCGTAAGCTTGCGCACAACGCTCGCAAGCGATTGTCTCCGCATCGAGATCGAGCGCCGCGGCGCAGCACACGCACGCGGCCTGGTCGCGCAGCTTGCTTGCAGTCGATTGCATTCAGCGTTTTTTTTACACTGGAATCGCGCGCGATGTGCGGCCTCGATATGTATCGATTCGCGCAATATCGTTCTATCGGGAACCTACGGCTGCGAGCTACCTTCGTGCCCGGTGAACGAGCGGCTACGGAGAAGCGGCGTGAAGCCGAGTCTCGGGCCAATGCTTCGATGCTCGCAGTTGTCGGAAGCGTTACGGGCGTGGTCGCTCAGGGGGATTCGGGCCGGTGCGGGGACAAGGGGGCGAGGGGGGGTCCCTCGGGACTTTGTAGACTGGCGGATTTCGTCAGTGCCCGCGCAGCGCGTGTGCGAGCTCGAATCAGCAGCCGTCCGGCCCGCAGAGCGCGCCCTCTTCGAATTGTGCTGGGCGTGCGGCGCGATCGGCGAAGGCTTGCTTCAGCGCGCGCAAAAATAGCTCTGTCGGCTGCGCGCCGGACACCGCGAGCCGCTCATCCAGCACGAAAAAGGGCACGCCGTTGATGCCGAGCTCGCGAGCATCACGCTCGTCCGCGCGCACTTCGGCAGCATACCGATCGCTCGTTAGCACCGCGCGCACTTCGCTCGCGCCGAGCCCCGCTTCGATCGCGAGCCGCTCCAATGCTTCAGGCTGACCGATTGCTTCGCCTTCGCTCATGTAGCCGAGCAGGAAGCGCTCCTTCAGCGCGTCTTGCAGGCCGCGCTCTGCCGCCAAATGCAGCAAGCGATGCGCGTCGAAGGTGTTGCCCGGACGAATCCGCGCGAAATCGAAGTTCACTCCGTCCGCCTTGGCGACCTCGGTCATGCTCGCGATGCGCGCTTCGGCTTGTGCGACCGACATGCCGTACTTTTTCGCCAAGCGCTCGGCGTACGACTCGCTCCGCTCGCGTTCGCGCGGCGCTTCGGGATCGAGCTCGAACGCGTGCCACGTGACTTCCACCTGTTTGCGCTCCGCCTCGGGCAAGCGCGCGAGCGCCGCTTCGAGTCGCCGTTTGCCGACGAAGCACCAAGGGCAGGCAATATCCGACCAAACATCGACGCGCAGCTTGTCCATTGGAGCATGATTTAAGGCTCCGATCGTCGTTGCGCTAGGCCGTTTTTTGCGCCGAAAAAGGGCTTTTGGTTTGCGACGGACTGCGGCGTAAGCACGACGCGGGTTTTGGTTGCGAAGAAATTCGAAGAGCGAGATTTGGGTGTTGGGCCTCCGCGGCGGCGGGACGCCGACGCTTGGGGGCCCAGCGCCGCGCGCAGCGGCTGAGCTTGCGCGGGCTGAGTGGGCCGCGGGAGTTTGCGCCGCGCATTGAATGATTGCAGCGAGCACGGCGCTGCGTGGTGTGTCGCCTGCGTGCGGGGCACCCCAATCGATGACTGATGAATGCGCGCTCGATCGCGGCTCGGACGTGAAGCGTCGAGCTCGTTTGGAAAAATGAAATGTGCCGGTGAAACTGGCTGCTGAAACGCGTTGTGCGCCATTTCGTGTGAGCCGATTTCGGCGTTCCTGGACTGTTAAGAGGGGCGTCGTTCGACTCTGTAAGCTGGTCGACTTTCCTCGGCCCGGGAGAGCGCATGAAATTTCGTCTCGGTGGTTCGGTTCGAAGTGGGTTCGCTGGAAAGTGGCACTCTGGCGCGAGTGCGCTCGCGTGTGCTTCGTTCGCGCTGCTCATCGGCTGCGGCAGCACCGGCGGTGGCGGCGAGCCGGACGGCTCGGTTCAGGGCGAACTGCACATTTATCGGGTCGACTATTTGGACGGACATTCGGAGGGCTTGTTTTATTTGGCCGCAGGCGAAGGCGCGCCGGAAACGCGGCTGATCTTCGCACAAGAGCCCAATCTGCAGCCGTGGACCCAGCTGAAAGTTTGGGGCACCGAGACGACGGACGGAATTAGCGTCGCGCGCTATCAGGAGCAAACCGAAGCGGTCACCGATGACGTCGAGTCGACCAGTCAGGCGCTCACGGTGGTGACGAAGAAGACGGCGACGGTCGGCTTCGTGCCGATGGATGTGGGCAACGGCGTGACTCTCATGCCGGCTGACGCAGAGACCGCGGTGTTCGGCGTGCGCACGCCGACGCAAGCCGGGCTAAATCAATATTACAACGAGAACTCGTACGGCGCGTTCAACTTCACGGGCGATATCCTGCCTACGCAGACGGTGACCACGCTCGGCACCTGTCAGCAATCGGCGATCACGGCGATCGAGAAGCAATGGCCGACGACGTTCGGCAAGACGTACGATCACTGGATGCAGTACATCGGGTCGTCGTTCGCGGCCTGCATGTGGGGCGGCCTCGGCGGTGAAGGCACCGCGTCGCGGCCGGCGACCGGATCTTGGTTCAACGCGAGTTCGAGCTGCACGGTGTTCAATCAAGAAGTCGGGCACAACCTCGGCTTGATGCACAGTAACTCGATCACCTGTAATTTGGGCTCACTGGCCACGACCCCGCAGCCCTTCGCAGATGATCCGCAAACGAACTGCTCGGCGGCGGAATACGGCGATCGTCACACGGTGATGGGCAGCGGCTGCGCGCATTTCGGCGCTTACGAAAAGTGGTACGAAGGCTACTTCGGAGGCTGCAATGCGGTGCGGGCGACCGCGAGCGGCACGTACACGCTCTTGCCGACGGAGCTCGCCTGTGACGGCGTGCAAGCCTTGCAGATCCCGATGCCGAAGACGCGCGCGTTCCACAACACGACCGGCACCGCCACGCCGGTGAACCTCAGCAAATATTATTTGGAGCTTCGCACGAAGGTCGGCATCGACGGCAAAGAGAATGGTCCGGACGTGCTCGTGACGATCGGCGGCGATGTGCCCGCGTCGAACAAGACCTCGGAATTTACCTGGGTCCTCGATATGGATCCGACCACGCCGAAGACGGCCGAAGGCCTCACTGTCGGCAAATCGTTCAGCGATCCGGGCGGCGGCGTGACCTTCACGGTTCAAGACATCGACGCCACGCACGCCACCGTCAACGTCACGGTCGACGCGAGCACCGGTCCCGCGACGTGCTTCGACGGCACCACGTTCAGTGGGCCCGGGCCGCAAGCGTGCAGCACGACGACTCCGGTCGGGAGCGGCGGCACGGGCGCAGGCGGCGCTACCGGCGGCGGCGGCAGCTCCGGCAGCGGCACGACCACGGGCGGCATGGGCCAGGGCGGTAGCGGCACGGGCGTGGCCGGCAGCGGCGTCGGCGTGGGTGGCTCGAGCAGCGCGGGCGCGAGCAGTGGCGGCGCGTCGGGATTCGGTGGCGCGAGCGCTGGCGCACCAGGCAGCGCCGGTTCGAGTTTTGCGGGCGTTTCGAGCGGCGGAAGCGCCGGCGCGAGCGGCCCGATTTCGAGCGCGGGTTCGACTAGCAGCGCGGGCAGTTCGAGCCTTGCGGGCTCGACTGCCAGCGCCGGATCTTCGTCGAGTGGCACCAAAGCGAGCTCTTCGGGCTCGTCCGATTCATCGGGTTGTTCGTGTCGTCAGGCGCCGGTTGCGCCGTCACGCGGCGGGCTGGCTGGCGCCTCCTTGCTCGTGCTCGGTTTAGCCATCCGGCGCCGACGTCAGCGCGTGACTTCGAAGCCCGCGGCGCGGCGCCATTTCCTGGCGCTCGGCGTGCCACTCGCCGCGACGCTGCTCGGCTGCTCTTCCGGCTCGGACAACACGCAGAATCAACAGGCCGCGACGAACCAAGCGCCGACGCAAACCGCCGACACGGATGATTGCACCACGCGCGCCGAAGGCGTCAGCGCTGGGATGAGCAAGCTCTCGAGCGGCGGCTACTCCTTCACCGTGTCGATGCTCGATCCAGCGGCTCCGGTGCAATCCGAAGGTCCGCCTGGCAACACCTGGACGGTCGCGATCGCGGATGCGAGCGGCGCGCCGGTCACGGGTGCGATCTTGCAAGTAAGCAGCTACATGCCCGATCACGGCCACTTCGCGCCGACCGCGGTCGCTGTCGAGCAGGGCGGCGGCGTTTATCAAATCGAGAGCCTGATTTTGCCCATGCCCGGGCTCTACGCGATCACATTTTCGGCATCGCTCAGCGCTGGCGCGAGCGAGAGCGCCGCGTTTTCGCTGTGCATGACCACGTCGAGCTGACGTTGCTCTGTTCACGGCGCGCGGTTCATGCCTGCGCAGAGGTACTGCGTCGTGCCCATGTTGCGCGTTGCCGGCGCGGCGAAGTACGGCGAGCTCAGCGTGAACGCGCTCCACTCGAACGAAACCTGCGCGAAGTCCGCGAGCTCGGGCGTCGTTGCGATCAGATCGGGGCGCGCCAGCGTGCGGTTGACGAGCAGCGTGCGATCGGTGATCGCGTCGCGGCTCGCTCGATCGAGATGGCCCGTGCCGACCAAGTCGTCCAGTACGTCGTAGCCGATGGCTTGCAGGCGCAAGCGCAGCTCGACGCGCGTGCGATTTTGATCGAACGGCGCGGGGATCCAAGTATCGAGCGCGAGCGGGAACGCGCGCACCGCGTGTGTATTGTCGTAACCCGGCGCGCCGACGACGCGGGTGATCGGGCCAGGAATCGTGCCCGGTTCGATCTCCGCGACATCCCAGAACATGTGCGCGTCCGTGCCGTCGGTCTTGGTTGCGTGATCACGCAGCACCCACAAATCCGGATCTTGCAGCGCGAGTACGTCCGTTCCCGGCGCGGGCTCGCCGCTCGTGTACACGACTTGATCGTCGACCAGCACGCGCACGTCCACCCAGGCGCGTCGATCTTGCGCCGCGCCGCTCGGCCAAAAGTGGCCCGCGCCCACGTTGTCGATGTCCACGAGCAAACGGATGCGCTGGCGATCCGAAGTGTCCGTCTGATATTCGACGCAGAGCCGCGCGACTCGCAGTGCGGTTTCGAGAAAGCCTTGCACGGCGGCGTCGTTCGAGATCGGCGCGCTGCCCGCGTCCGCGCCATTCGCGTTGCCCGTGCCCGCGTCGAGACCCGCGTCTGGCGCGCCGCCGTCGGCGCTGCTCGGCTGGAGCGCGACGTCCACGCCGGGGAACAGGTGGCTATGCAGGCTGCGATTGCCCGGGCCGCCCGGAAAAATGGTGCCCGTCGCGCCGCGCGCGGGCGCGGGCATGTGGCAGCCGATGCAGCTGATGCCGTTCGGATTGTTCGCGTCATGATTCGGCGCAAATACCGTGTTTTGCCACTCCGCGAAGGTGCGTTCGAGCTCGACTGGCGTGCCCGAGGTGGGTTTGGGTGCGGGCGGCGAAGGGAGCTCGATGTCGTGACAAGAGCCGCACACGGTCGAGCTGTCTTGCGAAGCGCCCGAGAGCAAGGACGAGTAGCCCGCGTGGTGCGGATTTTTGATCGGATCGGTGATGCCCGCGCGGAGCGCGATCGGATCCGCGACGTCGTGCACCAGCGGGTCGTTGTGGCTGCCGGCGACTCCGGACACGCTGTGGCAAAAGTAGCAGGTGATGCCTTGCATGCTGTTCGGCAAGGACTCGAGATTGGAGCCGTCCGTGGTTTGGCGGTCCAGCACGGCCATGGGCGCGTGGCACTTCACGCAGAAGTCGCCGAGTGCGCCGCTCGTCTCTTCGTTGCCGCGACGGTTCATCGCAAGAAACACCGGATCGCGCGAGGAGTAAGCGTGCATGCTCGCGGCCCATTCGTCGTAATAATCTTCGTGGCAGCCGCGGCAGGACTCGGGGTCGAGCAATTGCTCGCGCGTGTAGTCGGTGTTTGGCGCGGGTTTTTGGCTGCCACAGGCACACGCGCTCGCGCCCGCGAAGCACCATACGAGGCGCGCCGCAAACGCCGGCGCGGCCATCGCCCGAAACGAATTCAAACGCTGACACGCGATCATCGCCGAGCCGAAGCGTACTCCGACTCGAGCGTTCGGGCACCGCCAATCTGCACGGGCAGAGAAAGATCTCGATGACACATTTTCGAACTCGGCTCGCGAGCATCGCGCAGTACCTGAGATTGCGGTTACGCCCTTCGCACTTCACGGCGTGCGCGCTCTCGTTCACGTTTGCACTCGCTGCGGCGCACGCGCGCGCGAACGGTCGCTTTCCGAACGCAGAACAATTGCGCGAAGTGGCGCCCGGACAAGTCGTGGTGAGCGGCACGTACGGCTTGCTCGTTTCGGGGAACTCGAAAGACTTCGAGTTCGTGTGCGAGTCGGCACTGTTCGGCAAATCCTTGATGGGATCTTGGGTCGATCCGCTGCTCGAAACCCTGCCGGACGGAACGATCCTCTCCGGCTCGCTCAACGGCCTGCGTGTCTCGCGCGATCGCGGTTGCTCGTTTCAGAGCGATTGGTCGCTGCCGCACGATCCCACGTTTATTCCGCCAGATCCGAACGCGACGGGCAAGACCGGCACGGTCGTGGATCTATGCCCGGCCTACGACGCGACGCACGGCGCGATCGCGCTCAGCAGCATCACGAATCCGGACGGCTCGACGCTCGAACATCAGCTCTACCGTACGACGGACGATGCCAAGACGTGGGCCGCGCTCGGCATGCCGATCCCGACCTCGATGGTGCACGTGGTGCTCACGGTCGACGTCGCGCCGAGCGATCCGACGCACCTCTACGTGAGCGGCAATTTCGACGGCACGAACCTCCTGATCGCGTCCGACGACAGCGGCGCGAGCTGGACGCCGCACGAGATCATGGTCGACGACAGCGCGGGCGTCGGTGGGCTTTACATCGCCGCGATTTCGCCGACCGATCCGAAAAGAGTGTATATGCGCGTAAATCGCCAGAGCCAAGCAGACGACGGTTCGACGACCTGGGACGATTCCCTGCTCGTCAGCGACGACGAAGGCATGACTTCGCGCGACGTGCTGCGCGCGCAAGCCGCGCTGCTCGGCTTCGCGCTTTCGCCCGACGGAACGACGGTGCTCGCCGGCTTCGGCGATCCCGTGATCGCGCCGATCGTTGTCGACGATGACGCGGTCGGCCTTTATTCGGCGAGCTCCGACGCGCTGACATTCACCCAAAAAATCCCGAATTTTTACGCCAGTTGCTTACGCTGGACGGCGGACGCGCTGTACGCGTGCGCGAAAGAAAGCGATCCGCTCGGCTTGACCGCGGGCGAAACCGATTTTCACGTCGGCGTGTACCAGGGCAGCGGCGTGCCGAGCGCGCTGTCCGATTTCAACGTGCTCACGAAACTGAAAGACGTGCGCGGGCCGCTGCCGCTCGCGTCCGGCATGCCGAGCAGCTGCGAAATGGAATGGACGACCGCGGATCCGAGCAATCCCGGACTCGGCAGCGTCTGTTCGACGCTCAATGCGTGTCCGGGCGACGCTGGCACGGTCGCGCTTTCCGCCGGCGCGATCATCTGTGGCGAAACGAGCGACGCGGGCACGAGCGCGAGTGGGAGTACGAGCGCAAGTGGAAGCTCGAGCGGCGGACAGAGCGCATCCGGCGGCAGTAGCGGAAGCAGCGTGAACGGCGGCGGCGGTGGCACGCTCGCGGGCCGCGCTCCGATGGCCAGCGCGAGCCGTGGCTCCAAAGGTTGCAGCGTGAGCGCGGCCGGCGAAGCCTCGAAAAATGGCGCGATTTTCGGCTTAATTTTGGGGTTGGGTTGGGCCTTGTACCGACGCGTTCGGCGCGCGGTGTAGGCGCTGGGCGCCGCTACTCGTCTTCTTCGCCGAACTCGTCGGGGTGCTTCAGGCGCTCGACGAGGTAGGCGAGCGCGAGTCCGCGATGCGCATGCGCTTCCAAACGATTCGCGAGCGCGTGGAGCAACTCGTAGAGTTCGCCGCCGAGCTTCGCGCGCAGATCGACCTCGAGCGAAGCGTGCGCTTGCTCTTCCGACAGCTGTTTGCGAAATGCCGGACTCCACACTTCCGAAAGATTGGTGAACAGATTGTCTTCCGCGGCACGCGACCACTCGCCCGCGTCGAACCAAACGCCGCCGCAGCGTGCGCAGCGCTCCAAGAAATACGGATCGTGCCAAGTGACGCGCGCGCGGCGCAGTAAGCCGTGACCGTCGGGGCATTGGCCGGTGCGTTTGTCTTCGCTCGCGGTTTGCGCCGGGCGCGCGTCCTTTTCGCGCAAGAGCTCGACGATGCCGGGCAACGCGACGACCTCCGGCGGCACCCAAAAACCCGAACAATGTGTGCAGCGCCGCGCCGAAGAGCCGATTTTACTGTGCGTGCCTTCGACCGCCACGAGCAGCTCTGAAACGCATTTCGGGCAGTGCGGAAGCATCGACCCATTTTAGCACACGGGCTCGCGCTCACGCCGGGCCTGAAGTAAGAAGCGGTCAGCGCTTTACGGCGAAGGCTCGACATGACGACCGTTCTCACCGGCATCAAACCCACCGGTACTCCTCACCTCGGCAATTACCTCGGCGCGATCCGCCCGGCGCTCGAGCTCGCGAAATCGCACCACGCGCTGTACTTCGTGGCCGACTATCACGCGTTCACCACCGTTCACGACGCGACGGAGATGCGCGAGAGCGTGCACGAGGTCACCGCGACCTGGCTCGCCTGCGGGCTCGACCCCAACACGACGAGTTTGTTTTTGCAGTCGCTCGTGCCGGAAACTTTCGAGCTGTGCTGGGTGCTGTTGTGCTGTCTCTCGGCCGGACAGCTCGAGCGCGGGCACGCCTACAAAGCGGCGCTCGATCGCGGCGAAGCGCCGAACGGTGGCGTCTACGCCTATCCTGCGCTGATGGCCGCGGACATCCTGCTTTACGACGTCGACTCGGTGCCGATCGGCGCGGATCAGAAGCAACACGTCGAAGTCGCGCGGGACGTCGCGCAGCGCTTCAACCACGCCTTCGGCGAAACCCTGCGCCTGCCGAACGCAGTGATCGGCGAAGCTCCACTCGTGCCGGGCCTAGATGGCCGCAAGATGAGCAAATCTTATGACAACGCGGTGCCGCTTTTTTCGTCGGCGAAGGAGCTGCGCTCGCTGATCTTGAAGATCAAAACCGGCTCGGAGCCGCTCGAGGCCCCGAAAGAAGCCGAACCTTCCGCGGTGTACCAACTGTTTCGCTTGTTGGTCCCGAAGGCGCGCGCACAAAAGATGGTCGAGCAATTGGCGAGCGATCCCCAATACGGTTGGGGCCACGCCAAACAAGATCTGTACGAAGCGATCGAAGCCGAACTCGGCCCCAAGCGAGAGACGTATCTGCGCCTGCGCAAAGACGCTGCGTACCTCGACGCAGTGCTGCGCAAGGGTTCGGAGCAAGCGCGTGAAGTCGCCGCCAAAACCATGGCGCGTGTGCGCAGGGCGATCGGCGTTCGTTAGAGTCCAGAACCAGCTACGGATAGGACACGGCCGCGCTGAACGTCGCGTTGCCGTTCAGCGTGAACTGCATGCCGGGCGCGCCGACTTCGCCCGAGATGGGTCCGCTCAATTCGAGAGAGGTCGGGCGCCCTTTGGCTCCGAGCACGGCTTTGCCGCCGAAGTCGAAGTGGAGCTTGCCGAGATCGGTGTCCCAATCGACTGGCAATTCGAGCGAAAAAGGTAGATTCGTGCTGCTCGGGTCGCGGCCCTCGTAGCGTAGCCCGAGCGGTCCGACTTGCACCGTGTCGCCGGGCGCGACCAGAAATGCCGGCGTGACGACTGGGATTTTGCTGCTCCAGCCGGGCTTGAGGTTCAACGTCGGCGCGGCGGCCCAGCGCTTGTGAAACTCGGCGAGCGGCACGACGAACACGAGCAGCGCGGCGCGATCCTCTTTTTCGAGCGTGCCGCCTTGTGGCTTAACGCTCGGCGTTTGCCCGCTCAAAGTGACATCGTACGTCTGCGGAGGATCTTGCGCGCTATCCGAGCTCTGACCGCCGAATTCGGTATGCAGCGAGAGCGGCGTGAGGGTGACTTCGAGCTGATCCAGGGTTTGCGCCGAGCTCTTCACGATCTTGATCTCGACCCGCGCTTTGCCATCGAACGCGAGCTTGCTGTCTTCGCCTGGAGGTCCGCCTTGGAGCTCGGCCGAGAGTGTGATCGACACCTCGGCGCGCAACCGATCGCCGGCTTTGAGCGGATCGTAGCGCGCGACGTCGCCGGTTTCCGCCACGGGTGCGGGCTCGGGCTTCGGCGTGGGCTCGGGCTTCGGCTCGGGCTTCTCGGCTTCGGTCGCGCTCGCCACGCTGTTCGCTTCGCTGTCGATCGGTGTTGCCGCGAGTACTGCTTTGCGCGGCGCGGCGCTCGCTTCGGGAGGCGGCGCGTAGTTACCGCCGAGCGGCGCGCGGCTCGGCACTTCGGCGCACGCGACGAGCGCGAGCGCTCCGAGCGGCAAAAACGTGCGACTTCGTCGCCGAGCGCGCGCGGCCATCAGTTCAAGTATCTTGCCACGAGCTTTTGCAGCTTGTGCTGATCGAACGGCTTTTCCAGGCGATCATTGGCCGTCGTTTCCAGGAATTTGCGCGAGGCGTCGGTGAAGGCGCCGCCGGTGATGAAGATCGTGCGCTCGGCCTGGTCGGCCGCGAGCAGGCGCAAGCGCTCGTGAAACTCGACGCCGGTCGTGATCGGCATCATCAAATCACAGAAGATCAGATCGAAGCGCTCGCCGCGCTCGAGCCGTGCCAGCGCGTCGCCCGCGCTGGTGAGCGCGATCACGTCGTGATGCGCGGCCAACAAGCGCGACAGGGCCTTCGCGACCAACGTGTCGTCGTCGACGACTAGGATGCGTCCGCGCCGGAGTGTGTTTTCCGGCGTGCGCTCGAGCGCGGCCTCGACTGGCTCCGATGGCGTACCCGCTGCCGGCAAGATCACGCGGAACACGCTGCCCGAACCGACGCTCGACTCGACTTCGATCGAGCCGCTCAGATCGCTCACGATGCGATGACAAATGAAGAGCCCGAGCCCGGTGCCCTCACCGACGTCTTTGGTAGTGAAGAAGGGCTCGAACAGCCGCGCCATGTGCTCTTCCGGAATGCCGTGGCCCGAATCTCGCACTTCGATCACGACGCAGCTCTTCGCGTCCGTGCGCAAAATCAGCCGGATTTCGTTGGCGTCGGCCGCGCCTTCGCGGATCGCGTGCGCGGCGTTCACGAGCAGATTCAAAAACACTTGGCCGAGCCGGGCGGCATTGCCGTGCACGGTCGGCACGCGCTGATATTCGCGCACCACGCGGGCGTGATGTTGCAGCTCGTTGGCCGCGAGCTTCAAGGTCGACTCCAGCACTTGCTCGATGTCGACCGCGCCGAAATGATCTTCGCCGCCGCGCGAGGCATCCTTCAAATCTTTCACGATGCGCTGCACGCGTGCCGCGCCTTCGCGCGCCTCGCTCAATGCCGAGACCCACTCGCGGGCTTGACGCTCGCCCTGCCACGGACCGTGCGCCGGCAAACGCTCCGCGAGGTACTCGAGGTTCGCGATCACGTAGGTGAGCGGATTGTTGATTTCGTGCGCCATGCCGGCGGCGAGCGTGCCCACCGTCGACATGGTTTCGGTGAGCCGCAGTTGCGCCTCGAGCTTTTTGCGATCGCTCACGTCGCGCGACACGCCGACGGTCATGATCACTCGGCCTTTGGCGTCGAAGATCGGGGATTTTACCGTGTCCACCTGCAAGATGCGGCCGTCTTTGCGCTCGAGCCGTTCGTCCGGCAAAAGCACGGTGTCTTGCGTGTCGAGCACGAGCGCGTCTTGTTCGAGCGAGCGATTGCGTTCGTCGTCTTTTGCTTTGGGGTTGTAGTCCTGGCCGGCCAAGTCCTCGTTGTTCGCGCCCCAGGCTTCGCGCAGCGCCCGGTTTGCCCAGATGATTTTCGACTGGGCGTCCTTGACCAAGATCATGTCGGCCATCGCGTCGAGGATTTGGCGCTGGCGATCTTCGGCAGAGGCGCGCGCGGCCGCGTCGCGCGTGCTGCGCTCGAGCAATTCCTCGGAATGCCAAGCGACGACTGCGGCGCAGACGGCGGGCACTGCCGCGAACACGATCGCGATCGCGCAGTCGAAAACATTGAGGCCCGCGCCGATGAAGCTCGACTCGTCGAGCCACGGCACGGCTCCCACGCGCCGCACCACGACGAGCAAGGCAACCCCATAAATCAAGGTGAGCAGCGCGGAAAATAGGCTCGCCCGCGCGCTGTAGCGCACGGCGCCGAGCCCGTTGAATACGCCGATCATCAGCCAGGTGCCGGGCGCGCGAAACACTTCGTACACGCCCGAGTGGTTCAAGAGGCTCGCGATGTGCAGCGCATACAAGCAGCTGATGTCGACCACGACCGACACGTATTTCAGCCGCGACGCGTGCTTCAGCTCATGGCGCAGCCAAAACCAAACCAGCGCGGCATAGCTCGCCAGCACCGAGACCACGACCGAGAACACGACGTTCGCCGCGTGGGTTTGCGCAGCCGAAGCCGACAAGATCGTGAGCGCGCCGAATGCAGTCAGCCCGAAGCGGCATTGATTGACGAGCCGCTCGCCGGCCAGCTGTTGGGCATGGAGTGCAGCATCTGCGGCTGCGTTGGCGTCCGAACGCTGCGCTTGCATTGAGGCGGACCTTCGACGGTAGCAGCGCTCGCTAGCCGGGCATAGCTGCACGTGGTAACTTTCGAGGCCAATGCAGGGCTTAGATTTTTCGGGGCGCTCGCTCCGCGGGAAGCGCGGAAAAGCGCGTACGGCCGTTGCCTTGGCGTTCGGGTTCTGTGCGTCCGGCGTGTTCCTCGCGCTCTTCGCCGATTGCGGCGGCAACGCATTCACGAGCGCGAACGGCGCGAGCGGCAGTGCACCAGGCGGCGCGAGCGGCACTGGCGCGATCGCCGGCAGCAGCAGCGGCGGCACGAGTTCGTTCGCCGGAAGTTCGAGCGGCGGCAGCGCGCAAGCCGGCACCAGCGCGGGCGGCACTTCGCCGAGCGCCGGCAACGGCGGAACGAACTCGGGCGGAACGAGTTCGGGTGGAACGAACTCGGCTGGTTCCGGCGGCATGAACTCCGCGGGCGCGGGCGGCATGGTGCTCGACAAATGCCCGGTCGATCCGCCTGCGAGCGGCGCGTGCAAGACCGGGCTCGAATGCACTTATGGCGACGATCTGCGCGCCGAGTGCCGCGACCGTTACAGCTGCGTGGACGCCGCTTGGCAGAGCCAATTGGCAAAATGCGCGAAGCTCGAGACGTGCCTCGAGGTCGACGGCGGATTGCGACAAGTCGGCACCACGTGTCCGACGGTCGGCGTCGAGTGCACGCTCGACAACGGCTCATCCGGCTCGGTCTATTGTCGCTGCGACCTGCACGAGAATGGCGGCATGCAAATTTGGGATTGCCAAGGGCCGCCGAATTCCCCCTGTCCGCAAGTCGTGCCGAACGAAGGCCAGCCCTGCGATGGCTCCGCCAACAACGCGATGTGCGCATACGGCAACTGCAACTTCGGTGCTTCGTCCGTGGCCGACATGCAGTGCACGAACGGAGTTTGGACTGAAATCGGCGCGGGCTGCGCTACGGCCGGCTAGTGCACCGCAAGTGAGATAGCCTCAACCATCGCTACGCGATGGTCCCGCTTCGCGGCTTGCGGTGCACTAGCATCTCGCCGGGGCTTTCGCCCCGGAACCCCACGCCTGCTGCGCAGGCTCGCTAGTGCACCGCCGCGCAATTTCGGCCTTGAAACTTGCGCGTAGCTCACATGCGGTGCACTAGCGCGAATCACTTCGCGACATCGCTACAACAGCGAAAGCCGATGAAGTAGTAACGAAACTCCGGCACGTGACTCGTCGTCACCGGGCGGCAGGCGTTGCGCACGTGGCCCCACGCGCCGCCTTTCAGCGCCGAGAACTTCGCTTTTTCGCGCGGCCGTTCGTGGTCGGCCATGGTCCACTCATCGACGTTGCCCGTCAGATCGTGCACGCCGAAATCGCTCACGCAGCCTGTCATTTGTCCGCTCGGCACACTCCGATCGAGCCGCGCGAGCTCTTTCTTTTGCAGCTCCGGATCTTTGGCGTACACGAGCGACAAGTGCGGGTCGACCCAGCGGTTGTCGAAGTTGCACATCTTGCTCGAGCGCTCGTAGCCGTACGGAAATGGTTTTTCGGCGGGGCCTTCACAAGCCGCGACCCACTCGCGTTCGTGGCAAAGCCGCTTACTTTCGGCAGCGCACAGCTGCTGCGCTTCGAAGAAATTGATCATCACCGGCGGCTTGTCGCCTGCGTGATTCGGGTACTCGTACTCGTCGATGCAAAAGTCGAGCGGCTCGCGTTCGGCGCGGCACTCCGGTTTTTCCGGCGCGTACTTGTGGCAGATCGTGATGTGATTCGGCTTATCGTACTCCTTGTCGAGGCAGCGCCGCGCCAAATCCGGGCAAAAATCGAATTTTACGTGCGCCATGCCGTTCGGGCACGCGCCACCCGCCGCGACATCCGGCTCCGCGTCGGCGCTCTTGGCGCGAATCTCGGGCGCGGACACGTCGCGTAGCGCGGCACTCGGCGCGTCCTTCACCGGCGCTCGGGTCGCCGCGGCTTGGTTTGATTTTTGGGGGGGCGCCACGCGGTCCGTCGCGACGCGGATCCCGTCTGCACTCGCCGCAAGCGTGACGAGATCGCCGTGCGCTTCGCGCTGCGCGTTGAAAGCGCATGCCGCGACCGCCGTAGCCAGCGCGGGCAGCGCGGGCCAAAGCGAACGCCGAGCGCGAAATCCGGACATTTCTTCGCCGTTTTACACCGCGCAGGGCACCCCCACCAAACAATTCGCGGAGCGGCGCTGCTCGTCTAGCCTCGTCTGGCCGAGCGCGCACCGCTCCGCGAAATGGGTCGGCAGAATCCGCCCGCGTCACGTCGCCGGAACGACGGGCGCGTCGAGCACGACGTGCGGCACGATCTTTTTGAGACCACGCACGCCAATGCCCTTCACTCGCAAAAGATCGTTCACGTGCTTGAAATGGCCGAGGCGCGCACGGAGCGCCAAGATCAAGTCGGCCCGCTTTTGCCCGACGCCGGGCAAATGTCGCAAATCGGCGACGGTCGCCAAATTCAGGATCACTTTGCCGTCCGCGGTCATGCCCGCGCTCGCCGGCTGATTCGCCGTGTCGGGCGCGCCTGAACTCGCTGCGTCGCGCTTCGGCGCGGCAGCGCTCGGCGCGATTTCGGCGGCGCTGCCCGTCGCGTTCGCTCCGATTTGCGGCGCCACGTTGGGGCCGGCGTTTGCCTGCCGATTGGCGCTCGCAAGCGGTTTGCTCGCGAGCCAGCCGGCATGCACGTCGCTACCGAGCATGCCCGCGAGTGGCACTTGTACGCCGCCCGCGCCGCTCAAAATCGACGCCACACCGATGCCCGACAAAACCAAAATCCCGAGCGCGAGCCCCGCGAGTCTCAGCGCGACGGGCGCCCAAACGCTGTTTTGAAATGCTTCCCGCTTTCGTCGAAACCAGGAAGGCCGGGTGGCGGGGGCCACATGACCCCCACCTTGGTCCCCCTGAGAGTCGACTTCTGCCGGCGAGAACGAGTTCAGAGCGAGTCCGCTCTCGTCTTGCGCGGTCGAAGCCGTGGGCCCCATTTACGCGAGCTCCGCGTACGGCTCTTCCTCGACCTCGGTGCGCGAGTGATTGCGGTTCGTGGAGGCGAGTTCGTCGCGCGGCACGTAGTCGCGGATTTGGATCTCGCCGCTGACCGGCACGGCTTCGAGCTTCACGTTGATCGAGCCGTCACTATTCACGAACGCAACACCGACGCGGTTCCAAAAATTCTTGTCTTTGCGTTGGGTGATGACGTACGCGATTTTCATTCGATTCTGTTCCATCTCTGTTCTCTCCTGTTGTCCGCGGCGAAAGCTGCCGCGTGACTCGAAGAGCGGATTGCGAATGCTGTGCCGCGCGAAAATCGCCAAAAAATGCCGTGCAAATGCCGACAGGCACCCTGGCGGAACCTGGCGCGAATAGTGGCGCTCGCCAGACGACCATGATATTCCGAAGGGGCCGAATCGACGGCGGAGGCAAGCATGCACGAGCGCAAAACCGAGTCCCCGAACGTTTCACGCCGTGAAGTGTTGAAGGTCGCCTCCGCGGGTGTCGCTGCGAGCGCGCTCACGAAAACGGCGAGCGCCGAAGCCGCGGACAACATCGATTCCCTGATCGCCAAACCGCCGGCTGGGTTCAAGCCGCTTTCGATCCCGGGCAAGATCGTCAAGGTTTCCGCCAAGGGCGAGTTCGCGAGCTACATGCAGCCGAACCAACTCTGGCCGAAGCCGGAAGTGGCGAACGCAATGCTCGAAAAAGCGATGACGGAATACACCGGCGCGAGTTCGCTCAGCGAAGCGCTCGGCAAGTTCATTCACAAGGACGACGTGGTCGCCGTCAAAGTAAACGGCATCGCCGGTAGGAACGGCTACACGATGGCCACGAATTTCGAGCTGATCTTGCCGCTGGTGAAAGGGTTGCTCGCGCTCGGCGTGCTGCCCGAAAAAATCACGGTCTACGAGCAGTACCCGACGTTCCTCGCCGGCACGCGCGTCAACGTCCAAAATTGGAAATTGCCGGACGGCGTGAAGACTGGCACGCACAACAACAACGATCACCCGATGCCGGACATTCGCGTCTATCAAGGCATCAAGACGCGCTACTGCCGGTTTCTGACCGAATCGACCGCGGTGATCAATCTGACGATGATCAAGGATCACAGCATCGCCGGTTACACGGGCACGATGAAGAACATGACCCACGGCAACGTGAACAATCCGCAAGCGCATCACGACCACAACGCGAGCCCGCAGATTGCCATGCTCTACAATCACCCGATCGTGACGAGCCGCGTGCGCCTGCACATCACGGACGCGTTCAAGATCATCTACGACAAGGGTCCGCTCGACAAAGATCCGAAGACGCGCATCCCGCACGGCGCGGTCTACGTCTCGACCGACCCGGTTGCGATGGACACTTACGGTTGGAAAGTGATCGATGACGAACGCAAGGCGCGCGGTCTGCCGTCGCTCAAAGATTCAGGTCGGGAACCCGCCTACATCCGCGCGGCCGGCAACTTCGGGCTCGGCGTGCACGATCTGAACGCGATCAACGTTTCGAGCTTCGAGGTTTGAGCGTGCGCTCGGCCTCGGGCGGCGCGCACTGAGTTTTGGCCGAAGAGTGCGCTTTGTGCGGCGCGCGACGCTCGGCTGAGTCATGATTCTGCGGTCGTGCGGCGTATGACTGACGTGCGCTCTGTGCTCCGATTTCCGCGTTCCGCGAAGCTCTTCGCGCAGGCGCTCGGAGCATCGTTCGTGCTCGCGGCTTGTGGTGGTGGCGCGCAGACTGCGAATTTGCCCGCGGCACCGCCGACCCCTGCGCCAGCGGCTCCTGCGCCTACGCCCGAGAGCATCACGCCCGCGGAGCCTGGCGGCAATGCCGCGGATCCGCACGAAGCCGCGCTCACGCGCTTGCTCAACGCGCCGTGGGGCTCGCGCAACGACAAGGCCGATCAAATCCGGGTGCCGATTCCGGATTGGGAGAATTGGAAGCGCGTGCGCTATTTCGGCGTCGAGCATTTCGTCGGCTTTCGTTACGGTGACGAGCATCACGCGATGGCGCTCGCGTTCGTGCAGGATTTGCCGCCCGGCACAGCGGTCAAGACCGACACTTGCATGCGCGCATTCGAGAGTTGGGGTTTGCCGCAAACGCACGCCTTCGACGTGAAGTTCAGCCCCTTCGAATCGCATTTTGCCCGTTGGCAAAACCAAATTTTAGAAACGCGCAGCGTCGATGGTCGCGTGAACCTCGGCTTCAGCTCCGCGGAATTTTCGGGCGCTTGGGCCGCGTATCCCGCCTATCCGGACGCCTGCTTGGTCTTCGCGATCGCGATCCCGTGGCGCGATCACAAAGAGCTCGCGGAAAAATTGCGCGATCGCTGGGTGAACGAAGGCTTTCCGATGCTCCACGTGATGAACGCGATCAAGCCCGAGCGCGGGCACAAATAGTTCGCTCAGCTCAAGTCGAGCCGCCGATCGCCGCCGCGGTCAGGCACGCGACGTGAATCGTGACCGCGATGATCCAGATCAACGAGCGAGTGTGGAGTTTGCCGTGGTAGCCCCAAAATGGCGCGAGTGGCGGGAGCACGAACGCGAGTAAGCCGCGGTACCACGGCCCGAGCCGCGCCAGCTCGACGCTCAAGGAGACGTGCGTGGAGAGCAGCACGCCGGCCGAGAGCACGAGCACGATGATCAGCGCGAGGTCCACGTCGGGCTGAAAGATAACTCGGTCCGAGCGCGTTCTGGGGTTGTCGTTCGCGCTCTTTCGGAACAAGCGCACGCCGAAGTTGTCCGATTGAAAACCCACAATTCGCGCTAAATGCCGCAAATTGCGGGTTTGGCATGCCGCCCCGCCACCCTGCTACACTCCCAAACCGTGCGTTCCTCTTCGCTCTTGCTCGCGGCCGCGCTGACCGGCCTGCTCCTGCCACTGCCGCTCGGTCTGCACACCGCTCACGCGGACGGCGCGAATAGCCGACCCGACACCATGCCCGTGAGCGAGATTCACGCCGGCATGAAAGGCTACGGCTTGACCGTGTTTTCCGGCACCAAGCCGGAACGCTTCGACGTCGAAGTGATCGACGTACTCAAGAATTTCCGGCCGAAACAGGATTTGATCCTGATCAAGACGAAGCATCCGCGGCTCGAGATCACCAAAGTCGTCGCGGGCATGAGCGGTAGCCCGATTTATCTGAACGACAAGATGATCGGCGCGTACGCCTACGGTTGGTCGTTCGGGTCGGAACCGGTCGCGGGCGTGACGCCGATCGCGAACATGTTGAACGAGCTCGCGCGGCCCTTGCCGAACTCGATCGACGGCTGGCCGCTGCGGCTCATGCCCGAAGCCGCGAACGCCGGAAACGGCGACAAACCCGCGCGCCACGCGCTCAACGATTTCGGCGAGCGCTATCGAGGCGATCTCGCCAAATACGATTTACGCGAGCACGCGGCGCAAATCGCGCGCTCGCTCGGCGCGACGGACATGCATGGCCCGAGCGCGCTGACGCCGGTTTCGACGCCGATTTTGCTGGGCGGCATGAGCCAGCGCTCGGTCGCGTTTGCGCAAGAGATGCTCTCGCCACTCGGGCTCGAGCCCTTGCAAGCGGGCGGCGCGGGCGCCCAAGATCCGAACGCACCGACGCGCTTCGTCGACGGCGGCGCGATCGGCGTGCAGCTGATCCGCGGTGACATGAGCGCGATGGGGCTCGGCACGGTCACCCGCGTCGAAGGCGACAAGCTCGTCGCGTTCGGCCACCCGATGAGCGAGCTCGGCGTGACCGCGCTGCCGACCGCGATCGGGCGCGTGATTTGGTTTTTGGCCAGCGACCAGCGCAGCTTCAAAATCGGCATGGCCGTGCGAGACGTCGGCACCTTGGTCAACGATCGACAGTCGGCGATCGTCGTTTCGCAGACCGCGAAGGCGCCAGTGATTCCGGTCAAGGTGAGCATTCACGGCGCGCCCGGCTTCTCGAGCTCGAGCTGGAACTTCGAGGTCGCTCACGATCGCTTTCAAACGCCGTCGTTCGCCGCGGTCGCGCTCGGTAGCGCGCTGCAAGAAGTCGCGAACGAACACCAAGACGTGAGCTGGACCGCGACGAGCGTGCTCAAGATCAAGGGCTTCCCCGATCTCACCGTGCAGGATTACGGCGTGTCGATGGGCGGCACGCCCGAGGCCGGCGAATTCGCGCGCTCGAACTTGATCCGCGCGATGGGCGCGATCCTCAACAATCCCTGGCAGCCCGCGATCATCGAGAGCGCGACGATGGACGTGCAGCTCCACTACGCGCGCGACATTTTGCGCCTGCGCGGTGCCGAGTTGCTCGAGCCGGAAATCGATGCGGGCCAGCCCGCGCGCGTGCGGCTCACGCTGGTGCCGTTTTCAGGGCCGGAAATCACGCGCGTGGTTTCAGTGCCGATCCCGGCGCACCTCGCGGGCCAAACCGTGAACCTCGAGATCGAGCCGGGCTACACCGAAGATCGCGATCAGTCCGCGCCGGACACGCTCGCGGAGATGATCAAAAATTTCCAAGATCCGGTCTACCCGGCCAAATCGCTGGTCGTCACGTTCAATACTGGAGATGCCGGCGTGACGTTCAAAGGTCACATCGCGAAAGACTTGCCGCCGGGTGCGCTCGACGCGATTCGCCCCGAGACTTCATCCGTCTCGCCAGAAACCTTTCAAACCTCGACGCGCATCGTCGTCGATTTGCCAGAGTTCATGGTCGGCCGAGATCGCGTCGCGGTCACGGTGCGCCCGGTGCTGCGCTGAGATTCCCCGAGCTGATTTCCCCGAGCTGATTTCCCCGAGCGATCCACGGATAGTCCCATGAAACGCCTCCTTCGCACGTCTGTTCTTGGTTTTGGTTTGGTGTTCGCGGCGCACGCAGCCGCGGTCGGTACACGCCACTTTTCGCTCGAGAAAGCTGCTGACTTCAAAGGCGGCGATCTGAAAGGCGTCGCGGTCGATTCGGCCGGTCACGTGCGCGCGGGCTTCAATCTC
>DATATR010000489.1:0-6468 GCA_036268695.1 Polyangiaceae bacterium | reverse complement strand
CGCAACAAAGCCGGGGCCCCAAACTCCACGCAACAAAGCCGGGGCCCCAAACTCCACGCAACAAAGCCGGGCCCCAAACTCCACGCAACAAAGCCGGGGCCCCAAACTCCACGCGACAAAGCCGGGGCCCCAAACTCCACGCAACAAAGCCGGGGCCCCAAAACTCCCCGCAACAGCCGCCCGTCAGTCGCGGCGCGGACAATGCTAAAGTCGGCGGATCTGTCCGGCCCTCGGCCGTTCAAGTGAGAGAGAAGCTCGATGTCGCAGAATCGTCTCGGTGAACTGCTGGTCCGCGAAAAGCTGATCAGCTTGCAGCAACTCCGCAAAGCACAAGACGAGCAGAAACGGTCCGGGCAAAACCTCGGCTACACGCTCGCGCGGCTCGGCTTCATCTCCGACGGCGAAATCACGAATTTCCTGAGCGCGCAGTATCGCCTGCCCGCGATCAACCTCGACGAATACGAGATCGACGGTGAGGTCGTGAAGCTCGTGACCAAAGAGGTGTGCGAAAAGCATCGCATCATTCCGGTTTCGCGCGTCGGCTCTTCGCTGATCGTCGCGATGAGCGATCCGACGAACCTGAACGCGATCGACGACATCAAGTTCTTGAGCGGATACAACGTCGAGCCCGTCGTCGCGAGCGAGACCGCGATTCAAGCCGCGATCGAGCGTTATTACAACGCAGGCCCCTCGTACGAAGAGGTGATGGCCGACTTCAACCTCGGCGACGAAGACATCGACTTCGGCGGCGACGAAGAAGAAGTGAACGCGCTCGAGCTCGAGCGTCAAAGCGCGGACGCGCCCGTGGTTCGGCTCGTGAACGTGCTTTTATTGAACGCGATTCGCAAAGGCGCGAGCGACATTCACGTCGAAGCCTACGAAAAGAAGCTCCGCGTGCGCTATCGGGTGGACGGCGTGCTGCAAGAAGAAATGACGCCGCCTTTGAAGCTCAAAGCGGCGATCGTCAGCCGGCTCAAGATCATGAGTCAGCTCGACATCGCCGAGCGCCGCTTGCCACAAGATGGCCGCATCAAGCTCAAGCTCGGCAAGGGCCGCGAGATGGATTTCCGCGTCTCGGTGCTGCCGACGATGTGGGGCGAGAAAGTCGTCTTGCGCTTGCTCGACAAGGGCAACCTGCAGCTCGACATGGCCAAGCTCGGCTTCGATCCCGAGCCACTCGCGGACTTCAAATGGGCGATCACCCAACCGTGGGGCATGGTGCTCGTCACTGGCCCGACCGGCTCCGGCAAAACCACGACGCTCTACTCCGCGCTCAGCGATCTCAACAAACCCGACGTCAACATCAGCACCGCCGAAGATCCGGTCGAGTACAACCTGCACGGCATCAACCAAGTGCAGATGCACGACGAGATCGGGCTCAACTTCGCCATGGGTCTGCGCTCCTTCTTGCGCCAAGATCCGGACATCATCATGGTCGGCGAGATCCGCGACTTCGAGACCGCGGAAATTTCGGTCAAGGCCGCGCTCACGGGCCACTTGGTGCTCTCGACCTTGCACACCAACGACGCGCCCGCGACGATCTCGCGCCTCTTGAACATGGGCGTCGAGCCGTTTTTGATCACGGCGAGCGTGAACCTCGTGCTGGCGCAACGCCTCGCGCGTAAAATTTGCGTCGACTGCAAGCAGCCCTTCGAAACCGACGAAAAAGTGCTGCTCGACTTGGGCGTCACGCCCGAGCAGCTGGCGAACAAGCCGACGATCATGAAAGGCATTGGTTGCCCCACTTGCAACAACACCGGCTACAAAGGCCGCATCGCGCTCTACGAAGTGATGCGCTTCTCGGATGATTTGAAGGAGCGCGTGTTGCAAGGTGCTTCCGCCGCCGAGCTTAAAGCCGCCGCGATCAAGCTCGGCATGGCGACCTTGCGCGCGAGCGGAATCAAGAAGGTGCTCGAAGGCATGACCACGGCGGAAGAGATTCTGCGCGTGACGATGTCGGATTAGTCGTCGGGGGTTCTCCCCGCAGCCGCTGACGTGAATGCGAGCGGGCCCACCACCGAGTTTGGGCCCTGGCCCCAAACAGAGAGCAAACCGATGACCGGCGAAGAAGGCCTCAAAGTCAACTTACACCAGCTCCTCCGCGCGATGATCGAGAAGGGCGCGAGCGACATGCACATCACCACGGGCTCGCCGCCACTGCTCCGCATCGACGGCGCGATCGTGCCACTGAAGCTCCCGCCGCTGTCGCCGATCGAGACCAAGCAGATCTGCTACTCGGTCCTGACCGAAGAGCAGAAGATTCAGTTCGAGAAGAACAAGGAACTCGACCTTTCCTTCGGCGTGAAGAGCCTGTCGCGTTTTCGCGCCAATATTTTCATGCAGCGCGGCGCGGTCTCTGGCGCGTTCCGCTCGATCCCATTCAAGATCCTGAGCTTCGACGAGCTCGGCTTGCCGCCCGCCGTCGCGGAGCTCGCGACCAAGCCGCGCGGACTCGTGCTCGTCACGGGTCCGACCGGCTCCGGCAAGAGCACGACGCTCGCGTCGATCATCGACAAGATCAACGGCGAGACGCGCCAGCACATCATGACGGTGGAAGATCCGATCGAATATCTTCACCCGCACAAAAAATCGATCGTCAATCAGCGCGAAGTCGGCAGCGACACTTCGAGCTTCAAATACGCCTTGAAGTACGTGCTGCGCCAGGATCCGGATGTCGTCTTGGTCGGCGAAATGCGCGATCTCGAGACGATTGAAGCCGCGCTCACGATCGCGGAAACCGGGCATTTGGTGTTCGCCACGCTGCACACCAACTCGGCGATTCAGAGCATCAACCGCATCATCGACGTGTTTCCGCCGCATCAGCAATCGCAGGTGCGCGCGCAGCTTTCGTTCGTGCTCGAGGGCGTGCTGAGTCAATTGCTCTTGCCGCGCGCCGGCGCGCCGGGCCGCGTGCTCGCGCTCGAAGTGCTCATTCCGAACGCGGCAATCCGCAACTTGATCCGCGAAGACAAGATCCATCAGGTCTACACGCAGATGCAGGTCGGCCAAGCCAAGCACGGCATGCAGACGTTGAATCAATCGCTCTACTCGCTCTACGCACGGCGCCTGATCACGCTCGAAGAAGCGATGGGGCGTTCGAACGACACCGAAGAGCTACGCATGATGATCGAAGGCCGCGTCTCCGGCGGCTCGCTGTCGCAGTAAGTCGCGCGGTTCAGTCGAGTTCACTGTGGCGTGCTTGCTGCAAATTCGTACACATTGCGGCGCGCGCTGCTGGCCGCTGGAGCGCGCGTAGATTTCTTATTTGTTTCCCGGGCGGCTGGACGGCTCGCGATTCTTGAATGGAAATCGCCCTATTTTTTCGGGTCAGCGTCGAGAATGCGCGCGTTCATGAACGAAGAAACTCAGACGAAATATTCGCGCAATGTTAAGGCGGCACTCTCGCGCCTACATGTCCGACACGGTCGATAGTGACCGTTTGCGGGCAAGGCCCCGCTGCTTCTACCCCGGAGAATTCGTGATGCGAAAGAGTGGCTTTTCCCTGTTGACGACGCTCGTTGTTGGCGTCTGTGCCTTGCCGAGCGCTGCCTTTGCCCAGGATGCACCGGCACCGGCGGCCCCGCCGGCCGCCGCAGCACCCGCAGCGCCGCCCGCGGCGGATGCTCCGGCAGTTGCACCCGCGACTCCTGCGACACAGCCCGCAGCAGCGGGCGACTCGGCGCCCCCGCCCGCTGCCGCGCCAGCACCAGCTGCGCCGCCCGCGGCTCCAGCCGAGGCCGCAGCGCCACCCGCGCCGACCTATCCCGCGACGACGATCACTGGCTTCGTTGAAGGTGGATACAATCACGTGTTCGGCGCACCGCACCCTGCGGACGAAGGCGCCGCAATTCCAACTCGCGCGTACGATCCCGAGAACGGTTTCGTGCTCCACCTCGGACACGTAGCCATCAAACATCAGCTCAACGAAAACGTGTTCGGCTTCATCGCGTTCAATGCGGGCGCCGACTCCACTTACAACCACGATCCATCCGGCACACAGCGCACCCTGTTCGATGTGCCCGAAGCCTATGCCGTCGCGACCGGCGAAGGCTTCACGTTCACGGCCGGCAAGTTCACCACCTACGAAGGCATCGAAGTCTATCAAGGCCCGGCCAACCCGACGATCTCGCGCGGCTTCTTGTACTGGCTCGCCGAGCCCGTCACGCACGTCGGAGCGAAGCTCCACTACGCGACCGGACCCTTGGATATTGGCGTCGGCGTCGTGAACGGCTGGGACACCAACAATGGTGTCTTCGCGACTGGCGACAACAACAACCAAAAGACCTTGATCTGGCGCGCTGCGGTAACGCCTTCACCGGCATTCTTCGCGGCGTTTTCCGGCACGTACGGCGTGGAAAAGCCGGGGCAAGACACCGATCCTCGGTACTCGCTCGATTTGACCGGCGCCGCGGTCGCAACGCCGAACTTGACCATCAACTTCCAGGCAAACCTGGGCGGTGAGAAGAATTCGGACTGGATCGATCCGACGAAGACTGCAACCTGGATTGGCTTCGGGATTCAGCCGTTGATCAAAGTCGATGCGATGAGCCTCGGTCTACGCTTCGAGTACTTCAACGACTCGGGCCTCTCACGCTCTGGCCTCGCGAGCACCATCAACCCGAAAGATCCGGTGACGATGGCGCCAACCAACACCAAAGACAAGGTCGGTCTCTGGAATCTCAGCATCGCGCCCGGCTACACCATCGCCAGCGCGCTCTTGTGTCGCGCGGAATTCCGCGTCGATGGCGCGAGCGAGGCAGCCCTGTGGGCCGGCAAGAAGACGCAAGAGACGCTGTCCCTCGGCGTCTCTTACATGTTCTGAGCGAAGCACGCGCAGAAAAGCCGCGCTCACCTCACTTGAGGTCGAGCGCGGCTTCGTTCAGATCCGGATGCTTCAAGAGCGACTTCGGGAACGACAGCAAGTACGGACGCGCGCGTTTGTCGCCGGAGACGGCGAGTGCGCGCGCGACCAGAATGCGCAATTCGAGTGGTGTCTCGGCTGGCGGCAAATCCAATTTGGCGACGCGCGCGGTAGCCTGAGATTTCTGCTTGTTCGCGACGTCCACCAGCACACCGAGCCAGCCAGTCATCGGCCCGAGTAGCGTCGGATGTTTGGCGACCAAGTCGCGCGCGGCTGGGCCCTCGTCTTTTTTGATCAAGTCGTAGATGGACTCGATCAGCACCGCCGCGGTGGTCGCGCCTTCGGAGGCTTCGCTCACGGCTTTGACGGCGTCGTCCGGTTTGTTTTCGTAGCGATAGAGTCGCGCCAAGCGCAGGTAGTGCACGGGGCGAATCTGGTCGCCCGCGCGGCGGCCCAAGATCTTCTGAGCCAGGGCGAGATTGCCGGTGTCGAGCGCCGCGTCGCTGGCGACGATTTCACCCCACGGGGTTGCGGGTGAAGCCAGCGCTTCGAGCTTGTCGGGTGGCGGAAACGCGCGACCGGTGAGGATGCCCGGGCCGGCGGCGAGCGCCGCGTACGCCGGACGCGTGCGCTGATCGCCGAGCGATGCAAGCGCTGCCTCGAGATCTGCCGGCTCGCGCGATTCATAGGCGACCACGCCGCGCACGACGGCAACGTCCGGCGATGCCGGGTCGAGTTCTTCGATCGCTTTCTGCGCTTCGTCCAAGCGGCCGCCGAGCAGCGCGACGCGCGCGGCGAGCGTGCGCGCGCGCGGATAAACCGCCGCAAATTGCAGGGCGCGCAGCGCGGCTTTGCGCGCCAATTGTTCGTCTCCAGCCTCGATTGCCAGAAAGCCGAGCCCAGTCGCGAGCGACGGTGTCATCGCCGAGCCGACCGCCGAATCGATCGCTTGCGACGCTTTCTTCATGTCGCCCGCGTGTATGGCTTGCACTGCATCGACCATCGCGGGCACGCCGCTGAGCGGTGCCGGTAGTTTTTCGATGTCACTCGGTTCGAGCTTAGCGTCGCTCGGCAACGACTCGGGTCGATCCGGATCGACTACCCAGGCGAGCGCGGACAAGGCGCGCGTGATCGGCGCGTCTCCGAGAATCTTGTGCAAGGCATCCAGCACCGGCTTTGCGCGCTCCGGACCAAACTCGAGCAAGAGCAAGCGCGCGAGGAACAACTGTGCCGGCACGAAATCCGGATCGAGCTTTTGCGCGGCGTCGTAACGTTCGATCGCGCGCAAGTCGCCCGCGCGTTCGAGCACCGCGCCCGCGGCCAATTGGTAGTACGCATCGCGCGAGCACTCCCTGTCCCAGTGCGCCAGAATTCCCGCGCCACCAGCCAGATCGCCCTCCGCCATGAACGACGCGATTTTGCCGAACGCGACGTCTTTCTCCGGCAATTCCACTTCGCGCCCGCGGTGCACCGCGGCGTCGATGCCGCGTACTTCGTCGGACGTCAAAACCTCGTACAGCACGCGATTTTGCAACCACAAGCGCGCCGCCGGTTGACTCAGCGAATCGAGCTCGAATGACTCATTCAATTTTTGATCGGTTTGCTTG
>DATATR010000488.1:0-5132 GCA_036268695.1 Polyangiaceae bacterium | reverse complement strand
CGAGCGACACGCTGTACGTGCTCGGCGCGCCGTTCGCATCCGTGTTGAAGGTGACTTGGCCGTCGCTGAGCGCGGGCGCGTCGTGGTAGAGGCTCACGGCTTTGATCTTGCTGTTCGTATCGGGCGCGCGATTGTCTGCCGGGCTGTAGTAGAGGCTCGAGCACCAATCGCCGTCGGTCGTTTGCTGAGCTTGGGTGGGCGTGAGGCTCGGAAAAATGGGGTTTTCGGCTTGCTCCTGCGGATTGAGCGGCTGATCGGGATGCGCGGCGGCGTACTCGCAGCGTCCGGCGACGTCCCACGTTCCCGCGGGATTTCCGCCGCCGCAGACTGCGCCCGCCGCGCACGTGCCCTCCGTGCCTTTCGAACTACAAGCAGCGAGCGCGAACAGCGCCGGCACGGCGAATGCCAGCCAGACCGACGTTACAGCGCGCGCTCGTACGAATTGCATGGGGGTTCCGAATTTCGGGCGATGCCTTCTTTAGTACTTGCTCAAGAAGCTCCAGAACAGCGGCGTGATCCATGGCGATTGGCCGTCCGCATAGTGATCGTGCAGCGCGACCCCACCGAGCTGGGTCGTGCACCACACGACCGGTGCGTCCGTTGGGCAGCCGTTGAACGAGACGCACTGCGTGCCCTGCGGCACACCGATGGTGGTTGGATAATTATACGCGGTCCAGGTCGACATGTTCGTCGGGTCGCAGGTCGTCGTAGTGCAGCCGTTGAGCTTCAACATGCGCGAGCACGCGGGCAGCATGCCGGAGTACGTATTGATCGTGTCGTTCAGGTCGTGCAGCATCATGGCGGCGATGGGATGGGTCGGCGCCGCGCACATCGGTTGTTGCGGCGGCTCGTTGCCGGTCGAAAACACCATCGCGCGGAACGAATCGGGGAAGGCGCAGCTGAACTGATTGCCGAGCCACGAACCCGAGCTGTAACCCGAGTACATCTCCTCTTTCGTATCGACGCAGAAGTCGTTCTCGACGAGCTGCTGAACCATCGGGAAATACTTGAAGTCGTTCGAATTCGGATTGGCGTTGTCGTAGCACTCGTCTTTGCGGCTGTAGTCGAGGCCGACTTGGATGATCTGCGGATCGGCGTTGTCCGCGTTGGCTTGTTGATACGGATAACCCGAGGTGCCGCCATCCGCAGGACTCGGATCGTCGCAGCCGGCGCCCTCGTAGATCACTTTGCTCGGCTTGGTCGAGTCGTAGTTCTTATTCACGTAAACCCAATAGCCGCGCTTCTCGACCATGCTCGTGCACGGCGGCGCATCCCACGGCGTGCCGCTCGACGCGGGCGTCGCGTTCACGCCGTCACACGGCACGTCGATCGGCGCGGGTTTTCCGGCCTGTTGCGCTTGGTCGGCCATGTCCGACCAAGTGCCGGGCGTGACTAGCGCCGGCAATGGTTTGCCGCAGCCGGCGGAGAGCGTGGAGCCGCTACCGGCAGTGCCGCTACCGGCAGAGCCCGCGCTTCCGGTCGCGCCCGCGCTGCCTGCGCTTCCGGTCGCGCCGCCGCTGCTGCTGCCCGCGGAAGTCGTCGAGCTACCACTCGAGCCGCCAGCGCCCGTCGCTTGCGAGCCGCCGCTGCCCGTCGAACTCGAGCCCGCCATCGTCGAGCTCGAACCCGAAGACGATGTCGTGCCGAGCATGGTGATCGGCGCTGGATCGGACGAGCTACACGCGCTGATCGCGAGCCCAGCGAAGCCGACGAAAACGGGTACAGCAAGGTGTCGTTTTTGCATTTTTCTTCTCCAAAGCTTTTTCAGAAAAACAGGTAAAAGGCGCCTTCTCCGCGGTTGTTGTGCGCCACCGTGCCGTCTCCGAATGTCTGCTGCATGCGCTCGAACGAGAGCCCGACTTGGGCCGCGGGTGTCACGCCCCACCACAAATTCGCGTCGAAGTATTGACCGCGATCCCACACGAACGCGCGGCCCGCGAGCGGCGTGAGCTCGAGCGCATTGTTCGACTTCAAGAGCGAGTACGTGCCCGAGAGCCAGAGCTTTTTGCCGTCCGCGATCGGCAAGTGATAGTGCGCGTTGAACACGAGCGCGTTCCACTTGATCGGCTGCACGCGGTTGCTCGCGTCGAACGTGACGATGCCCGGATCGATGTTCGGCGTGTACGTCGGAACCGCTTCGAGGTTGTTCGGATTGGGCAGTTGCGGAAAGCCGACTCCGCCGCTGAGCCCGGGATACAAATCCGAGATGCCCGCGCCGGTCGTGAATTCGCCGGTGAACGACAGCGCGTTGCTGAGATCGTTCGCGGGCGCCGGAATGATCGGAATGAAGGCGTTCACCGCGGCGCCCCAGCCAGTCGCGGTTTGCGGATTCGCGGGCGTGGGCGAAAAATCCGTGACCGAAAACCGGCGCACCACCCCGGAGACGGCGATCGCGGCCGGCGCCGATACCGGTCGACTCGCGCCCGGCGCGCTCGCGCCGCGCCAGCCGTTGATCGCGAGCCGCAACCCGCCTTGTCCGTCCGGTGCTGCGGCGTCGCGTTGCACCGGGCGCACCGCGGCGACCGCGATTTCGAAATCCGCGGCCGAGCTCGCGAACGTCTTCGACACGCGGAGCTGCGGATTCCGATGATAAATCTCGCCGAGGAGCGGCAAGAACGCGACCGAGTTCGGATAAAACCCAGCGCCGCCCCAAGCGAACAGATCGTGATATTGGCCGGCGAGCACGTCGACCACCGGCGTCTCTACTTTGGCGTAGTAATGACGCATGCGGATCGGGCCATTGGTGTAGCCCGCGTCTTGGCGCACGGTCGCCGCTTCATCGCCGAAAAAGTCGAGCTCGACGACGGCGGAGGCTTTGATCGAGTTCCATTCGGGCGCCGCGATCTTGAAGCCGAGGCGCGAGTTCCGCGCCGTGAATTGCACGCGCGGATTGTCGCCCGCGACGGTGTTCGGCCGCGCGAGCGTATTGTTCAAGCTCCCTTCGACGAAGCTCTGGCTCGAGTCATCCATGATGTCGAGCTCGGCGAAGCCGTAAATCGACGCGCTCCAGCCGTTCGAATGCAACGTGAGCGGCAGCTCGTCGTTCGGCGGCGCGGCGGGCGCGACTTCGACGGCCGGTGGCGGCGCGGCTTGGCTCGGTTCCGCTTTTTCCTTCTCGGCCGGTACGTCTTCGGATTTTTCGTCCGGTCTTGCTTTCTCCGACTTCGTTTTTTCGGGCTTCGCGCTGTCCGGTTTTGCGGTCGCGTCTTCGTCGCCTGCGTCCGTGTCGGTCGCGTCGTGTGCGGCGAACGCGCGCGTCGCGTGCAGCGAGCTCGCGAGCACGAGCGCAGTGAGGGCGGTGCTGACTCGCTTCAACATGCTTCGGCCCCGCGCGCCATGACTCGGTTCGAACCCATTTTTCGAATGCACCAGAACAAACCGGCTCGACGTACGAATGAACGCCGCCAGCCGGAATCGAAAATTCTTCAGCCGCGCACCACCAATGACGATCTGAGAGCGGCAGTTTTTCTGCGATCTTGGCCGTTAGTGTCCGGCCTTCCCGAACCTGTGTCCCCGCTGCCGAAACCTGATCACCGATCCCGCCCATTTCCGCCGACTTTCCCGCACAAAACCCGGGTCAAAGTTTTTTGTTTGGGGGTGCTCCTGCGCGACGCTTCGCGCGAATCGAAGTCGAATCAGGGCGTGCTGCGACTCCCTGATTTCAGCGCCAAGTGCCAAAGCTCGCCAAGTTCGCCGAGCCGGATTGGGTTCAACGGATCCGCGCGTCGTCCGTCGCGAAAACGCCGTTCAGATTCAAAAGCTCGTTTGCACGACGCGCCGCGCGCGCAGCGCTCAACCCCAAAAAATCTTCTGGCGATCTTCGCGGCTCTTGGCGCCTCGGCGGTGAAATCAGGGTGCCGTCATTTGCTGCGCGGTTCGAGCCGAATCGAGCGGGCCACGGTGATTGCGGTCATGTGCACGATCGCGTCCACGTTCGCGCCCTGTTGCAGCACATTCACCGGCTTTTTGATGCCGAGCACGATTGGACCGATCACGTCGCCTTCGCCGATGACACCGAGGAGTTTGTAGGCGGCGTTGCCCGCGTCGAGGTTCGGGAAGATGAGCACGTTGGCCGAGCCTTTGAGTCGGCTGAACGGGTAGGGCGCGCGCGCTTCTTCGTCGAGCGCGATGTTGGCTTGCATTTCGCCGTCGATCATCAACTCGGGGCGGCGCGCTTTCACGAGCGCCGTCGCTTGCGCGACTTTGATCGACTGCGGATGCGGCGCATCACCGAAATTCGAGAACGAGAGCATCGCCACGCGCGGCTCGAGCCCGAGATCGCTCACTGTTTCCGCGGCGAGCAGCGCGATTTCGGCGAGCGTGTCCGCATCCGGTTCGATGTTGATCGTGGTGTCCGCCAAAAAGCGCACGCCGCTCTTGGTGATCACCAGGTACATGCCGGCGGCGCGGCGCACGCCCTCGCGCATGCCGATGATCTGCAGCGCAGGGCGAATCGTGGCAGGATAATCTTGGCGCACGCCGGCGACCAGGCCGTCCGCGTCGCCCATTTCGAGCATCATCAAGCCGAACGCGGTGCGCGAACGGCGGATCTCTTTCCACGCGGCGTGCTGCGTGACACCCTTGCGCTCGCGTTTTTTCCAATACGCATCCACGTAAGCGTCGAGTCGGTCGCTCGCGCGCGGCTCGACGATGGTCGCGCCGTCCAGGTGCAAACCGAGCTTTTTCGCGTGATCGTGGATGCGCTCGGGCACGCCCAGCAAAATTGGCTGAGCGATCCCTTCTTCGATGATGCGCTGTGCGGCGCGCAAGATATTGTCGCTCTCGGACTCCGGAAAGACGATTCGCCGCGGATCGGTCTTCGCGGTTTCGGTGATGTTCCAGAGCACGCGGCGCGTCGGCGAAATGGTGCGATAGAGCCGCTCACTGTACTCCTCGATGTCGATCTGGTCGCGCGCTACGCCGCTCGCAATGGCGGCCTCGGCCACCGCAGGTGCAACCCAATACAAAACCCGGCTATCGAACGGCTTCGGGATGATGTATTCGTGCCCGAAGCGCATGCGGTGCCGGCCGTACGCGCGGAGTACTTGATCCGGCACGTCTTCACGCGCAAGCCGCGCGATGGCTTCGGCGGCCGCGACTTTCATCTCTTCGCTCACGGTCGTGGCGCGCAC
>DATATR010000487.1:0-2295 GCA_036268695.1 Polyangiaceae bacterium | reverse complement strand
TCGCTGACTACGACAATTTCAGCTTTCGGTAACCCGCGCAAGCTGTCCACCGCAAACGACAGACCGCGTTCGAGATCCGCGCGCGTGTCGGTCGCGCCGAGCGCGTCGATTGCCGGCTCGAGCTCGGTCACGTCCGAGCTCATCGTCGAGAGCGGGCTCGGCAATGAGCCCATCTCCACGATCAACGCGCGGTCCGCGCTGCCGAGGCCCCGCACCAATTTTCGCACCTCGGCCTTTGCGACCTCGACGCGGCTCGGCTTCACGTCGATCGCCTTCATCGACGCGCTCCCGTCCACCAACACGACCAGATGTCGTCCGTCGAGGATCGAGGTTTTGGGTTTGGGATCGCCGAGCGCCACGATCAGCAGCGCGAGCAGCGCGAGCTGGAACAACAGCGAGAGTAATCGGCGCAGCTTGGAGAACAGCTCCGTCGCTTCGCGATCGCGAAAGACGGCGTCCCAAATCCGCGCAAAAGGCACGGGAACTGGTCGCCGGCGCAGCTTCAAGATGTAAAGCCCGACCGTGATCGCGCCCGCGACTGCCGCGATCGTGAGGAGCTCCGCCAATGGCAACCCGCTGAAGATCATCAGCGTAGAAACCCTCCGCGCCGAAACACGCGCAGCACGAGCTCTTCGAACGGAGTATTCACATCCGCCGGAAAGTACGGCACTTGCTTCTGAGCGCAGAAACGTTCGATGCTCGCGCGGTAGTCTGCCGCGGCTCGCTCCATCTTGTCGAGCATGCCGTCGGTGACGGTGAGCTCCCGTTCTTCGCCCGTTTCGCAGTCGTAGATGCGCACGTCGCCCTTGAGCTTAGGCCGCGACTCGGCCGGGTCGACGAGCTCGACCACGTAAGGCTCGAATTTATTGAAGCGCAACATGTTGATGCCGGCTTCGAAGCCAGCCGGGTCGTAGAGATCGCTGAACAGCACGGCCAAGCCACGCCGTTTGTGTTGTGCGACGAAAGTCTTGAGCGCCGTGCCCAGATCGGTCACACCGCGTGGCTCGAGCTCCGAAAGGAATTCGAATACCTTGAAAATGCGGCCTTTTCCGCGCGTGGTCGGCATGCGCGAAATGACCGCGTCGTTCACGCCGACGATCGTCACGCGATCCAGATTGGCAAGCCCGACGTAGGCAAGCGCCGCGCACAAGCGCAACGCTTGATCGAATTTTTTGCGCGCGCCGAAGCCCATCGAGGTCGAGCAATCGACAATCAAGTAGATGCTGAGATCTTCCTCTTCCTCGTACAGCCGCACTAGGAGCTTTCCGAAGCGCTGATACACGTTCCAATCGACTGAACGAAAATCATCGCCAGGCACGTAATCGCGATGGTCGGCAAATTCGATGCCGCTGCCCTTTTTCTTGCTACGACGCTCTGCGCGGAGACGACCAGCAAACACGCGCCGACTCACCAGCGCGAGCATCTCGAGCTTGCGCTGGAATTCGTCGTCGAAGAGCTCGCGCTCGCGACGCTGGGAGCGCGGCGCACTATCGCGACGGAATAGGTCCAAAAGACCCATGAAATCGGCCTCTCAATCCTTGGACGCGGGCAATTTCTTGAGGATTTCGGCGATCACACGATCGGACGCCACGCCTTCGGCTTCGCCCTCGAAGCTGAGCAGCACGCGATGGCGGAGCGCGTTCGACGCTGTCGCTTTGACGTCCTCGATCGACGCGGCAAAACGTCCGTCGAATAAGGCCCGCACCTTGGCGCCAAGAAGCATGGCTTGCGCGCCGCGCGGAGACGCGCCCGTGCGCACGAAGCGCTTGACCAGCTCCGGCGCTTCTTCGTTGGAGGGATGCGTCGCTTGAAGCAGCCGAATCGCATAGTCCTGAACGTGACGCGCGACCGGCACGCGCCGCACCAACGCCTGCATTTCCAAAATCTGCGCGCGCGTCAAAACCGGACGCACTTCGACGTGCTTGTCGGTGGTCGTGCGATCGATGATCGCGTGCAGCTCGTCGCGCGTCGGAAAGGGCACCTCGAGCTTGAAGAAAAATCGATCGAGCTGCGCTTCCGGCAGCGGATAGGTGCCCTCCATTTCCAGCGGATTTTGTGTGGCGAGCACGAAGTACGGCTCGTCAATCACGTGTGTCACGCGCCCGACCGTCACGCGATGTTCCTGCATTGCTTCGAGCAACGCGCTCTGCGTCTTCGGAGTCGCGCGATTCACTTCGTCCGCGAGCACGATGTTCGCGAACACCGGACCGCGTCGGAATTCGAGTGTGCGCGCGCCGGAGGAACCTTCGTCGAGCACGACCGTGCCGATGATGTCGGCGGGCATCAGATCCGGAG
>DATATR010000486.1:0-15709 GCA_036268695.1 Polyangiaceae bacterium | reverse complement strand
TCCCACTAGTTGCATTTGCAACTGAACTTCCGCCCGCAGCCAGCGAGCCAACGAACGCCCGTCCCACTAGTTGCATTTGCAACTGAACTTCCGCCCGACGCCAGCGAGGCCGACAATTCCGCTTCGCGAGTTGGAATTGCGACTGGAAATGAGCTCGTTCGCTGTTGCATTTGCAACTGAGTTCGTACTCGAACCCCTCACGCGCTCATGGGAGACCGGGAACGATTTGTGGCGTGCGCTCCCGCGGATCCGACGTTTGACTAGGCGCAGACGCGATTTCGGCCGGAGTCTTTGGCTTGATAGAGTTTTTCGTCGGCGCGGCCGTAGAGGGCTTCGGGGGGTTCGGCGCTGCCGGGTTTGAATTCGGCGACGCCGAGGCTGATCGTGACGGGGAGCTTTTTGTCTTCGAAGCTCGGTTGATTGGCGGCGACGGCGAGACGAATTTTTTCGGCGCTGACTTTGGCCGCGGCGAGCGAAGTTGCGGGACAGAGCACCGCGAATTCTTCGCCGCCGACACGCGCAAAGAGATAGTCCGGCGAGGCGGCCTGCTTGACGACGTTGGCGGTCGCGCAGAGCACGGTGTCTCCAGCCATGTGGCCGTGAGTGTCGTTTACCTTTTTGAAGTGATCGATGTCGAACACGATCAGGCTGACCGCGTTGCCCGCGCCGAGCGCGACGCGCAGGTTCTCGTCGAAGTGACGCTTGTTGTGTACGCCGGTGAGCGCGTCGAAGTGCATCAAGCGCTGCACTTCCTCGTGGTACGCGCCTTCGATGTTGCCGCCCGCGATGTACTTGAGCAGCGCCTTGCCGATTTGAACGCGATCGCCGTCTTTGAGCAGCTGCTCTTTGACGCGCAGACCGTTCACGTAGGTGCCATTGGTCGAGCCGAGATCGATGATGCGATGGCCCGAGCCCATCGGTTCGATTTTGGCGTGGCGACGGCTGACGGAATCCGCATCGAGCATCAATCCCGAGTGCGAACCTCGGCCGATTTCGAGCGGCGAATCCGCCAGAATCGTGCGCGTGCCGAGGCGCGGCCCGGACAAGACGAGCAGCAGCGCCTGCTGCGCCGTAGCGACGCGGATCAGGCTGCGCATGTCGCGCGAGATCGTGACCTCGAGAGTCGACTCGTAAAGCTCGTCGTCCGCCAAAGTTCGTAGTGCTCCAGCGCGTTAGCAAGTTCCGCGGAGCACTCTCAGCATAGCAGATGCCCCGATTCGCTTCTGCCCGTTGCTTCACGCAGCGCTGCGCGATGTGGGCCGCTCGCCTACATTGTGAGCGCGCGCGGAGCGAGTGGGACTAAATGTCGTAGTAAAGAAAATACTCGAACGGCGTGGGGCGGAGCCGTGACGCCTGCACGTCGTGCTCGCGCTTGTGCTCGAGCCACATGTCGATCAGGTCCTGCGTGAAGACATCACCCTTGAGCAAAAATTCATGGTCATTTTCCAAGGCGTCGAGCGACTCTTCCAACGACGCAGGCATGCACTCGACGTCGCGCAGCTCTTCGGCCGAAAGTGAGTAGATGTCTTTGTCGAGCGGGGCGCCGGGATCGATTTTATTTTGGATGCCATCCAGGCCGGCCATCATCATCGCGGAGAAGGCAAGATACGGATTGCACGTCGGATCCGGAAAGCGCAGTTCGAGTCGGCGCGATTTCGGCGACGGCGAGTACGTCGAAATGCGGATCGCAGCCGAGCGATTGCGGCTCGAATAAGCGAGATTCACCGGCGCTTCGTAGCCGGGCACGAGTCGCTTGTAGCTATTCGTGGTCGGGTTGGTGAGCGCGGCGAGCGCGTGCGCATGTTTCAGGATACCGCCGACGTAGTAAAGCGCGAGCTCGCTCAGGCCCGCATAGCCGTCGCCCGCGAACAGCGGTTTGCCGTCTTTCCACAGCGATTGATGGCAGTGCATGCCGTTGCCGTTGTCGCCGAAGAGTGGCTTCGGCATGAACGTCGCAGTGCGGCCGTTGCGGTAAGCGACGTTCTTCACGACGTGCTTGAACCACAGCAATTGGTCCGCGGATTTGAGCAAGCTGTCGAAGCGCATGTCGATCTCGCCCTGGCCGGCGGTGGCGACTTCGTGGTGACTCACTTCGACTTCGATCCCGAGTCGCTCGAGCTCGAGCACGATCTCGGTGCGCAGATCTTGCTGTGTGTCTTGCGGCGGAACCGGAAAATAGCCTTCCTTGTTGCGGATCTTGTGCCCGAGGTTCGGCCCTTCGTCGCGCCCGCTGTTCCAAATCGCTTCGCCCGAGTCGACGGAGTAAAACGCTTCGTGCCCGTTCAGATCGAAGCGCACGTCGTCGAAGATGAAGAATTCCGCTTCCGGTCCGAAGTAACAAGTGTCCGCGATGCCGGTCGACTGCAGATACGCTTCCGCCTTCTTCGCGATGTAGCGCGGATCGCGCGAGTAACTCTGACGCGTGAGCGTGTCTTGAATCGTGCACAGGAGCGAGAGCGTCGGATGGCGCGTGAACGGATCGAGCACGGCCGTGCTCGGATCTGGAATCAAGAGCATGTCACTCTGATTGATTGGCTGAAAACCGCGGATCGACGAGCCGTCGAAGCCGAAGCCTTCCTCGAACGCCTCGCTCGTCAAACGATGAAACGGCACCGAGGTGTGCTGCCATTTGCCGATCAAGTCGATGAACTTCAAATCGACCATCACGGCTTCGTGCTTTTTGCCGAGCTCGATCGCTTGCTTCGGATCCATGGCCCCTGTCTAACGCTATCGCGCGCCCAGGGCTACTGCCGGAGTGCGCTCCGGCAGTAGGCCTCCTGACCGCTCGGTCGAGCCTGAAAGAGACTCGAGTAATGAAGTTCTCAGATCGCTTCTTCGGCGCGCTCGCCGGTGCGGATGCGCACCGCTTCGTCGACCGGGCTGACGAAGATCTTTCCGTCACCGATGCGGCCGGTCTTCGCGCTCTTCTCGATCGCGTCGATCACCTGATGCACCATCTGATCCGGCACCACGATTTCGAGTTTCACCTTGGGCACGAAGTCGACGACGTAGGCGGAGCCACGGTAAACTTCTTTCTTGCCACCGGTGCGACCGAAACCCTTCACCTCGGTCACCGTCATGCCTTGGATACCGACTTCCGACAAGGCGTCCTTGACCTCGTCCAGCTTGAACGGCTTGATAATCGCCTCGACCTTTTTCATCTGGCTCTCCATCCTGTGTGGGGGGTAACAGCCCCTTGCGAGGCCTCCCCTCCTGTGCGCGGGGGCACCGCTCGGTGCGTAAGAACCTACCGCATCCGGCAGGCGGCTTTGGACGTAACGGGGTCCCTGTTTCCGGATTGTTTCTAATCCGATTCAGCGCACCGCCTGGGGGAAATCGCTCATTTTCATATTCGCCCGAAACACCGGACAGCGGAGCGGCTGGCTTCGGCGGTGTCGGTGCGCGCTTCGTTTGCGCATTTTGGGCGGCGCTTTTTCGCCGATCGCAGCCTCTGGCGGCCCGATGGCCGATTGGGAGTGCCTGAGCCGCGACGGCCCTCCGGGTCGACGCCCAATTCGAGTACTGTACCGCCCTTCGCGCTCTCAAGAGTTTGCCCGACCGCCGCCCTCAGTAATGCCCGCTCAGAATCAGTCGCAAGTCCCGGTTGGGACAATCCTCGAGGGCAAGTTTCGTATCACCAAGGAGATCGGTCGTGGCGGCATGGCCGCGGTGTACGAAGCCGAGAACGTCGACATCGGCAAGCGCGTCGCGGTGAAGATCCTCGCGGCGGAGCTGATCACGTCGCGCGTGGTGCGTGAGCGCTTCATCCGCGAAGCGCGCGCGGCGGCCGCGATTCGCAGCCCGTACATCTGCGACGTCTACGACTCCGGCATGTTCGAAGAGCGGCCCTTCCTCGTGATGGAGCTGCTCGAAGGCGAAAGCCTTTACGACATGATGACGCGCGTTCGGCAGATCGATGTCGAGACCACGGTGCGGATCACGACACACACCGCGCGCGGCCTGGCCAAGGCGCACGAGTCGAACGTGGTGCACCGCGATCTCAAACCAGAAAATATTTTTTTGACGAAAGAAGAGGACGGAAAACTCGTCGTCAAAATCGTCGATTTCGGGCTCGCGAAGTTCTACGAGCCAACCTCGAGCGACATGGAAACCGTGCGTTTGACGCGGGAAGGAGCGCTATTCGGCACTCCTGCGTACATGAGCCCGGAGCAAGCCAAGGGCAAAGGTGAAGTCGATCACCGCGCGGATCTGTGGGCGCTCGGCTGCATTGTCTACGAGTGCTTGACCGGTCAAACGGTGTGGAACGTCGAGCAAGGCGTGGCCATGATCCTAGCGCAGATCGCGAGCGCGCCGCTGCCGAAGCCGTCCAAGCTGCGCCCGGATTTGCCGCCTGCGTTCGATGCCTGGTTCGCGCGCGCGCTCGATCGCGATCCAGACAAACGTTACCAAAACGCGAAGGAGCTCGCGGACGGCCTCGCTCGCGCGCTGACGCCGAATCGCGCGCCCGCGCGCTCGATGTCGATTTCGAGTGACGACGAAGGCATGGTCGTCGACGAGCTGATCGCGAGTGAGACATTTCCGGTGAGCGACCCGCGTGCGTCGAACTCCCCGCCCACCACGCGCGAAATGCCGGCGGCACCGCTGCCCGCGCCACCTCCGCCGCCCGCGCCGATCGCGCGACCCGCGCCTGTGCTCTCGGAGCGGCCTGAGCGCGGTTCGGGCCGCGCGATCTCGATTTTAATGCTGGTTTCGGCGCTGAGTTTGGGGGCTTACGCGGTCTGGCTGTATGCGCTGCATCCGCCGTCCCAGCCGACGATCGTGCACAGCTCGACACCGGCGAAGCCGCACGCTTCGGGCACCGCGCCGACGGCGGCCGTCACGAGCGGACCGCGCCCGGTCGAGACCGACGCGTACGCGCTCAAGCTCGGGCACGCGCAAGAGCTGCTCGCGAGTGGCGACAGCAAAGACGCGCTCGAAGCCTTCAAAGACGCGGTGAAGGGCAACGCGCCGGTCGCGCGCTCGGTGCTCTCGCACATGTCGATCGCGATCGAAGAGCCGAGCGGGCCGTGCAAGCTCACCGGCATCAGTCGTCCGCGCCCGTACTCGATCGACCTGCCCGTTTCGCGCCCCACGCTATTGCATTCGAGCGCCGGCACGGTCTTCGTCTGGATCGACAATCACCAAGACGCCAAAAAGCGTCAAGCCTACGCCGTGCTCCTCGACGACGCGCTTCGGCGCACGACGCCCGAGGTCTCGCTCACGCCGGAGGCCTCGTCCGCGCGGCAAGCGCAGCTGATCGCGGCAGGCGACAAATTCATTCTTTTGTATTGGGACGACGGCGGCAACGAGCCCGGCGTGTACGCGCGCTTCGTCACGCACGACGGCCACATCGCCGGCCCCTCGCACCTTATTTCGTCCGTGAAAAAGGGCGATTTGTACGCTGCGATCGCGCCTTCCGAAGGCGGCAAATATTGGGTCGCGTGGCAGGAAGAAGTCGACAAGGGCACGAGCGATATCGTCGGGCGCGAGCTCGACGGGGATCTGCAACCGACCGGCGATCCGATCCGAATGACCGCGGTGTTCCCCGCCAAGGCTTCGACCACCGCGGCCGGCACGCCCTCGATCGCCGTGCACAACGGCAACCTGAACGTCGCGTTTTCGATCAACCGAGGACTCGAGCATTATCAAATCAATGCCCTGCGCATTCCACTCAGCGATCCCACGCTGAAGACCGGGCTCGTCGCGCAAAAGAAAGCGAGCGGCAAAGAGCGCTTCCTCGGCCAAGTGCAGATCTTGAGCTCGGCCACGGGCAAAAACACGACGCCCGTGATCGCGTGCACGGACCCAGGTTGCTTCGTGGCTTGGGACGACGAAAAAGCCGGCGCCTCGGTCGCGTTCCTCGACAAAGACAAAGGGCAGATGCTGTGGCACCGCGATCTGCCGAACAAAACCGTGCGCCCGGCCGTCGCAGCGAACGGCAACAGCGCCGTGCTCGCGTGGTTCGACGAATCCCGGCTCAAGTTCTCGCAACTCACGCGCGACGGGCTCGGCGCGATCTCGACGCTCAGCCGAGTCAGCGGTTTTCAGCCGCAACCAGACATGGCCGCGGGCGAAAAGCCCGGGCAGTGGTACATTTCCTGGCGCGACTACGAATCGGCGCATCTCGAGGTGTTCGCGCTGCGCACGGACTGCCCTTGAAAAACCGCGACAATAGAGACTCGGCACCGTACTCAGGCTCGCAGCCGGTGGCGCACCTTTTATCAATCCCGTCGCGCTCGACGATGCGCCGCTCGCCGATCGAAACCGGTCGCGTCGTGCTCGTGCCGCTCGAGCTCGCGGATGGCGCAGAGCTCTGGGACGCAGTCGAAGGTTCGCGCTGGCACCTCGAGCGCTGGCTGCCCTGGGTGCCGTTCAACAATGCGCCGGAAGCCAGCGCGCGCTACGCCGAGGCGTGCGTGGCGGATTGGGACGGCGGGCGCGCCGTGCGGTTCGCGATCCGCGATCACCAATCGCGCGAGTTACTCGGCGTGGTCGGCTTGGATTCGTGCGTGCATTTGCATCGCTCGTGCGAGCTCGGCTACTGGCTGCGCCGCGAGGCCACCGGCCGCGGCATCATGACCGAAGCCGCGCGCGCCTGCGTCGATTTCGCGTTCGCGCGCATGGCCGTCCACCGCGTCCGCTGCGCCGCCGCAACCGACAACAGCGCGAGTCTCCGCGTGATCGCGCGGCTCGGTTTTCGCTTCGAAGGCATTGCGCGTCAGGCCGAGCTAGTCGGCGCGCGCTGGTTGGATCACGCGATTTTCGCGAAGCTTTCGAGTGACGAGTAGCCTGTTTAGTCGTCCTCTCGTCCTCTCTTTCGCGCCGGTGCGCGCGCGAAGGCTCTCAGCCGCATGCCCGGAAATAAAACAAAGTCCCAGACTCGCGCGGCTGATCACGGTTTTGGAACGCGAGGCGAGTAACGAGAACTGACCGCACAGGCGCCAGCCGCACACCTGGATGCGCGAGCGGCCAGACGCCGCAGCGCAGGGCCACACATATCCGAATGACAACACAAGCTGGCAGTTCCAGCACTCGCGCCCAAGCGCGCTAGAGTCTCGCCCGTGACTGCGCGGCAGCGAAAGATTCCGTTTTTGATTTTGGCGCCGGCGGTGGTGCTGATCGTCGGGCTTGCGGCGGGTGTCGCGCTGGCCGCGCTCGGCACCGTGCGGCTCAAAGCCCAGAGTGACGACGCGGCCTCGCTGCGCAGCAAATTGCTCTCGCTCACCCTGGCCGAACGGCTACGCCGCACCGACGGCGACGATCGCAGCGTCGTGCTCGAGCGGGCGGCGCGACGCTCGGGTGCCGAGCTGCTACTCGTGACCACCGACGGCCAAATTGTCGTCGATGGCACGCAAGGCGCCCCAACCAAAGATCGTATTTTGGATCTTTTGGCCGCGGGCGAAGGCGAAACGACGACCGAGCTCGGACGCTCGCGATTTTTCTCGGCCACGCTCGAGTCGCAAGCCGAGCACATGAACGTGATCGCGTTCGTGGAAGCGCCGGAGACGCCGTTCGCGACGCCTTCGCTGATCGTCTGGGTCGGCACGCTGACGGCGCTGCTCGTGGGCGTGGCCGTGCTCGTCGCGCTGGCACTCGCGCGTGACGTGCATTCCGACGTCACCTTCGTGCGCAATCGCATCGTGGAGATGGCGCGCGAAGGCGCCGATCCCGCTGGCAAACCGATTCCCGTGCGCTCGGTGGATTTGGTTGGGTTGCTCACGAGCGCATTCAACGTCTTGGTGGACCGGTTCAGTGCGGCCGAGCACGCCTATCGCCAAGATCTCTCGGGCGCGCTCGCTTACGATCGCGATCGCAGCGACTTTCTCGCGGCGTTGAGCCACGAGCTGCGCACACCGTTGAATGCCATTTTGGGCTTCACGGACGTGCTGCTCAGCGAAGTCGACGGCGCGCTGAGCGAGGACGCAAAGGAGAATTTGTCCGTCGTGCGCTCGAGCGGCCAGCACCTGCGCGCGCTGATCGACGACATTTTGGATTTGTCTGCGCTCGAATCCGGCGAGCTTCGCCTGAACTGCAAGATGATCGACGTGCTGTCGATTGGCCAAGAAGTGATTCGCGAGGCGCGCATCGCCGCCGAAGCCAAGCAGCTCGCGATAAGCGTGGTCGGCAATCGCGCGATGGCTTACGCGGACGGCCGGCGCGTGCGACAAATCATCGGTAACATCGTGGGCAACGCGGTGAAGTTCACCTCGCAGGGCAGCGTGTCCTTGCGCATCGACCCGCGCGACGGCGGCGTCACGATCGCGGTGAGCGACACCGGGCCCGGCATCGCGCGCGAAGATCACGAGGCGATTTTCCAAGAATATTGGCAAGCCGGCGACGTGAAACGCCAGCGCATCGGCACCGGGCTCGGCCTGGCGATCACGCGTCGCTTGGTGCAGATGCACCGCGGGTTCATCGACCTCACGAGTCAGCTCGGTAAAGGCAGCACGTTCACGATCGTGCTGCCGTCGCGACCGCCGGTGGTCATTCCCACGCCAATCGAGCCGCCGCCGCGCCAAACCATCGACTCGGGCGATTTCGGGAGCCTGACGTGAACGCCGGCGCAGCCAGGCTGGTCGCGCGCGTGCTCGTGGTCGAGCTACTCTTCACGCTCGCTTCGAGCGCGCTGCTCGCCGCGTTGACTTCGCATTTCTTGGTGCTGAGCGGTCAGGTTGCGCTCGAAGGCGCTGAAACGCTCTCGCTCGCCGTGCTCGCGGGCGGCGCGTTTTCACTCGTGCGCACGTTCTGGCGCTTGCGTCGCTATCGCTACGTGCTGCGCACGCTCGCGCTCGGCGGCAAAGCGGTCGAGCCGCCCGAGCTGTTCGCGCTGAGCGATGAGCCGGGCCAAGCCGTATTCGGTTGGCTCGCGGGTTCGATCGTCAGCATCGGCTTTTTTCTCACGGTTTGGCCGCCAAAAATCGTCGGTTTTTCGACCGCGATGAACCTCGCGCTGCTCGGCATCGTGATCGTCGCGGCCGCATCGCTACCGCTGTTCGTCGTGGTGCGCTCGGCCTTTCTGCGCGCGATGGAGCTCGCGCCGCCCGAGCTGATGCGCGAGGTCGTAGAAGAAGCCGACCAACACGGCATCATCGGCCAGCGCGTGCCACGGCGTTTGGTCGCCGCGGTCACCACACCGGTCGTGTTTTTGGTTTTTGGTTGCGCGTTGATCGTGAGCTCGCACTTGCGCCGCGCCGACGAGCACAGTCGCGAAGAGACCGCGCGCGTGCTCGCGCGCGCCGCGCTCGAACTGCGGCCGGGCGAAGTACCCGGCGCGGGCCTGGAAGGTGCAATCGCGCAGGGCGAAGCACTCGGGTTTTCTGCGTCCGTGCACGATCGCACCGACGGTTATCGCGTCGAGCGCGGCGAAGACGGCATGGTCACCGTGGTCACGCCGCTCGATCAAGGCAGCGCCGAGGTGCGCTTCGAAGGCTCCGTGGTCGGCGTGCTCGGTGCATCCTTCGTGTTGATCGCGATTTTCAGCACCGGCATCGCCGCTGCGCTCGGCATCACGCTGGGGCAAGCCTTAGGCCAAGATCTGCGCGCGGCGACGCGCGACGTGCGCGAGCTCGGCACGGATGCGGTGCTCAGCGGCGGCACGCACGTGGTGCGCTCGGCGCGCTTCCGCGTGGTCGCGAAATTGGGGCTCGCGATCGAACGGCTCGCCGCGCGCTTCCGCGTCTTCGCCAAGGCACAAGAGCGCGCGATCTCGGCGCGCAAAGCCGCGGCGCGCATGCGCGGCTTGTTCTTCGCCAGCGTGAGTCACGATTTGAAGAGCCCGCTCAACGCGATCTTGGGCTTCAGCGAGCTGGTGCGTAAAAGCGAAGCGCTCAGCCCGGGCCAGAGCGAGAGCTTGAGCTTGATCGATCGCCGTGGCCGCGAGCTGCTCGCGTTAATCGAGACCATCCTCGATGCCGCGCGCGTCGAAGCCGGTCAATTGAGCTTGGTCGTCGACGCCTGCGACGCGCGTTTGATGCTGAGCGAGGCCGTCGCCAAAGGCAAAGACTTGGGCGGCGATCGCGGGATCGAGATTTACGCCGAAGTGGCGGAAAATCTGCCGTCCTTGCGCGTCGATCGGGTGCGCATGCCGCGCGCGCTCGCGACCTTCATCGGGCATGCCGTGCGCGTCTCCGAAGCGCCGGCGATTCACGTGCAAGTCGTGCCCGAGGGCGAAGGCGTGCGCTTCGACGTCGAAGTGCCGGGTCCTCGCGTCGAAGCGAGCAAGCTCGAAGCCTTGCTCGATCCGAGTCCTGCGCTCGGCCCAAGCGAACATCGCGGGCTCGCGCTCGGCCTGCGCCTGGCGCGCTCGGTCGTCGAGCTCCACGGTGGCTCGGTCGCGGTCACGCCGCTGAGCGGCCGAGGCGCGGTGTTTTCGCTCTCCTTGCCCACGACCGACGCGCCGGACTCACGTCGCATGATGCCGATAAGCCGGCCGTATTAGTTTTCAGGCCTGCCCTAGTGCTAAGCTCGCGGGCGCAGATGGCAGCGAAGAAGGCGCGTTCCGAGTCCGAATTGCCGGGCGATCCCGAGCAGCAGGCCGAGCGCGTGGTCGGTGGTGCGGCGCGCTCGGAGGACGATCGCTTCGACCGCTTGTTTCGACCGGAATCGCTGGACGAGTTCGTCGGGCAAAAGACGCACCGCGAAAATCTGAAGGTTTACGTCGAGGCCGCGCGCCGGCGCGGCGAGCCACTCGATCATATTTTGCTGTGCGGTCCGCCGGGCCTCGGCAAAACCACGCTCGCTTACATTTTGGCCAAAGAGATGGGCGTCACGCTGCACCAAACGAGCGGCCCGGCCGTCGAGCACAAGGGCTTACTCACCGGGCAACTGACGAAACTCGGTCGCGGCGATATTTTGTTCATCGACGAGATCCACCGTTTGAGCGCGACCGTCGAGGAAGCGCTCTATCCGGCGATCGAAGATTTTCGGATCGACGTGATGATGGGTGACGGCGCGTACGCCGAGAGCATCACGCTCGACATCAAGCCATTCACGCTGATCGGCGCGACGACGCGCACCGGACTTTTGACCAAACCGCTGCAAGAGCGCTTTGGCGTGACGCTGCGGCTCGACTTTTATCCGCCGGAGGATCTCGAGAAAATCGTGCTCCGCAGCGCGCGGCTCTTGGGCGTGCCGTGCGACGAAGCAGGCGCTCGCGAGCTCTCGACGCGCTCGCGCGGGACGCCGCGCGTCGCCAATCGTTTGGTGCGGCGCGTGCGCGATTTCGCGGAAGTGCAAGGCTCGGGCAAAATCGATCGCGAGATCGTGCGCCACACTTGCGAGCGGCTCGGCGTCGATCACGCCGGCCTCGACGAAATGGATCGACGCCTACTCGGGATCTTGATCGAGCACTACGACGGCGGTCCGGTCGGAGTCGAAACGTTGGCGGCCGCCCTAGCCGAACCGCGCGACACAATCGAAGACGTGTACGAGCCGTACCTCTTGCAACAGGGTTATCTCGGGCGCACGCCGCGCGGCCGCATCGCGACGAAGAAAGCGTACGAACACCTCGGCCAAAAGCAGCCGCACAAAGCCCAAGGTTCGCTGTTTTAGTGGCGGGGCGCGCCGGGGGCTTGGGGGGCCTTGGATCTTGGGATGTTTTTGGCCCTGCGCTGAATTTGGCGCTCGGCCGCGCGCGCGTTTCGCTACGCGACGCGCGCCTGTTCGGTCAGGTCTCGTTGGCTCACGCCTTCATTCGAGAGCCGCGATCAGCCCGCCGAATCAGCTGCTTTGTTTTATTTCCGTGCGTTTGGCCCAGGCCCTTCGCGCGCGCTCCGGCGCGAAAGAGAAAGAGCGCGCGAGAGAGCGAGCGCGAAGCGTGATGAACAGTCAGGTTCTATTTCGCACAGCGAGATGTGATGAACAGCAGGATCCCGATCACCAGGCACTCTGCACGTTCTTCATGAAGCCGTAGGGATAGCCGAGCTCGAAGCTCGAGGCTTCGTCGAGGCGCTTGATTTGCGCGTCCGTGAGCATGACTTCGCTGGCTTTCACATTTTCTTCGAGCTGCGCCAGCGAGCGCGCGCCGAAGATGACTGACGAGACTTGCGGCTGCTTCAGCAGCCAAGCGAGCGAGACGCCCGACGCTGTCGCGCCGAGCTCGGAGGCGATCGCGCGCACGGCAGCGAGGATGCGCCAGTTGCGTTCGTTGTCGAAGCCGGCCAGGCGATCTTTCCATTTGTCGAGCCGAGCGCCGGCGGGTGGGGCTTGGTTCTTGTCGTATTTGCCGCTGAGAAAGCCGCTCGCGAGCGGCGACCAGGGCAAGATGCCGAGGCCTTGCGCGCGGCAGAGCGGCACGTGCTCGCGTTCGAGATCGCGCGTGACCAAGCTGTATTGCGCTTGCAGCGTGACGAACGAGCTGAGCTGCTTGGTTTTACCGAGCCAGAGCGAATCCATCAGCCGGTACGCAGCGTAATTCGAGCAGCCCGTGTAGAGCACTTTGCCTTGCGACACGAGGTCGTCGAGCGCGCGCAGGATTTCGTCTTCCGGCGTGTCGAGATCTTGCATGTGAATTTGGTAAAGGTCGATGCGGTCGGTGCGGAGCCGCTTCAAGCTGTGCTCGGCGCAGCGCATGATGCGATAGCGCGACGCGCCGCTCTTGTTCGCGCCATCGCCCATCGCGAAGCGGAATTTGGTCGCGAGCACGACGTCATTGCGGCGTTGATCGCGTTCGAACCAGGCGCCGATGATGCGTTCGCTCAGGCCGTCTTGGCCGTAGACATCGGCCGTGTCGATGAAGTTGATGCCGAGATCGAGCGCGCGATTCAAGATCGCGAGCGACGTTTTCTCGTCCGACCCGACTTGATGCATGAAGGATTTGTCGTCGGCTTCGCCAAAGGTCATCGCGCCGAGGCAAAGCTCCGAAACTTTGACGCCAGCCGCGCCGAGTTTTTTGTATTTCATGGACGCACGTTCTCCTTCGCGAGGTGCGAGCATGGTGCAGTCGCGCGCGCCTGACAACTTCGAGCGCGCCTATGCGCATGGCTCCGCGCGGTAGCGAAAACCGAGGCGAATTCGCGCAAAATTCTGGAAATTGTGTCCATTGGTTACGCTGGGTTTCTCGCACAGTGAAGCTCGTGCGAAGTTCGGCGCATGAGCAAAATCGAAATCAAGACCGAGTCCGGCGTGTGCCCGAGTTACGTGTATCGGCCCGAAGGCAACGGGCCGTGGCCCGCGGTGCTGGTGTACATGGACGGAATCGGCATTCGCCCCGCGATGCTCGAACTCGGGGAGCGTTTGGCGAAGAGCGGCTACTTCGTGCTCTTGCCCGATTTGTTTTACCGCTCCGGCCCATACGAGCCGATGGACGCCAAGAGCATGTTCAGCGATCCCGAGAAGCGTAAAATCCTGATGGAGAAATTCTTCGCGCACGTTTCGCCCGCGGGCATCATGTCGGACACGAAAGCGTTCCTCGCGCATCTCGCGTCGCAGTCGGACGTGAAACCAGGCGGCATTGGCACGACTGGCTACTGCCTGGGCGGCCGCATGTCGCTCACCGCGGCGGGGACTTTCCCGGATCAAATCGCGGTCGCCGCCTCGTATCACGGCGGCAATCTGGCCGTCGACGCGCCGGACAGCCCGCACTTGGTTGCCCCAAAAATCAAGGGCAAGGTGTACATCGCCGGCGCATCCGAGGATCAATCGTTCCCCGAAGAGCAAAAGCAACGACTCGAAAAAGCCCTGACCGACGCGCACGTCGATCATCAGATCGAGACGTACCCAGCCAAGCACGGCTGGGTGTTTCGCGACACGCCAACGTTCGACGCCGCAGCAGCCGAGCGGCACTGGCAAACGCTGGTCGCATTGCTCGACGCCAAGCTCAAACACTGAGCTCCGTGGCGAAATGCGCGCCAGAGTGGGCGGGCATGCGCGTTGCTTGGCATTGGGTCGAACGAAACTCGGAGCCCAATGCCATGGACAATACGACGACTCTCATCATCATCGCTGCGGCTGCCGCCGTGGCGTTCGTGATCATCGGCGCGCTAGTCGCTCACCGCCGCGCGCGTTTGCGCTCGGCTCGACTGCAGGAGCAATTCGGCCCCGAATACGATCGCGCAGTGGAAGAACTCGGTAGCGCGAAAGTAGCCGAGCGCGAGCTCTACACGCGCGCGCGTCGCGTGCAAGAATTTCACTTTCACGAGCTCAACGCGGCGGACCGCGCGCGGTTCAGTGCGCGCTGGAGCCGCGTTCAAGCTCAATTCGTGGACGACCCAGCGGTCGCGGTCTCGTCGGCGGACGAATTGATCAAAGAGGTCATGCGCGCGCGAGGTTATCCAACCGACGACTTCGAGCAACGCGTGGCAGACTTGTCAGTCGAGCATCCGACGGTGATTCAGCATTATCGCGCCGCGCGCGCGCTGTCGGAATCGATTCGCAACGGACAAATCAACACTGAAGAGCTGCGCCAAGCCCTGGTGCATTACCGCGTGTTGTTCTCGGATCTATTAGAAGAACCGGGCGTAGATGAGCGCGGTTTGCGACGGGCGCACGCCTGATTCGCGCGCGCTGAGTCATCACAACACGCCGAGTCATTTTGACTCATTACAACGGATTGCACGATGCGCGCTCGAGGCAGCGATCGCGCTCGCATTCGAAAATTCCTTTGCTCGCGCGGAAGCGGCGTGGGACGCTCGAACTCCGCAACAGGAGGATTTCCGATGACAGGGCGTATCTTATGCTCATTCGTCGCGCTGGCGCTCAGCGCGTGTGCCTCGAACCCAAAGCCACCAGAGAGCGCGAACACCGCGCCAGCGACTGAAGCCAAGCCCGCGCCGAAGCCGCTATCGATGGCCGAGGAAAAGACACCGCAGCGCGGGCTCGTGCAGATCGACGATCAAATCCGAAAAGCGTGCGGCATCTCCGACGAAGATGCCTACTTCGCGTTCGACTCGTCGCACCTCACGCGAGACGATCACGGGGTACTGCAAAAGGTCGCCAAATGCTTCGAATCTGGGCCGCTCAAGGGTCACAACATGAGCTTGATCGGTCACGCCGATCCGCGCGGAGACTCGGACTACAACATGGTGCTCGGCGGCTCGCGCGCTGACACCGTGAAGGGTTTCATGGTCGCGCGAGGCGTGAGCAGAACCAAAGTCGCGACCACGTCTCGCGGTGCGCTCGACGCGAGCGGCACGAATGAATCGGGCTGGGCGAAGGATCGCCGCGTCGATATCATGCTCGCGAATTAGGCTGGCTCGCGGCGCTCACTTGTGAGACGCCGCATTCGAAGGTTCGACCGCGCGTTGGCTCAGCTCTCGCCAGCGCGCGGACGGCTGAGCGCGCTTGGGATCGAGGAAGAGCACGGAGCACGGTGCGGAGGTCGCGATCGCTCGCTCGATCGCCGAGGACGCGGGGTGGCGCGTCGGACCGAGCACGATGAGCTCCGCGCCGATATCGCGGGCGATCCGCGGAATCCATTCCTCGGGAGTGCCGTGCACGACCTTGATCGCAGCTGACACTCGGTTGCGATCGAGCTCGCGCGCCAGAGCGCGATAGCTCTCGATCAGCTGCGAGCGTTGACCGAGCGGCGCTTTGGCGTAGACGCCGCCGTTGATCAGATCGGTCGTGATCGTTTCGATGAAGCCGGCGTTCAGGCAGTGCAAAATCGTGATTTCGGCGGACGAGCGTTTGGCTTCCTCGAGCACAATCGGCAGCGCCAATCCAGCCGAAAGATAAAATGGCCGATCGAGCGCGACTAGGATTCGTGCGGCGC
>DATATR010000485.1:0-14450 GCA_036268695.1 Polyangiaceae bacterium | reverse complement strand
AGCTTCCGAAGGAAGCGAGCACGGCTTTGGGGGAGGTCGGCGGCGCAGAGCCCGCGGAGCGGGCGAGCACCGACGGGTGCCACCGTCGCTCAAAGACTCAGAGCGAGGGGGCAACACCTTGAGTTGCCCCCACCGTCCAGTGCTCGCTCGCTGCGCGAGCTGCGCGCTTCCCGCCTCCCCCAAACGCCGTGCTCGCAGCCGCAGCGGCTGCTGCGCGCGGCGTGGAGGGAGGCCGGCGCGAAGGCCACGCGCCGTGTGATAAGATACGAGCAATGCCTAGCAAAGCCGAAGCCCGGAAGGCCAGAGCCGCTGCGCGGAAGCAGATCATGACGATCGAAGTCGTCGCGTTGGGTGAGCGGAAACCATCGCCGTATGCGCAGAGCACGGCGGAAGAGCGGCTCGCCGCCGCCGTTCGCTTGATCGAACATCACCAGGCGTTGCGCGGCGGGTACTCGGGTCTTCCGCGCTCGGAGTGGCCGGGCGAAACCATCATAGCCGGTGAGGAGCGTGACTAAGCTCCCTCAGGATTTCACGGATCTGCTGATCGAGCTCTGTGAAGCCAAGGTGGAGTTTCTGTTGGTTGGTGGCTGGGCCGTGATTCTGTACGGCCATGTTCGCGCAACGATGACATGGACATTTTCGTCAGGCCGTCTGCGGCGAATTCCGAGCGTGTCTTCGCCGCGCTCGAGGCCTTCGGAGCGCCGCTGCGTGCGCACGCCGTTGCGCCAGCGCACTTCGCCCGCGAGGGGGACGCTTACCGCTTTGGCGTCGCACCGCTGAAGGTCGAGGTGCTCACCCAAATCAGCGGTGTCTCGTTCGATGATGCCTTACAAGGCTCAAAGACTTTCGAGCTCGAAGGCTATCAAATCCCTTACATCGGCAAGGCCGCGCTGATCGCCAACAAGAAGTCGGCTGGGCGCCACAAGGATCTTGCTGATGTGGAAGAGCTCGAGCGTCTGGACCATTGACGTTGGGTTGCCCCCACCGTCCAGTGCTCGCTCGCTGCGCGAGCTGCGCGCTTCCTGCCTCCCCCAAACGCCGTGCTCGCAGCCGCAGCGGCTGCTGCGCGCGGCGTGGAGGGAGGCAGACGTGGTCTGCCCAGCACCCAGTTGCTTCAACTCTCTCGGCGGCGCAGAGCCCGCGGAGCGGGCGAGCACCGACGGGTGCCACCGTCGCTCAACAACTCAGAGCGAGGGGGCAACACCAGCGGAGAGAAAGGGATGACCTTGCGGTGCTCGCCCGCTTCGCGGGCTGCGCTCCTCGGACACCGACGCGAGCCCGTCCGGCGTACACGGGCACTCGGTCGCGACGGCGCGCGCAACGACTGAAGGTGCGAACCCTCGGTCAGTGCAGCTCACTGCGCTGACCTGCGTTGCACGGCACCTGAGGTTCGAATCCCTCTCCCGCGCAGCTCGTCAGAGTTTTGCGCGGGAGGCGATCCGAAGATGTGGTTTCGCGGAGAGAGAGGGATTCGAACCCTCGGTAGGCTTTTGACCTACGCCCGCTTAGCAAGCGGGTACCTTCGGCCACTCGGTCATCTCTCCGATAAGATTTCCTGAAGCTTCGAGAGGGCGAGAACCTAGCCACAACGGTTGGGCCGTCAAGCAGGATCGAACTGAGCGAGATTTCCCGGGATTTTCTGATGGTTTTCGCGCGCGCAGGGCGGCTGGGGCGCGCGGCGCGGCGACACCGAAGCATGCTCGCCCCGAGCGGGCGCGGGCGCGGCTCGGAACGAGCGTCGGTTTTGGGTTCGCTAGACGACGCGCGATCGCGCGCAGCGGAAGTGTCAACCGTGCGGATGCTTTTTCGGCGCGTGGAAACGAGTCTCGAGCGTGAAGCCGCCGACGGTCACCTCTTCGACGGCATAGCAGCAGCGCTTCTTGCCAAACACCGGGATCTTGGCGTGGTGCGCGATGGCGACCTGAGACTTCGTGCCGTCGCCGTGATGCTGCTTGTCGTATTGGACGCCGATGGCGAGCGGCAGCACGTGAGCGCCGAGGTAAGGAATGTGGATCTCGTTCTCGCGCTGATCGAGCATGAGCACGACGTGGTCCAAGAACGGGATTTTGTACTGCTCGCGTTGATTCTCGCGAATGAGCGTGAAGCCTCGGGTCTGGCCGCGCGCGAACCAGCGCTCGAAGGTCGGCGTCGGCACCGCGAGGAAGATTTTCGTGAGCTTCGGATCGGCGTCGGTCAGCACGCGCAGTACGTTCGTGCCGAGTTCTTCGTCGAGCGGCTGCAAGTGGGCGAGCAGATCTTTGAGCGGTCCGCCCATGGTGAACGTTTTGATATTGAGGATGTTCGGGCCGCCCGTCGGACCCAAGTCCGCGTCGAACACCACCAGGTTTTTCTGGGCAATGCGCCGCTCGGTTTGGGGCGAAGCGTCGTACGCCGGCCACGCGGCGTCCTTGCCCACGGCCACGCGCACGCACACGTGCGAAGGTGGCGTTTCGACCCAAGTCTCGGGCGTGTACGGCGCAGGCACCATGAACGTGCCTGCCAGCTCCGCATCCTTGATCGCCTGAACGATGCCGTTGAAGACGTCCGTCACGTTGAAGCGAAAGCCGACGATGTCGTATTGGCCGCCTTTGAGCGAGTACACGTCATAAAGCCCGGCGACCGACGCGGGATCGAGGTTGGACAGCGACGGCAATTGCACGCCGGGGCTCGCGCCGCCCGTTCCGAACGTGAGCGCCCAAGCTTGCGCTTGCAATTCCGGGGTCTGCATCGTGGTCGGATTGGCGGCGTAGCGACCCACGGCCGTATCTCCGCGGTTGCCGATCACCGCGGCCACTAAGAATTCGACGCCGCTGTGGAGCGTCGCCGGTGTGACGTTGAGCCCATTGCCGTCCGTCAAATAGATCAGCGACGTAGCCCAGAAATCGGCGGGCACGGAACCGACCGTGCCGTCATCGCTCGGATAGCTGCACACGAACGGCGTCGATGCGCCCGCATCGAGCGGCGCAGGCACGGCTCCGCCGTTCGGCAGCGTGATGAATGCCGGAAAATCGTCGTGCTTGCCGGCCATGATCCAGTTGCCGAACGCATTCACGAGGGGCATGCCGCCGAAATCGGCCCATGCCGCCGCGGCCGCGCCGGCGAGCGACATGTGCGGCATCGGTTGCCAGGTTTGACCGCCGAACGAAAACGCTCCGCTCGCGGTTGCGCGCGCGTTGAGCACCATCCAAAGCGGGCTCTGCGTCGGCGAAGTACCGACCGGATCGATCAGCGGCACGCCGTTGTGATTTCCGGTCAGAAGCACGGTCGGATTCGAGAAGTCGACACCGACGAAGCCGCCCGGGACCGTGCCGTGAAATGTGCCCTCCGCGACGTGGCCCATGCTGCGGAATTTCTTGAATAGCGTGTAGTAGAAGCTGAGAATTGCCATGAGACACCCTCGCGCGAACTGCGCCCTTGCTAGTTGGAATTGACCGATCGTGCGGAAGCCGCACGTCCCCACCGCGCGCGACAACAGTACGCCGCGCTTCGATGGTCAATAGGCATTAAGCCACCCTCACTATGTGTCACTCACTGTCCATATTCGCGGGACGTGACGCGAACATGCGTCGAAGATGAGCGGCTGGCCGATGTCGTTTCCTGCCGTTGCAGATCGGCTCAACGAGTCGCGGCTCTGAAAATGCGGCGAACGGTCGGAATATATACGTCGCTCGAGCGAGCGCGGACAGAGCGCGCTACTCTGTCCACGTGCTGCTCGGTCGACCCGACGTTCCCCGCCCTTCGGCTGCTGCGTGTGACAAGGCGCGCACGCTGCTCGAACGCGCGCTCGGTCCGTCCAAAGTATTGACGGACAAGGACGCCTGCGAGAGTTACGCGCGCGACGAATCCGAGGCGACCGGCATCGTGCCCGACGCGGTCGTGCTCGCCGAAAACGCGGACGATATCTTGGCGGCGCTCGCCGTCGCGCGCGAAGCCGAAGTGCCGATCACGCCGCGCTCGGGCGGCACCGGGCGAACCGGCGGTTCGGTGCCGGTCGCGGGCGGCATCGTGCTCTCGACGCTCGGGATGAAGTCGATCGTCGAGATCGATCGGCGTGAAGGCGTGGCCGTGGTTCAGCCGGGCGTCATCTTGCAAGACCTTCACAGCGCGGTCGAAGCCGAGGGTTGGTTTTACCCGCCCGATCCGAATTCGCTCGCGTCCTGCGCGCTCGGCGGCAATGTCGCGGAGAATGCGGGCGGCCCACGCGCGTTCAAATACGGCGTCACGCGCGACTACGTGCTCGGGCTGGATGCGTTTTTGATCGGCGGGCAGCGCATTCACGCAGGTCGACGCACGATGAAAGGCGTGACCGGCTACGACGTGACCGGCTTGCTCGTCGGCAGTGAAGGCACGCTCGCGGTATTCGGGGACATCACGCTGCAGTTGATCCCGAAGCCCGAACGAGTGATGACGCTGATGACGCTGTTCTCGGACGTGAAGCGCGCGGGCGTCGCGGTAGAGGAAATCATCGCGCGCGGCCTGGTTCCGCGCTGCATCGAGCTGCTTGACGCGACCACGCTCGAAGCCATGAGGAGCGCCGGGAACGCGATCGATGCGCGCGCCGGCGCGATGCTGATCATGGAGGTCGACGGCGATGAAGCGGCGTGCGAGCGCCAAGCCGAGCGCGTCGCGGACGCGTGCGAGAGCGGCAAGGTGCTCGAGGTTTTGGTGGCGCAAGACGCGGCGCAGCGCGAAAAATTGTGGGCCGCACGCCGGCAGATGAGCCACGCCGTGCGCAAGCTCACGAAGAAAAAGCTGAGCGAAGATGTGGTCGTGCCGCGGATGAAGATCGGCGAATTGCTCGATCGCGTCGCGCGCACGAGCGAACAGACGGGTGTGCGCTCGCTCACTTACGGGCATGCCGGCGACGGCAATTTGCACGTCAATTTTTTGTGGAACGAAGATCACGAAATCCCCGCCGTCGAACGCGCGATCGAGACCTTGTTCAAAGACGTGATCGAGCTCGGCGGTACGTTGAGCGGCGAGCACGGCATCGGCGTGCTCAAGGCGCCGTACTTGTCGCTCGAGCAATCGGCGGAGCTCATCGCACTGCAAAAAGATCTGAAGCGCGTGTTCGATCCCGGACAGCTCTTGAACCCGGGCAAGATCTTCCCTGCCGGCAGTCACCGCGCGTGCTGAGCGCACCCACACGCACTTCGCGCGCTTTGCCAAATTGACAGCGCGAACGCGAAGCGCGCTCGAGGCGCGTCAAATTGACGGCCGCGCCGCGCAGGAGCACCCCAAAAAATCCAGCCTTTTTCAGCTGAATCGCGACGACGGGAAGTGGCACCGGGCTTGCACCGTAGAACGCATCAGCATGGCTCGGCAGCGCGCTCGCTCTCGTTCTCGTGGCGTCACTCCGATCGGCGCGGCGCTCGTCATCTTCGTATTCGGCGCGGGCGCGTCTGCATTGTGGTGGGCGCAAAGCGCGAACGCGGCGCGGGACGCCGCGAGCTCGTCGCGCAGCGACGCGGGCCAAATCGTGCAAGCCGCCGCGAGCTTTCGCGACGAGCACACGAACGGCTGCCCGACCATCAGCCAGCTTCAAGAAGATGGTTTCCTGAGCCGCGACACGCGCAGCGACGACGCCTGGGGCAACCGCTTCCGCGTTCACTGCGAAGACGACCAAGTGAGCGTCAGCTCCGCCGGTCCCGACGGCGTCGCGAACACCGCGGACGACGTGCGCGTCTCGCACTGACTGCCGCGCACGGCGAGCGGCCGGCGAATCGTCGGTTTATTTTTTATTGATGGTCACGCGCCACGGCGCGGGCCGGCCTAGCCTTCGGCGTCAAATCCAGATCCCGCGCTGGCTCGTATTGCCGAGCGGAGTCATGACCGAGCGCGAGCCGACCGCTGAAAGTCCAAGCAGCACGCGTGCCTACCGCATCAGCGATGTCGCCCGCGCGGTCGGCGTGTCGACCCACGCGCTGCGCGCCTGGGAACGCCGTTACGGCACGGTCGAACCGCGCCGCACCAAAGGCGGCAGCCGGCGCTACGACGCCGCGCAAATCGAGCGGCTGAAAGCCCTGAAAAAGCTGACCGACTTGGGTCACGCGATTCGCCATGTCGCGCGGTTGCCACACGAAGAGCTCGAGCGTTTGCTCGCCGGCGGCGCGGAGCTTTCGCCGAGTCGGTGAGAGCCGCTACGCTATGCGCCGTGCGCACTCGCAAGAAGCCGTTGTTTCTGCCGCCCGGCGCGCCGCTCGCATTTCCCGATCCGCTCGCGAGCGACGACGAAGGGCTGCTCGCGATCGGCGGCGATCTGACGCCCGAGCGCCTGCTCTTCGCCTACGAGCACGGCATCTTCCCTTGGTACGACGATGGATTGCCGCCCATGTGGTGGTGCCCGAACCCGCGCGCAGTGATGGACGCGGAACACTTGCACGTGTCGCGCAGCTTGCGGCGCGTCTTGCGCTCGGGGCGCTTCAACGTCACGTTCGATCGCGCGTTCCGCGACGTGATGATCGAATGCGGCAGCGAGCGCGAATCGGGCACTTGGATCTTGCCGGAAATGGTCGACGCGTACACGACCTTGCACGAGCTCGGGCACGCGCACAGCGTCGAGGTGTTTCAAGGCGAACGTTTGGTGGGCGGCTTGTACGGCGTGCGGCGCGGCGCGCTGTTCGCGGCCGAAAGCATGTTTCATCGCGTGCGCGACGCTTCGAAAGTCGCGCTCGCCAGCGCGATCGAAACCTTCTTCTCGCGCGGCATCACCCTGTTCGACGTGCAGTTTCTGACGCCGCACTTGGAGTCGCTCGGCGCTTACGAGATCCCGCGGAGCGAGTACCTCGCGCGTGCCGCCACGGCTGTAAGCACGCGGCTGGAACCTTGGTCGGCGAAGGCTCGATGATTTTGGCCCTTGCCTTCACGAGCGCCTCGGTCGATTCTCCATCCTGAGGATAACTCTCGACTTGCCATGACCGCTTTAGAACGACTTGCCGTGCCGTCTCACTCAACGAAGCGCCTGCGTCCGCGTTGGCTGTCCTTGCCGATCGCGCTCCTGATCGTGACGAGCGCCGGAATCGCCTGGGCCGATGACGTGCCGATCAGCGATAGCGCGCGTCAGCACTTCCAAGCCGGCGTGAACCTACTGCAAGACCCGGACGGCGCGCGTTACGCCGAAGCGTATCGCGAATTTCAAATGGCGTACTCCGACTCGCCGTCGTGGAAGATCTTGAGCAACTTGGGCATCGCCGCGCTCAAGCTCGAGCGTGACGGCGAAGCCGCCGACGCGTTCGCGAAGTACTTGGCCGAAGGCGGCAGCAACATCGACGAAGCCGAGCGCGCGCAAGTCGAACGCGACTTGCAGACACTCCGCGCTGGCCTCGTGAAGTTCACGCTCCAGTCCGATCCGCCGGGCGCGATCATCACGGACGAGCGCGTGCCGCCTTCGGGCGCGACGGTCGTCAATCGTTACGGCCCGCTCAGCGCGGCGCTCGAGCTCGGCGTGCGCGGCGGACACCACCGCATGACCGCGTCGCTCTCGGGCTACAAAGACTCGGTTTGGGAATTCGATACGCCCGGCCAGGGCGACGCACACACGTTCACGCTCGAGAAACTCGAGGCTGCGCCCGTGGGAACGCCCGGCACCGAGCCCGGCACGACTCCACCGACGATGGCCCCGAAGCGCCCGGTTCCGCCCGGCGTTTTCGTCGGTGTCGCCGTGACCGGCGCGCTTGCGGCGGGCGGCGCCGTCGTCGGCGTGCTCGCGCTCGGCAAGAAGAGCGATTTCAACACCGCGAACTCGAGCATCACCGATGCAGCGAGCCAGCAGCACGCGCAGTCCCTGCACGACAGCGGCCAAAAGCTGAACCTAGTAGCGGACGGCTTGTTCGGTGGCGCGATCGTCGCCGGCATCGTCACGACGGTGCTGTTCGTCACGCGCCCGACGCACCAAGAGCAACCGGCCGCGACCACGCTGCGCTTGAGCCCGGCCGTGGCCTCGAATGGCGGCGGGTTGTTTCTGAGCGGCACGTTTCACTGAACGAGAGCCTCGCGAGTGCGGCGGCTGGAGCGATCCGAGCCGCCGCTTTGCATTTCGCTCAGTCGCACGTTCCGCCATCACAAGCCGCGGCGTGCGGCACGAGGTAGATTCCGTTCGAATCAGCAACGAAAACGCCGACGCTCGAATTCGCCCATCCGTTGAAAGCGGCATTGCCGCCGCCGAAAGGCTCCGACGCGAGCACGACAGGAGGAGCGAGGTTGTTCAGGGAGCCCTGCGCAATCTCGCGCAAGCCGTAATTCGGTTCGAAGAGCCAGGTGGCAACGACATAGCTGTCGCCATCGACGACAAAATGGTCCACGCTGGCGTTCATCAGGTCGACGAAGCGCTTCCAGGCCCCTCCGATCTTCGGAACGCGCGTTAAGTACCTACTATCCACGCCGTAAATGTAATCGCCGCTCAGAGAGGTCATGGCTTGACCCGTCGTCGAAACGAGCGGTGTTGGATCGCCGCCCGCGAAGGGAACCGTCCAAACTCCGGTTGCGTCCTGATAGTAGAGCAGCGTGTCGTCGGCCTGAATGTCGAGCACGCCTCGAGCTGTCAAAAAAGTCTCGACTGTCGCGCCGTCCGTTTCTGCAATTCGGTATACGGCGCCGCCCCAGTTCCAATACTCATAGCCAGGCGCGGACGTGAATACGCGATAAGTCGAGTAAGTTGCGCCCTCGAGGCCTTGTATGTCTTGTGCAGCGCCGCCGGCGAGCGGCACGCGCATGACGCCGAGTGCATGACTCGGCTGCGTTCGCTGATCGACGAAAACGTAGACGTATTTGCTGGAAACGCTGACAGCGATCGGACCCGGCAACGAACCGTTCAATGTCGCCGTGCTGCCGCCGCTCAGGTCACGCGCTAGCAAGCGCCCGTCGCTGTTGTAGTTTCCTAGCTGGTCGTTCGTTCCGTAGTCGATCCAATAGACCTTCTGATCATCGGTCGCGATACCGCGAATGTCTTCATCGCTCCCGACGAGCGTACAAGTTGGGCAATCAATCGGCGCGTCGGCGGCGCCCGAGGCACCCGCGTCGCTCACGCCGATCGGCCCTTCACCGCCGTCTCCGCCGATGGGGCTCTGAATGTTGCGACTCCCGGAAAACCCGCCTTCTCCGCCGGAAGTCCCGCCGCGACCGCCCACGGGCGACATTGCTCCGCCGACATCGTGGGAGCCGCCCGCGCCGGGTGCGCCGCCCGCACCGGCATTCACGTCCCCGACGTCGTTGAGCTTCGTGCCGGAGCAGGCTGAGGCTGCCAGCAGAAGTAGCCCCACCCCACACCCGCCCCATATCGCTAATCTCGTTCTCATCGATTTTCTCCTGCGCTCGATTCAGTCGTTGGTTCCTCGCGAGGCGAAGAACCATTTGGCAACTTCGAAAAATCCGCACTCGGCACGCTCGAGCTGATCCTGCAAGCCTGCTCTAGGCGCGGCGCGAGTGGAGAGCCTGGATGTTGCGCCGCAAACTGCGCGGCCAATGCGGGGCTCTTGGGTCCCTGTTCGCAAGTGACGAGCACGCGCAGCCCGTCGCGCTCGGCCGCGAACACGCCGTCGGGGAATTTTGCTTGGTGTTCGTCCAAATTGGCGCGTGCGCGCGCGAACGCATGCGCGTCGAGCTCGGATTTGGCGCGCGAAATGAGTCTGAACTCCGCGTCGAACGTCGCGGCGGGTGGGCTGGCCCGAACCAACTGGCTCGGCGCCGCGTTGACGCGCGCGGACTGCGACGCGCCGCCACTCGTCCCTGCCAATGCCGGCTCGTTCATCTTTTCGGATTTCAGCGCTGGAGCAAACGCGATCAGCACGTGTTCGTCGCCGCGGAGCTGCGCCGTTGCCTGGTGCGCCGACGCTTCGCTCACACCCCGCGACGGCAATGCGACGCCCGCACTGACGAAACCAACGCTCATGCCAAGCAAGATCCACTTCGGCACCAACCACGAGCTCGCGTTGAGCGGCCCGGTCGCGATCGGCAACGGCGGCAGCCGGCAAAGACGGAGCGCGTTCGGCGACAGGCGCGGGAGTGCTCGCCGGCGGAGTCGGCTCTTCGGGCGCTGCTGTGGCTGGCGCGTCCTCGCTTTCGCCTCGTTGGGCGCGTTCTTGTGTCGCATGCACACTGTCAGGATCGATGGCGAGCGCGATCACGAGCGCTGCGGCGTGCACGAGCTGTTCGCAGCTCGGGTGCTCGAGGTAGCGATCGACGTTACCTTGCGCACTCTGAAAGGAGATCTTCGCGACGTAGCCCGAGCTCGCCGAACCTTGCACGGACACGTGCGCACCGAGCGGAGCAGAAGGAGTATCGGCGTCCGGCAGCGGATGGCCGAGTAGGCGCTCGATCTCATGCACGACGCGCACGTCGTCGGGGCACTCGTCCGGCGCTGACCAACGCAGCGAGACTCGATCCGGACTCGGATCGGCGCTCGCGACGCTCGTCGTCAGTGAGAGACCAACCAACAACAGCGAGCACACACCCCGAGAATTCATCGCTGTCTCCAAGACCGGACCGATTATGCAACCCCCGCGCCGAGCACGCATCGCGCTTGCTTCGTTTGGGCTCGGCTGGGCGCGCGCGACGCCGACTGGTCGTGCTGTGCCAACGTGGGCCATGCGGCAGCGATTGCGGTAGCGAGCCTGGCTCGCTAACAGGTGCAGTGTGCGACGACGCGCCGCGCGTCGTGCCCACGCGCGACGCGAGCGTGCGCGCCTGGTCGGAAGCGAAAACGAACCGCGGCGCGTGGATTTTTCCCTTTGTCGCCGCGGGAAGCGCCGCGTACACCAAAATAAATAACAAATTCGCCTTATTATTCAAACCCACGAATTCCGACCGAATTAGTGCTACATCAGCCGACCGATGAACGCCGTCGATACGTCGCCTGAGCGCGCGCTCGAGTTTCGGCTGAGCCATCTGCGCCAGCTCGAGGCCGAGAGCATTCACATCATTCGCGAAGTCGCCGCCGAGTTTCAGAACCCGGTGATGCTGTATTCGATCGGCAAAGATTCGTCCGTGATGGTGCAGCTCGCGCGCAAAGCGTTTCATCCCGGCAAATTGCCGTTCCCGCTTTTGCACATCGATACGACTTGGAAGTTCCGCGAGATGATCGCGTTCCGCGACGCGTTCGTGAAAGAGCACGGCTTGAATTTGATCGTGCACACGAACAAGGAAGGCGTCGAAGAGGGCATCAATCCGTTCGATCACGGTAGCTCCAAGTACACGACGATCATGAAGACGCACGCGCTCTTGCAAGCGCTGCATAACGGCCAGTACGACGCGGCGTTCGGCGGCGCGCGCCGCGACGAAGAGCGTTCGCGCGCGAAGGAGCGCATCTATTCGTTCCGCGATCGCTACGGCCAATGGGATCCGAAGAATCAGCGGCCCGAGCTGTGGAATCTCTACAACGGCAAGCTGACCAAGGGCGAGAGCATCCGCGCCTTCCCGCTCTCGAATTGGACCGAGCTCGATATCTGGCTTTACATCTACCTCGAGAACATCGAGATCGTGCCTTTGTACTTCGCGAAGGAGCGACCGGTGGTCGAGCGCGGCGGCCAGCTGCTCATGGTCGACGATCAGCGTTTGCCGTTGAATCCCGGCGAAAAGCCGCGGCTCGAGAAGGTGCGTTTCCGCACGCTCGGTTGCTATCCGCTGACCGGGGCATTGCCGTCTTCCGCGACGACGTTGCCGGACATCATCCGCGAAATGCTGCTCACGAAGTATTCCGAGCGCTCCGGTCGCTTGATCGACTTCGACGAAGAGGGCTCGATGGAGACCAAGAAGCGCGAGGGGTATTTTTGATTTGGGGTCGGTTCGGCGCTTCGAACCAGCGGCCCTTCGCGCGGCGCGACACTCGACGCGGGTGAGACCATGAAACGACTTTCCGTCAGCTTGTGCTTCTTTGCGGCGATCAGCGGTTGCTTCGTCGCCTGCTCCAGCTCGGACGACTCGAGCTCGTCGAGCGGCGGCTCCGCGGGCACGGGCGGCGCGAGCGCGGCCGGCGAAGCCGGCGCGCCGAGCACGGGCGGCACTTCGAGCAGCAGCGCGGGCAGCGCGAACGAAGCCGGCGAAGCCGGCGCCCTGACGAACGGCGGTGCCGGCGAGGCGGGCGCGAGCAGCACGCCGAACGGCGGCGCAGCCGGCGACGAAAATGGCGGCAACGCGGGCAACACCAGCGCGAGCGGAAACGGCGGCAGCGCGGGGAACTCGAGTGCAGGGTCGAGCGGAGACGGAAGCGCGGGTTCTTCGAGCGCGGGCTCGGCTGGAAACGCCGGCTCTTCGAGCGCGGGCTCCGGCGGAAGCGGCGGGGCGAGTGGTTCGGCCGGAAGCGGCGCTGGCAGCGGCGGCAACTCCGCGGGCGGCGCGAGCGGATCCGCGGGCGCGACCGGTGGCGGGGGCAGCGGCGGCTCAGCCGGCGGCAGCGCGGTGGGCTGCGGCGCGGACGCACGCACCGCATTCAATAGCGGCCTCGACGCCTACTTCCTCGCCAATGTCGCCACTTCGGGTTGCTTCGCTGCGCAAACTGTCGGCTCGGGCGCATCCGCGGTCAATCAATGCTCGAACAGTAACTGCGAAGGCAACCCCGGCTGCGCCGCGAGCTTCGCCTGGCACGACGCAGTCTACAACTCGGCGAACGGCCAGCTCACGGTTCAGGTCGATGTCAGTAGCTCGATCGCGGCGAGCGGCAATGTCAGCTGCACGCTGCTCGATCAATCCGCGAACAGCCCAGTCTCGATCTCGATTTCAGCCATCGATCACGACACCTCGCTGAGCGCCCAAGTGAACTCGCTGAACGCGAGCGGCGGCGATGTGAGCGACTCCGGCTGCGACGGGCTCACGGACGAGGCCGGCACCGCGTCCGACGATTTGCAGATCCTGCTCGCGGAAGCCGAACAGCTCGCGATCGATACCATCGAATCCTACGAAGTCGATTGCACACCGTAACCGAGCCACGAAAATCTCATGAACGAACAAGAGCTGATCAGCAACGATATCCTCGGCTACCTCGAGCAGCACCAGCAAAAGGAGCTATTACGCTTCGTCTCCGTCGGCTCGGTGGACGACGGAAAATCGACCTTGATCGGCCGGCTTTTGCACGACACGCACGGCATTTACGAAGATCAATTGTCCGCCGTGAAGCGCGCCACCACGCGCGCCGGCATGGAAATCGATTTTTCGCTCTTCACCGACGGACTCAAGGCCGAGCGCGAGCAGGGCATCACGATCGACGTCGCGTACCGCTATTTCTCGACCGCGAAGCGGAAATTCATCATCGCCGACACGCCCGGGCACGTGCAGTACACGCGCAACATGGCGACCGGCGCTTCGACGGCCAACGTCGCGATCATTTTGATCGATGCGCGGCTCGGCGTGCTGCAACAATCGCGAAGGCACGCTTACATCGCTTCGTTGCTCGGCATCCCGCACCTCTTCGTCGGCATCAACAAGATGGACCTCGAGGGTTACAGCCAAGACGTGTTCAGCAAGATCCGCGCGGACTTTTCGGACTTCGTGAGCAAGCTCGGCTTCAAGGGCGTCTATTTCATTCCGATCAGCGCGCTCAAGGGCGACAACGTGGTGCATCGCAGCGAAACGATGCCTTGGTACGACGGCAACACGCTGCTCGAACACCTCGAAACGGTGCCAATCGCGAGCGATTGGAATCACGAAGATTTTCGTTACCCAGTGCAGTACGTGCTGCGGCCGGATTTGAATTACCGCGGATTTTCCGGGGCAATCGCCTCCGGCGTCGTGAAGCAGGGCGACCAAGTGATGGTCTTGCCGTCGCGGCGCACGAGCACGGTCGTCGCGATCGACACGTTCGAAGGCGAAAAATCGCAAGCCTTCGCGCCGATGAGCGTCACCTTGCGCCTGGCCGACGAAGTCGACGTGAGCCGTGGGGACATGCTGGTGCATCCGGACAACGTGCCGCGCGTGGGCCAACGCTTCGAGACGATGCTGGTCTGGCTGAGCGAACGCGCGCTCGATCGTCAAAAGAGTTATTTGCTCAAGCACACGACGCAAATCGTGCGCGCCGAAATCGAGCACGTGTCTTACACGACGGACCTCGAGACCTTGAAGCAAACGCCGGCCGCGCGCCTCGAGTTGAACGACATCGGCCGCGTCACGATCACCTGTCACCGTCCGATCTATTTCGACGACTACAAGACGAACAAGGGCACCGGCGCGTTCATCTTGATCGACTCGCTGACCAACAACACGGTCGCGGCGGGCATGATCCTCGAGCAAGATCCGGAGCAGCCCGAGGACGATGAAGGCGGGCCGAATTCGCTCGATCGGCCGCGCACGCAAGTGAGCCCGGACGAACGCAGCGAGCGGCTCGGCCAAAAAGGCGCCACGATTTGGCTCACCGGTTTGCCCGCCTCGGGCAAGACGACGATCGCGTACGCGCTCGAACGGCGTTTGTTCGACTCGAAGCGGCTCGCCGTGGTGATCGATCCGGACGACGGTTTGTCGCGCGGGAT
>DATATR010000484.1:0-23241 GCA_036268695.1 Polyangiaceae bacterium | reverse complement strand
ACACGAGCGCCGGCAACTCCGCGAAATGCTCGGCCTCGATTGCTTGCAAGTGCGTGGACGAAATTTTGGTGAGCTTGGCAATCTCGGCGATTTCGACGCCCAACGATTCGCGCACTTTGCGTAACATCGTGCCGGTGAATTCGGTTTCGCCGTTGATTTCGCGCGCCAGCTCTTTTTGCAGCATCGCGCGTTCGGCTTCGAGCGCGCTGTCGAGCGCGGCGTTGCGCGCTGGAGCTTCCGCGGGTTCTTCCGGAAACACCGAAGCGTCATATGCTTTGCGGCGCAAGGGATCGAGCAGCGTGTCGTGCGCTTCTTCGACACGTGTTTGTTCGATCCGCAGCTGCTCGCCCTTGAGCAGCGAAGTGAGCGGCAAACTACCGGGCTGATACAGCTCGCGCTGGCGCTTGTAAGCACGGCGCAGATCTTCGTCGCTCGCGCTTTGATGCGTCCAAAGCACGTCGTACAGATTGGGCTCTTTTGGCACCAGGGAAAACGCGGGCATTTTTGGTTGTTGCTCGCGCGAGGTGGCGAGTGCCAACACGCGCCGGGCAATGCGTTCGAGGTTGCGCGCGCTCTTGCTCGTCGGACTGTCGATCAGCACGGGCCTGCGATGCACCACGCTGAGCCAGACCGCGTCGTCTTGCTCGATGTGCCCGACGTAGTCGAAATGCACGCCGAGGTAACGCTCGGCCATGTCGCACATCGCGGGGCCGAGCTCGTTGTCCCCACGAATGCGATTGTTGTTCACGACCAGGCGCGGCCTGAGCTTGAGCAGCTCCGCCGCCGCGGCTTCGCCCAAATTCGAGTCGTAACGCGCGACCGCTCGCACCAAATCTTGCGGCGGCGGCAGCGGTCCGAGCTCGGCTTCGGCGCGCTCGAGCAGCCGCATTTTGAAGCGATCCTTGCCGAGCATTCGCCGCATCACGCGCTGGAACAAGGCGCGCGCGAAGCGATAGCTCGCTTCGACGCTCGGCGGTTCGGGCGCGGCCACGCTGATGCCGATATCCGCGGCCAAGAACAAATCGAGTGCCGCCGGCGCCGTGCCCGCGCCGAGGTCGATGATCACGTAGTCGATGTCGAGCTTCTGCACTTGGCGCGTCCAGCGCGGCTTGCGACCGGGAAGCGTCGGCGTGGTCGAGCCCACGCGGTAACCTTGAGGTACCAGCTGAAGTCCGGGTACCTGCGTCGGTAGCGGCGTGAGATCTTCCTCTTCGTCGTCTTCGCTCGCCTCGGGTCGATGGGAAGACTCCGGCAAATCCAGGCCGAGCACGGTATGCAACGCGGCACCGGCGGGATCGGCGTCGATCAGCAGAACCGAACGACCGAGCTGCGCGACGTACACGCCGAGGTTCGCCGCGAGCACGCTCTTGCCCACGCCGCCCCGACCTCCGCCGACCGCGATCGTGCGCCGCACGCCAGGTGGCGGCGCGATCATCCCCGATGACTCGGGCGGGTAAGATGGCGTCGAGACGTCCGACATGAAAGGAGTGTGCGATTTACCTGAGTCGGCCGCGCTTCGCCATCCACCGCGCTGGGTTTGTGCGCGGATTTCCCCAGAAAAAGCCTATAACTGTCCGGCCCAAGCGAAAAATCGGCGACAAAACCCAGCGCGCCCCGGATCCGTCTTCCAACGCGGACCAACTCGAGACTACGCTCGGCGCCGCAATGATCAGCCTGCGCTTGGCTGCGGTGGCCATCGGTGTCGCCCTCTTCAATTCACAGCTCACGACCTGTCGCTCGCCCGGCGAGGGCAGCTCCGAAGCTGCTCCCGCGCACGCGGAAGTGAAAGACGTGACGCTGAACGGCGTCGATACCTCCGCGCTCACCGGTCGCGAGAAGTCGGAATGGTCTCGCTACGTATCGGAGCTGCTTGCGCCGTGTCCGGATCAGCCGGTGAACCTCGCGCAATGCGTGCAGGAAAACCGCGCGTGCAAACAGTGCGCGCCCGCCGCGCGCTATCTGGTCAAGCAAGTGCAGCGTGGCCGCACGCGCCAGCAAATCGAAGCCGCGTATCGCGCGCGCTTTTCCACCGACGCGATCAAAAACGTACCGCTCGACGACTCGCCGGCAAAAGGTCCCGAGGGCGCGCCCGTCGTGCTGGTCGAGTTCGCGGATTTCGAGTGCCCCGCGTGCGGCGCGGCGCGGCCGATCCTCGACGACTTGTACAAGCGCTACGAAGGCCAGATGCGCTTCGTGTTCAAGAATTTCCCGCTCAGCATCCATCAATACGCAGAAAAGGCTGCGCGCGCCGGCGTCGCTGCGTACAAGCAGAACAAGTTCTGGGAGATGCACGCGGCCCTGTACGACAATCAACAGCAGCTCGAACCCTCGAACGTCGAGCGCTTGGCGAAGTCGATCGGCCTCGACATGACGCGCTTCGTGCAAGATCGAGACAGCGAAGCGGTCGCTGATTTCGTGGCGCGCGATCGCAAAGAAGGCGAGCAGCTCGAGCTGACGGGCACGCCGTCCGTGTTCATCAACGGTCGCAAGTTCGAGAACACCGGAGACTTCAAGGAAGACATCGACGATTGGGTCGCGCTCGAGATCCAAATGGCCGGCGGCACGCCCGCGCCCCACGCAAGCGAAGCGGCCCCTGCGATTTCCGGCACGCCGAGCGCCGTCGCGAGCGACAACGCCGCGCCGCCCGCTTCGGCTCAGCCCAGCAAGGGCAACGCGAAAGCGCCGAAGCCCAAGGCCGGCACTCTTTGAGAGTCGTCAGCGCCGATCACGGTTGTTTCCCGAGCGGCCGGCACTATCCCGGCATTGCGCACCTCTTGCGCATCGTCGCGGCCGGTTTGCTCGACGAATTCGCGGCCGATCACGCCGTGCATGGGCTCTGCTTCGCCGCGATCGACACCGAAACGACCGGTCGTGATCCGCTGAACGATCGCGTGGTCGAAGTCGCGTGCGTGCTCTGGCGCGATGGCGTCGTGATCGAGCGGAAGAGCTGGCTCGTGAATCCGGGCCGGCCGATTCCGCAAGAAGCATTCGAAGTTCACGGCATCGGCGACGACGAAGTGAAGGACGCGCCTCCGTTTCACGCGATCGTGCCCGAGCTCTACGAGTGCCTGCACGGCTACGTGCCGATGGCATACAACGCCGAATACGATCGCAAAGTGCTGCAAGCCGAGCTCGGCCGCGTCGAGAGCTTGCCCGCGCACGTGCCGCCCGCATTTCGCAAAGGCGTCGAGTGGATCGATCCCTTGGTCTGGGCGCGCGAGCTGCAGAAGCTCGAAAAGAGCCGCGCGCTCGGCGACGTCGTGCAGCGGCTCGGCATCGTGCTCGAAAATGCACACCGCGCTGCCGCCGACGCCGAAGCCACGCTGCACGTCTTCTCCGCGTTCCTGCGCGACGTCCGCGTGCCGAAAGCTTACGGCGCATTGATTCAAGAACAACGCCGGCTCGCGCGCACGTTCGAGGACGAGCGCGGCTACTGGCGCGGCGGTCGCTAGCTCGCGCGATGCAGCGGCGAGGTTCGTTTTAGTTGGCCGTTGGGCTTTGCCACGTCGCGCCGGTCGCACGGGCGACGGCCCGCGCGTGCTGCTCAATCAGGGATCTGAAAACTCTTCGGCAGAGTAAAGGCGCTGCCGCTGAACGGCGGCACGTGCGCGCCGCGAAACGCGTTCGCCACGCATTGCCCGACCGGCGTGCCCGCGAACGGCGCAGAAACGCTGACCGACTTCACTGGGCCGTCGGGTGAGAACGTGACCGTCGCGGTGCCGGAACCGGTCGGGCCATCTGGACGCTTGCAACCCATCGCACTGTTCGCGGCATTGCTCAATGCAGTCAGCGCGGCGCCGCGGTTGAGCGGAGCGCGTTGATCCGGCGGCGGCAACGCGACCGCTGGCTCTGCGGGCTTCGGCGGATCCGGCGGCGGCGCGACTTCGGGCGCTGGCGGCGGAGCAGGCGCCGCTTCGACCGAATCTTTTTTCGCGTCGTCTTTGGTCGCTGATTTGTCGGGGTGCGCGCCCTTGTGCGCCGCGGCCGCGAGCGCTGCGGCGTTCGCAGTCGAGTTCGGCGCGAGCGGTGCATTGGCACCGGCCATCGGCAAACTGTCGATACTGACGCCGGTTGGCCCGTTCGAATCGCTGGCTTTCGCGCCATTCGTTGCGGCTTGCGCGGTCGGCGCGACCGGCGAGCTGTTGAGAATGAGCGGCGCTGGGTTCGGTCGGTGCGTGACCCAAAAAATCGCGCTCGCGGCTGCGGCAATGCCGCCGACCGCGGCGAACAGCGGCAAGACCCCGCCGCTGCGAACCTCTTGCCGATCCAGCGTTTGTGGCCGCGGCGTGCCGGTGCGCGAATTGGAAAACTGCGAAGTGCTGGTCGGCGGTTCCGACGGCACCGGGAAGCGCGGTCCCGATACACCCGAAGTCGAGCGCTCCGGCGCGGCGGATTGATCCGGCACGAGCCCGCTCACGATCGTGCCATCCGCGACAGTGAGCGCCTCGCGCAGCGCTTGCCGCTGTTGCTCGATGCGCGAACCGAGCACTCGCTTCACGAGCTGCCCAACGCCCGCGTGCGAGATCATGATCCGCTCTTCCTTCAGATAGTGCTCGAGCGCGTCCCGGAATTCGGCGGCGGTTTGGTAGCGCTCGTTCACGTTGCGCGCGAGCGCACGTTTGAGAATCGCCGCCAAGCGATCGGGGAACTGCGGATAAAATTCCTTCGGCGAAGGGATCCGGCCGTTCTTCACCAGCTCGAGCGTCTGCGGCGGATCATCGCCGCGAAAGAGCCGTTCGCCGGTGGTCAGCTCGAACAGCACGATGCCGAGCGCGAACACGTCGCTGCGTCGATCGACTGCGCCAGCGGAGGCTTGCTCGGGCGACATGTACCCGAATTTGCCTTTGATCTTGTCCTCGGCGTCGATCACGCTGTGCGCGGTCGCATTGGCGACGCCGAAATCGACGAGCTTGGCTACGCCGTCGAGCCCGACCAAAATGTTGTGCGGCGAAACATCGCAATGAACGATGTTCCGAAGCTCGCCGTCCCAGCCGCGGAGCTCGTGTGCCGCGTGCAAGCCCGCGGCCGTGTCCGCGATGATCTTCACGGCCATCTCCGCTGGGATCGCGCGACGTCGCTTGGCTTCCTTGATCACGGTGCGGAGCGAATCGCCCTCGACCCACTCCATCGCCATGTAGAGGATGCCTTTGTCCTCCGACACCTCGTGCACCTTGACCACATTCGGGTGGTCGATGCTGCGCACGATCTGCCCCTCTTCGAGGAACATGGCGCGAAAATCCGAGTGCCGTGCGAGCTCCGGCAACATCGCTTTGACCGCGACCAAGCGCTGCTTGCCGCTCGGCGCGCGTTCGCGCGCAACCCAAACGCTCGCCATGCCACCACGACCGAGCCGCGTGAGTAGCTCATAGTGGCCCAGCATCGACCCTGATTTGACTTCGGCGCTCATGTGTACGGTCGGTTTCGAGCAGCCGACTCGTGATGGGTAAGCTCGTTCACGATCCCAACAACTCTTCAATTTATGCCACGAAATCCCGGGCTACGCGAGCACGTGCTCGGATTCCGTCAGCTGCGTCCTCGCGCCACGCTTCGCGCTCCCGCTCGCGTGGGCTCATGTAGGTCAGGGGGTGCCAGAGTCGTCCACGCCGGCATCGTTCTCGTGAGTTGCGCTGTCTGCGGTTTTCGGTTGGGTCACTTTGAGCGTGACGTCGAGCAGCAGCGTTTCCCCGGGCGAAAGCTCGATCGTACGCCGCTCGACCGGTGCATTGGGATGCTCGAGCCGCACGTAGTGGCTGCCGACGGCGAGCGGGATGGGTCGCGCGAACGGAGTGATTTCCACTTCTTGCCCATCGACGATCACGTGCGCCCAGGGGTGTGCCACGACGCGCAAGAACGCGCGCCCGCGCGGCAACAGCTCGAGCCGACGGCCTGGCGCCTGGGCACCTACCGAAGAGCTGATCGACTTACCCGATAACATTTGAATCGTGGCACCACCGCCGACGATCAAAGCTAGCGCGAAAAAAAGCCCCGACACTGCAAAGCCCACGCCTTCGCGCGGCCGCGCGCGACGCGTGCCCAGCTCGGCCTCGAGCTTGCCGTCGACCAGGCGCGCGCGGACCAAGGTGTCGTGCACGAGCGGTGCAGTCGGCTCCGCGCCGAGCTCGCGCGCCGCGGACTCGAGCGCCGCGCAGGCCTCTGCGCTCGAGTCGAAGCGATCGCTCGGCATTTTTTCGAGGCAACGTTGGGTCACGCGCTCGAGCGCCGCGCTCACGCCGGGCGCCTTCTTTCCCAGCGGCGGCACCGGATCGCGGCGAATGCGCAGCGACGTGCTGCGATCGTCCGGGCCGTCGAAGGGCCGTTCACCGCTCAACATCTCGTAGAGCAGCACCCCGAGTGAAAACAGATCGCTGCGCCCGTCCGCGCGTTCACCCAAAATCTGCTCGGGCGACATGTACCAAGGTCCGCCGTAACCCGAGCCGCCTTCGAGCAGCTCGGGCGCGGTCGGCATGCGTTCGTCGAACGCGACGTTGAAGTTCGCGAGCTTCACGCTGCCGTCTTTGGACAAGAGCACGTTCTTCGGTTCGACATCGCGGTGCACGACGCCGTGCGCATGAGCGTGCGCCAGCGCGCGGCACAGCTCGAGCGCGACCGCGCAGGCGAATGGCTCGGGCAGCTTGCGCGATTTCTTCATCACGTCAGCGAGCGAAACGCCGTCCACGTATTCGAGCACGAGCCACATCCGCTCGCCGCGCCGCACGAAGTCGTAGACTTTCGGGATATTGGCGTGATCGAGCTCGGCGAGCAGGCGCGCCTCACGTTCGAGCGAAGCCGCGAACGGCGAAGACGGCAAAATGCTCGAGCCGAGCGCCTTCAAAAACGCGGGGCGGCCGAGCGGCTCCTGAACCACGTGATAGAGATCCGTGATTGGCCCAGTGCTCAGTCGCTTTACGACTTCGCAACCGTCGAAGCGCTCCGGTTCCGGCATGCTCGGCGCAAGTTATCATCGCGCTCGTCGCCCGTGTCGAGCCAAGAGCGATTGAGACTTCGCTCGACCGGCATTAGAACGAGCGCCGTCGAGTTTCATGAACGGCGCATCGCTTCCCAGCCCCGACGACCGGCGTCCGCACCCTGCGCGCCGAACCGCGCGCGATCGGCTCGAAGCTTGGTATGTCGGACTGAAGGCGTACTTCAGCCAGCAAGATCCAAAGTTTTTGACCGCGTTCGCTCCTGCGCTCGTGGCGAGCGTGCTCGTCTACGTGCGCAGCCCGCTCTCGAACTACATCTTCGACGAGCAAGAGGCGCTGCTCGCCAATCCCTATGTCAACGGGCAAGCGGGTTCCTTCCTGCATGCGTTCACGCGGGATTTTTGGGGGCTGCCGCCCGACCGCAGCATCGGTTCGTATCGTCCGCTGCCGGACTTGGTTTGGCGCGCGCTCTGGTTCATCAGCCATCGTCCCTTTTTGCATCACTGGGTGAACGTCGTGGTGCACGCCGTCAACGCTTGCCTCGTCGCCGGCTTCGTGTTCGCGCTGACGCGAAAGCGCGACACTTCCTGGCTGGCGGGCGCGATCTTCCTCGCTTCCGCCGTGATCACCGAAGCCGTCACCGGCGTGGTCGGCATTGCCGACGTATTCGGCGGCCTGTTCGTGATCGGCGCGCTCGTCTATTTGCAGCGCGGGCTCGCGCTGATGCCGCTGGCCGTCTTCGTGTGCGTGCTGCTCGGCTTGTTCAGTAAGGAGAGCGCGCTCGTCGCGGTGCCGCTCGTGCCGTGGGTCGCGCTCGTCAGCGCGCCGATCTTTCATCCACACAAGCCGCTGCGCGTGTTGCGCGCGGCGCTCGCGTTCGTGGCTTCGGCGCTCGCGCTGATCGCGTACACCTCGTTTCGCCATCATTTTTTCCCGGTCGCTACGCCGGTCAACGCGGGCGCGGCATTGCCGGCCGAAGCCGGCACCTTGGCACGCGCGCTGGCCGCGTTTTTACGCTGGTTCCAGCAGCCGCAATTGCCGCACGACCCGGTCAATAACCCGCTCGTCGACGCGGACTTGCCGCATCGCGTGGCCGGCGCGCTGCGCGTGTACGCGCGCGGCCTCGGCCAAGTCTTGTTTCCGTGGACCTTGAGCGGCGACTACTCGGCTCCGCAAGAACCGATTCCGGACAAAGTCTTTTTCCCCGAGAGCATCATCGGCGGCGTGATGTTGCTCGTGCCGCCGATCGCCGGCATCGTGATTTGGGTGCTGAGCATGCTGCGCGAGGCACGCGTGCGAGCTCACGTGGCCACCCAAACCAATCCACCCGCCGCGATCGACGAGCGGCAGAGCGCGCTCGCGCTACTCGCGATCGGCTTGGTTTGGTTTCCAGTCGCGTACTTCCCGCACTCGAACATTCCGGTGCTCTTGCCCACGATCCGCGCGGAGCGATTTTGGTATTTGCCCGTGTTCGGCACGGCCTGCATTTTGGCGGTCGTGTGCACGCGGCTCGTGCACCTGCGCGCGGCTTGGGGCCGCGGCGTGGTGATCGCGTTCCTCGGCTTTCAAGCGTTTGCCGGGCGCTGGCATGCGCTCGACTACACGGACGACCTGATTTTCTGGCGCGCGACGCACAAAGCGGTGCCGCGGAGCGCGAAGGCGCAGCTCAATTATTCGGTGATGCTCGGCGCGCGCGGTGAGCTCGATGAACGCCTGAAAATCAACGCCGTGGCCATGCAGCTCGCGCCAAAGTGGCCGATGGCGCACATCTATTACGGCGATACGCTGTGTCGCTTGCATCGCGCCGAAGAAGCTTGGCCGCACTACGTCGCTGGTTTCGAGCTCGCGCCGAACGATCTCAATTTGATCGCGCTCGCGCTGCAGTGCGCGTGGGACGAAAAAGCGATCGACACGCACAAAGACGAATTGCTCGCGCTCTCCGACGCACATCCTGGCAGCTGGCTCGCGTACCTCGCGAGCGACATCGTCTACAACGGCGCGGCGAATGGCGGTGTGCAGAAGAAGTATCGTCCGCGGGCTTACGACGAGGGGCCGAAATCGGATGCTCCCTAAATTGGGCGGCTGTGTGCGGTCCGGCGCTCGCGAACAGGACTTTAAGTCCAGCCCCCCTGCGGGGAGCAACTCTAAGGCGATCGAAACAGCCAGCTGAGACCGACTAGGCTCAAGCCGATGACGATCAGCGCGACCAACGCGATCACGACGTCGACCGCGCGAAAGCCCTGATTTTTTTTGTTGGCCGGGGTGGCGCGTTTCGGCACTTCGGCGATCGGTGCGTCGCTGTTCGAGACGTCGAACGGCGGCGTTTTTGCGCCGCGCTCGGCGTTCGCGCTACTCGTCGTTTCGGCGCGGGCTGCGACGTTCGGCGGATCGATCGAGTCGTCGTCGCGCATTTGTTCGTCGCTGCCGGCTTCGATTTCGCCGAGCGCGGCCAGCACCGGATCTTCGAAGCCGAATTCATTCGCGCCGAACGCGAGCACCGCGCCGTTCGGCCAAGGCGTGTCGCGGCTCGGCTCGAGTCGCGTGCCGGACAGAGTGGCGCCGTTTTTCGAACCGAGATCGCGCACGAAGAGCTGCGTGCCACGGCGAATCAACTCGACGTGCCGGCGCGACGCGTCCGGATCGCTGAGCGGCAAATCTGCGCTTTGCAAGCGCCCGAGCGCGTAGGCGCGATCGAACTCGGCGAGCAGAAGCTCTTTGCCGAGATCCGGGCCTGCGCTCACGAACACGCGCGGCGCGGCGAGCTCGCCTTCGGCGGAAAGCGAGCTCGCAACCAGCGCGAGCGCGATCTCTTTGGTGATGAGTCCGGGGTTTTGCGTCGGCAAAACTTGCGCGACGGTGAGCTCGAGCCAAATCCGTCCCACGCGCACCAAGTCCCCGGATCGGATCACGCGCGGCGCCTGCGGCGAGAGCCGCACGGGGCCGACGAAGGTGCCGTTGCTGCTGCCTTCGTCGATCACGACGTAATCGGTGCCGCGCTGGCGAATCGAGGCGTGGCGATGACTGACGCTCGGATCCGGCAAGCGGATTTCGCAACCGTCACCCCGACCGATCACGATGCGCGGCGCGTCGAAGGTGATGGTCGCCTGAGACTTGAGGTCCCCGGAGCGGACCACGACCGTCAGGGCCATGAATCGCCGCATATTCGGTCAGCCTTCGGGCGAATGTCCACATCGCTGCAGACAAATCGCGAGCACGGATGCGCTCGGCGGCGAGCGCGCTTCGACGCGGTGCAAAACTTGGCCCAAACGCCGCCGCCGACTTACTCGGGACGGAACGCGGGAATCTGGCCACGCTGGCTTCGTTCCCGCCGGAGGCAGCCATGACCGAAATCCAAGAACGTCGCGCCGAGGGCGCGGGGCGCGTGCGGGTCGAAACCCTGGTCGAAGTGTGCGGCAACGAGCCCGGCATTCCGGCGTTCGAGGCCGAAGCGGTCGACGTGAGCGCGCGCGGGATGCACCTTCGCACGGCCTATTTGCCGGAGAACGGCGCGCCGCTCGTGTGCCGCTTCGAAGACGCCGGGCGCGAAATCGTGGTCGAGGGTCGAGTGGCTTGGCGCCGAGAGGGCACGCGCGGCGGCGAATTCGGCGTCGAATTCACCGCGCTCGATTCGAGCAGCGTGGGCGCGCTGCGCGACTTGTGCGACGGCGCTGCGCCGGCAGATCAAGACGAACCCGCGGTCGACGATTCGAAAGCCGAAGTCGGCTCGCGCGTGCGCTTGCACATCGATGGCCTCGGTTCGCCGATGAAAGCGCGCGTGCGCGAGGCTGGCAGCGAGAAAGTGCAAGTCGGGTCGAACCTCGAGTTCCTCAAAGTCGGGCGTAGGCTCGAGGTCGAAGACCTCGAAGCGGGCGGGCGAAGGCAAGCGCAAATCGACGGCGTGAGCGTCGCGATCGATCCGCAAACGCGCGTGCCGCAACTCGTCGTGCAGTTGCGCTTCGCGGGCAGCGAAGACAGCACGCCGGAACCGAGCGTGACCGCGCTCGGCGGCGAAGCCGCCCCCCGAGGCTTCAAAATTCCAGCCAAATCCGTGACCACCGACGCGCACGTCAGCGCCGTCGACAACGACGCGGACAGCGAAGACGAAGACGACGCGGACGCCGAAGCGTTCCGCGGTCGACTCGGCGAAGCCGCGGCCAACGCGGGTGAAGCCGCGAAAACCGCGAGCGCCGCCCTCGCTCGTTTCTCGGCGCGCGCCGCGCACGGCATGGGCGACTTGTTCAAAGGCGCCAGTCGCAAAGTGCTCGAAGCTGCCAAGCGCGGTGAGAAAGAAGCGCCGCGACGTACCACCGCGCCCGCACCGAACGGCTCGAAGAGCGTCGATGGTCCGCGTTTGCGCCCGCAGTCGCAGGCGACGCCGAGCGACGTGGCGACGGCGCCGAAAATCGCGCAGCTACCCAAAAAGAAAATAATCTTGGGGGTTGGGGGTGCCGTGCTCGTCGCGTCCGTCGCGGCGATGGCGATGCATCACGGTTCGGCGTCCGCGCCGCCCGGCGCACAAGCGACGAACGCGCCCGCGGTCGTCACCGCGGCACCGCCGTCGACCGGCGCGCCGCTCTCGGCAGCTCCGATCGCAGCCGATCCGAATGCGCCCGGCGCGACCACCGCGAACGTGCCGCTGTTCGGCCCGACGCCGATGGCGACGATGGAACCTGCGCCGCTCGCGCCGCCGCCCGGCTCGCCCGAAGCCGTCGAAGCGCAAGAAAAAGCCGACGCGAAAGCGAATCCGAGCGGCGCGCCCGTGGTCGCATCCGCCGCGGACGAGTCGTTCTCTGACGAAGGCTCGGACGAAGCGGCGGAAAAAGCCGACGCCAAATCGAGCAAGGGCGAGGACAAAGCGCAGAAGACCGACACCACACCGTGGGGTCACGGCAAACTGCACTCCCCGACGATCTATCGCCTGCGCCTCGACGGCCCGGGCGGCAAAATCGAAGGTGCGCTCTTGCCGACTGGCTTCACCGTGCTCGTCCCGGGCCACAAACTGATGGAGCAAGGCGCCGGCATCTCCAAGCGCGACAACCGCATCGCCAATGTGCGCACGCTCAACCGCACGCAAGGCGCCGAAATCGATTTTCATTTCCGTGACTCGGTGCCCGCATATCGCGTGCGCTTGCGTCGCGACTACGTCGAGTTCCTGATCGGCGAAGGCTCGGGCGGCGGCGAGAGCAAGAGCGGCGAGACCAAAAGCGGTGAGAGCAAAAGCGGCGAGACCAAAAAGAGCGCCGGCAGATCGGGCAAGAGCGACGGCAAAGTCGGGTCGAGCTCGAAGTCTCACAAAGGCTGAGCGTCGACTCGGTTTCGAGTTGGTCCCGCGAAATCGGCGACGAGCGCGCGTTACGGCGCGGCGCGGCGCGCGGGCTCGCGGCGGCCGCGGCCTTTTTTGGTGCTTTGCGGCAGTGAAGTGTGCGGGCTGGTCTCGATCGTCAGCGCGTCGTTTTCGCCGCGTGCGAGCCGGGACATGCCGGCGTAGGCGATCATCGAAGCATTGTCGGTGCAGGCTTTGAACGGCGGCACGACCACGCGGATGCCGCGCTCGGCTGCTTGCGCGGTCGAGCGTTCGCGCAGCTCGCGGTTCGCCGCGACGCCGCCGGCAAGCACGAGCGTGCGAATGTTTTCGGCTTCGGTCGCTTCGAGCGCTTTCCAGATCAACGTATCCACGACGCGGCGTTGGAATGCGGCGCACAGATCGCGCAGGCGTTGATCGTCGCCGGGCAAGCCGTGGTCGGTGACCCAGCGCAGCATGTTGCTCTTCAGGCCGGAGAAGCTGAACTCGAGCGAGCCTTTGCGACGCATCGGCCAAGGCAGCTCGATCGCTTCGGGATGGCCGTCTTTGGCGAGCTTGTCGATGATCGGACCGCCCGGATAACCGAGGCCGAGCAATTTGGCGACTTTGTCGAAGGCTTCGCCGGCCGCGTCGTCGCGCGTGGCGCCGAGCTCTTGGACCTGTGAAAGATCGGGCCCAGCCACGCGATAAATCGCCGTGTGCCCGCCGGAAGCGAGCAGCGCGATGAACGGATATTCCGGCGGCGCTTGCTCGGGCATGTTCGGGAATTTGAGGAACACCGCGAGTAGATGGCCGACCAAGTGATCGACGCCGACGATCGGCTTGTCGAGCGCGAAGGCGAGGCCCTTCGCGGTTTGCACGCCGACCAAGAGCGCCCCAGTGAGGCCGGGACGGCACGTGACGGCAATGCCGGAAATCGCGGACGGCTCGATTTGCGCGCGTTCGAACACTTGCCGAATCACCGGCCGCACGTTGCGCAAGTGATCGCGCGAGGCGAGCTCCGGCACGACTCCGCCGTAAGGTGCGTGCAGTTTGATTTGGCTGTGCACCGCGTCGCTCACGACGCTGCCGTCCGAGCGCACGAGCGCGGCCGCGGTTTCGTCGCACGAAGTTTCGATCCCGAGCACCAGTAAATCAGAACCCACAGCTCACCTTGAATGCCTCGGCGCTTTCCCCGGCCACCGAGCGCTGGCGCGCGCTCAGCGAAAACATGGCAAACCCGGGCGTCTCGGCCGGCCCGGCGTCGGGTGGCGGTAGGCGCATCGGTTTGAATAGTCGCAGTTCGACTTGGTTGTCTTTCATCAACGAGACCACGGCAACCATCGTGCCTTGGCACGTGGAATCGACCCACGCAAAAAAATCGTGCACGTGACCTTCACCGAAGCTCAGCGTGCTCAATGCGTCGTGATCGACTTCGGGAATTGCGCGGAGCGGCGCGTCTTGAAACAGCGGCTGGCCAGTGCTCGAGCAGAGGCCGTTCTGGGCATCGTTGCTGGTCAAGATGCCAGGCAAGCTCGTCAGCTTGTCGGTATCCAAGGTCAGCGCGATGGCGAGCTCGGGCGGTTGGCCTTCGGGCACGAACCCAGCTTGGAAATCGAGCGCTTGAGTGCCGACGATGGATCCGCAATAGGCGTAGCCGGGTTTGGTATTGAACCCGTCCAAGTCGTGGCAGCTCAAAACCGAGCCCGCGCCGATCAGCGCGAGCGCGTAGTTTGGCCTGAAACGGAGTCCGAGAATCATCGAAGGCGCTCGAGCAAAGCCTGAGCTCGAGCTTTTACCCTGGGTTCCGGGTCGCTGTCATGGACGGCCGAGAGAATGCGCTTGGCCTCGGCGGGATCGACTGCGACGAGCGCCGGCAGCGCAGCTTCGCGCACGATCGCGAACGGCTCCTTGGTCGCGCTTTGCACCAGTGCGGCGACGATTTCAGGATCGCGTGAACCCGCGGCGATGCGGCCGAGAGTCTCGACCGCACTCGCGCGCAGCGCCCAATCCGACTCGTTCTTGAGCAGCGCGATCACGGCGCTCTTCGCTGCTTTGTCGCTCGGGTCGAGCGCCGCGAGCGCAGCGCGACGTACCGAGGTCAGCTCGTCCTCGAGCGCGCCGGCGACGGCTGCTTGCGCCGCGGGCTCCGTGCGGTGCGCGAGAAAGCGCAGCGCGCTGAGCCGGACTTCCGGCGCGGGGTGACGCGCGAGCGCGGCAAACGTCGGCACCAGCACCGCGCCGAGCTCGCGCGCGAGCGAGACGATGCGCTCGCGTTCGGCGGGCGTAAAATCTGCGTCCGCGGTCAGCGGCGCGAACGGCAACTTTCCGGGATCGACGACCAACAAGTCGGCGACCGTGCGCGCGCGTTCCGGCGAAACCGCGGCTGCTCGCGCGAACGCCGACGAAAGCACGCTCGACAATTTTTCGAGTGCGTTCAAGCGCTCGGCGCTCGAGTAGTTCGTCGGTCGCAAATTTTCGAGCAGCGCGCGCACGCTCAGCGCGCCGTCTGGCGCGGGCAACGGCTCCTTCGGTTTGTGATATGCGCCGCTCGTGTAGACGAGCGCGGCAAAGCCAGCGGCGCGCGACACGAGCAAGTCCGAGCTCGTCAAACGATCGGCAATCGCCCGCGGCGCGCGCGGCGATCCGACCCGCGCTAGGCTCAAAACGGCCAATGACGCGAGCGTCGGATCGGGTGCTTCAGTCAACTCGACGAGCGTCGATTCTTCGCTCTTTTGGTTGAGCTCGGCCAGCGTGAACGCCGCGGCGGCGCGCGGCAGCGGCGAAGCTTCGCCCTGGCGCAGGATCTTGGTCGCGATCGCTGCGCCCGAGCGTGACCCCAATAGCCCGAGCCCGACCACACCGAGCGCGCTCACGTCGGGCGCGTCGCTATTGGCGAGCTCGCCGAGCAATTTTTCTGCGCGCGGCGCGCGCATCCGCGCGACGCTCCAAACCGCGGCCAAGAGCACAGGATCGGATTCTTCCGCCGTGGCATGGCCGGAAGAAACCAACAAACTTTCGAAGCGTGGCAAGAGCGCCGAATCGCGCAGCATGCCGACGGCGATCATCGCGCGCGCGCGGAGCTCGCCGTCGGCCGAGCCGGTCGCGTACGAGAACAGCGTGGGCCCGGCGCTCTTGTTCTGCACGTGCGAAAGTAGCGTGATGGCCACTTCTTGCTCGGAGGCGCGCGCGTCGCCGAGCGCATCGAGCAGCGGCTTCACCGCGCGCTCGCCGATGCGATCGAGCGCGGCCCGCGCGGCGTCGGCTTCTTTCGGGTCGTCGCTCTTTTCGCGCTCGAGCAGCGGATAGGTCAGTGCGCCGTACACTTCCAGCAATAATTGGCGGTAAACCGGCCGCTCTGGGCTGTTCAGCGCCAGCGGCAAGAGATCGTGCTCGAGCGACTCGAGCGTGCCGCGACCGAGGTTCACTTGCATGCTGAGCCGCGCGGCTTGGCTCACGAGCTCTTCGTCCGGCGACGCGCGGATCACGCGCCGGAGCAGCATGTCCGCGTCGTCCGTCTCGCCTTGCCCGAGTAAGAGCTCGGCGAGCTCGAGGTAAACCGGGAACAGTCGCTCGTTCTTGCTGATTGCTTGCCGGAACTCGCTGATCGATTTGGCAATGTCCTGGCGCTTTCGATACATCTCACCGAGCTTCTTGTGACCCTCGGCGTCATCCGGGCTGAGTTCGACGGCGCGTGCGGCGTAGCGCACGGCTTCGTCGTCTTGATAGAGCTCGGCGGCGTAGCTTGCCATGCGCTGGAAGTATTCGCGCGCGCGTTTGGGATCGGCCGCGGTGAGTTTGTCGAGCACGTTGATCGCGTCGCGCAATTTATGTTCCAGCACGAGCACGCGCTCGAGCGAGCTCAAGCTCTCGACGTCTCCAGGTGCATTTTGGATCACGCGCGTGAGCACGTGCTCGGCGTCCGCATATCGGCGCAGTCTGAGGTGCGCCTCGGCCAATAAGCGCCCGGCCTCCAAATCAGGCGGATTTTGTGCCAAGCGCCGCTCGAGGCCCGGCACGCGCTGCCCGAGCTGACCCTCCAAGCTGTAGAGCGTGACGATGTGCTGGCGCGCTTCCCGCGCGAGGTTCGGATCGCTGCCCGCGTCGCGAATCAGCTCTTCCCAGATCTTGCGCGCTTCATCGAATTGTTCGGTCTTGCCTTCGCGCGTGCTCGCGTCGGAAGTCGTGCGTTCGAGCGCGAGCGCGTACGCTTTGCGATAACGGAGCTGTTTCGGCGCGAGCTTCGCGGCCTCCGACAGCGCGGCCAGCGCTTCCTTCGGCATGTCGTGTTCGAGGTAAATGTCGCCGAGCATGGCGAGTGCGCGCGCGCGATCGGGCACGACGACTTTGATCCGAAGCCAAGTGGCGAGCGCCTTTTTCTTGTCGCCGTCTTGCCAATAGCGCGCGCCGAGCTCGACCAAGTGTTCGGGATCCGCGCTCGCGCTGCCCGCCAAGCGTTGCAAGAGCGCCATCGCGCGATCTTTTTCGTCGACGCGCTCGTAAAAGTCGACCAGGGCCGCCAGCGTTTCTTCGTCGTTGCCCGAGCGCGCTTCGAGTTCTTGCAATCGCGCGAGCGCCTTTTTGCGATCGCCGCGTGAAATCAGGGCTTCCGCCAATTGAAACACGAAATCCGGGTTGCGCGGTGCGGCGCGGATCAACGCGTCGTATTCGGTGATGGCTTGTTCGAGATCGCCGCGCACTTCGAGCAAATGCACGACCTTCAAATGCGTCGCCAGATCCTTGTTGTCCGCGGCGAGCGCGCGGCGATAGGTCGCGAGCGCTTTTTCGACTTGTCCGGTTTCCTCGTACAGCGCGCCGAGCGTGCGCAAATCATCCGCGCGCGCGCTGTTCTTCTTTTCGAGCTCCGTGATCAGCTCGGGTAGGCGATCCCTTTGCCGATACGTCTCGACGATGGCTTGCTCGATTTCACGACGCACGCCGGATTCGCCGGCGAGATCGAGCGCGCGGCGAAACTGCGTCAAAGCTTCGTCCGTCTTGCCCAATTTTTCGAGCGCTTTGCCGTAGTCGCGCAGGGCGGGCGCGAGCACGCGGTTGTCGCCCGCCGCCGCACGCACGACGGTCTTGTATTCGGCCGCCGCGCGTTCGTACGCGCCACGCGCGAGCAGCTCTCGGCCGAGCTCGGCGCGCACGAAGAACGAACCGCCCGCGCGCTTCACGAGCTCATCGTGGTAGCGCTTGGCGGCGTCGTAGTCTTTCAAATCGAGACACAGGCCGAGCAGCGTGCGCAGCACTTGTTCGCGATCCGCGTCGTCTTTGAGCGCGGGTAGGGCTTGTTCGAAGCGGGCACGGGCGTCGCTCTTCTCGCCGCGCTCGTTCAACATGCGCGCGAGCGCGACCACGGCGATCGGATTTTTGGGATCTTCGCCGATCGCGCGTTCGTAGGCGGCGCGCGCGCGGTCCGCGCGGCCTTCGAGCTTTTCGATGCCGGCGCGCGCGACCAGTGCGGCGTAGCGCGTCGCACCGCCGGCTTCGGCGCGCTGCGTGAGCTCGGCGATCAAACCGTCGAGCTGGCCGTCGCGCTCGCGGTACAGCTCGATCAAGCGCTGCAGCGGAAAATCTGCGCCGGGCTGTGACAGCACGATGCCCATGTAGCGCTGGATCAGCGCCGCAGTGCCCGGGCCTTTGCTGTCTGGCTTCGGGTGTTTCGAGCTGTCCGTGTCGGCAGACGTCGAGCTCGTCGCAGCCGACGGGCCGGGCGCGGACGCGGGTTTGGCTCGAGCGGGCCGCGTAGCGGGCGTCGTTGAGTGAGCCGCGGGCTTCGGCTTCTTGCTCCGACCTTGCGGATTGAATTGGGCGTGTGCCGGCTGCCCTGTCAAAACCAGCGCCGCGATCGGCAGGACCCGAAACAGAACGCGAAGGCTCACTCCTCTTAAGGTACGCGGCGGTCCGAGGAGGCGCCAGCCGGTGCCATCTCGTGGTATGCCCCTCGGCCGATGACCGGGCAGGAGCCGGAAAACAAGGACTTGGCGGTGGGCCAGGCTGCGGCAGCGGAGCCAGTCGAGCCCGCGCCGGTAACCGCCGCCACACCCGCCGAGCGCGACGCGCCGCCCGCGCCCGAACCGGATCCGCGCGACCAAGCTTCGGACGATGACGACGCGCCCGACAGCGAAGACGAGCCGGACAGCGAACGCCGACCGGCGCGACTCGATCGACCCGAGCCGCCGCCAGAAGATCGCTGGGCGATCGGCAGCCGCGTACTCACCATCTCCGCGCTGCTCGGCGCGGCCGCGCTGATTTGGTGGCAATTCGCCTTTCACTCGCGTTGGTTGCCCGATTTCTTGGAGAACAACACGCTCGATTCGCCGGATCAGCGCATGTCGTTGGTGTGGAGCTTCGTCGGCGGGCTCGCGCTCGGCGGCGCGATTGGCGCGGCGCTGCTCGCGTGGCTCTGGCGTCAGCGCTTCTCGTGGAAACTCGCCGAAGAGTGGGCCTGGTTTCTGTCGCCGTTGATCGCGCTGCCGATTTTACCCGTCGTGTTTCGCTTCAAACCCTGGCAGAGCCACTACGAAGCGCTCTTGCTGGTGGTGCTCGTGGGTTCGCTGTTCGTCGAGACCCTGCTCATTCGCGCGCTCGCTTCGGCGCCGGCATCCGTGCGCGAATGGTGGCGTGGGATCGGCGAGCAACTGCCGGAGCAACTGAAGCGCAAAGGGCCGTTCGTTGCCGTCCTAGCCTGCGCCTTCGCCTATGCCTTGTTCATGAGCTTTTACTTGGTGCGCTGGCACTTCAAGCTCAGAACTCACAACTTCGATCTCTCGATCAACAACAACCTGATTTACGGCGGTCTGCACGGCAAAATCCTGGAGAGCACGGTCGTCTTCCCGACCGAGCCCGGGAAATATTTGGCAAACCACGCCAAGTTCGGCACCTACCTGTTTTTGCCGATCTACGCGCTGTGGCCGCGACCGGAGACGTTGCTCGTCTTGCAATCGGTGCTGCTCGGCGCGAGCGCATTGCCGCTCTACGGCTTCGCGCGCCGGCACGTATCGGAGTGGATGGCGCTCGCGATCGTGCTCGCGTTCCTTTGCTATTACCCGATGCACTCGGCGAACTTCTCCGAGTTCCAGAACGTGCCGATCGCGGCGTTCTTTTTATTTTTGTTGGTCTGGGCGGCGGAAACCCGCAAATGGGTCATCTGTGGGCTCGCGACCGCGACCGCGCTCTTGCTGCGCGAAGACGTTCCGATCGGGGTCGCGGTGATCGGCGGCTTCTTGTTGCTCACGGGTCACCGCTCGAAACCGGGGCTGATCATTGCCGCCGTCGCGCTCGTCTATTTCGTGTACCTGCGCTTCCACGTCATGGATGAGGCCGGCGAGTGGTGGTACCCGAACATGTACAAGGATCTCTGGGCGGACGGCGAGAAGGGCTACAAAAGCGTGATCAAAACCCTGATCACGAATCCGCTCTTCGTGCTGCAGAAGCTCGTGATCGAGAAAAAGATCACTTACGTGATGCATCTCTTGGTGCCAGTCGCGTTTTTACCGGCAAGACGCTGGTATTTGTGGGCTGCGTTCGTGCCCGGCATTTTGCTCACGCTACTCGTCACCAACTACGACCCGCCGGTGCTGTTCTCGTTTCATTACGTGATGCACTGGGCGCCGTATTTGTTCCTGGCCGTGCCGCTCGCGCTCGAAGCGATCGGCAAGGGCGTGGATTTCGGGCCCGAGCGCATGCGTGCGGCGGCTGCGACCATGGTCTGCGCGTCGCTCGTGCTCACTTATAATTACGGCGCGTTCCCGCGTCGCCCGAACTCGTTCAAGGGCGGTTACAACTTCATCGATTTCAGTTGGTCGAACGCCGAGCGCGATCGTTACGACCGCTTGATGTCGCTCGCGAGCCTGATCCCGAAAGACGCCTCGGTCGCCGCGACCGAAACGATCGGGCCGCACGTCTCGTCGCGCGTGCGCATGTACACGATGCGCCAAGGCCCGCACGACGCAGACTACGTGCTCGCGTCGAGTCGGGAGCTGAAGCTCTCGCACACTCACCAGACGCTCAAAGCCGCGCTCGACAGCGGCCGCTACGGCGTGATCAAGCGAAACGGCGAATTCGCGCTGCTGAAGCGCGGCGCGGACCCGAGCCAAAACAAGCAACTCGAGAGCGACTGGCAGCTTTGAGCGAGCACGCGCCTCGCGAGCCCGCGCGGCCGAACGAGCCGAGCGCCCCAAGCAAAGCCGCGCCGAGCAAGCTCGGGCTCGGGCGTTTGAAGCCGCTGTTGATGCTGATCGCGCTCGGCTTCGTGCTCTATTCGGCGTGGAGCTTGGCCGCGCGTTGGCAAAGAAATCGCGTCTCGCTCGATCTTCGTTGGGCGCTCGCGTCGATCGTGCCGCTCGCGCTTGGCTGCTTGATTCAAGGCCGCGGTTGGATCGCCCTGATCGAACGGATGACGTCGCAGCGCGTGCCGCGCGGCCCGGCGCTTTCTTTGTACATGGATTCGCAGCTCGCTCGTTACACACCAGGCATGGTCGGCTTGCCGGTCGTGCGCATGGCGGGAGCGGCGCGCCTCTCCGTGCCTGCGGTCGCGGTCGGCAGCTCGGTCGGGCTCGAGATGTTGTCGTGGACCGCGGTTGGCGGCGCGCTCGGCTTTGCTTCGCTCTGGGCATTGCCGGCGCAGAGTGGGCTCACGGCGCTGCTCGGCGCGTGGGCCGTGCCGATCGTGATCGGGTTTGCGTTCGCGTTGAGCGCGCTCTCGTTCGTCGATCGCGCGCGCTTACCGAGCTTCTTCGTGCGCGTGCTCAAGGCGCCGGGGAGCGGCCCACTTCTGCCGTTTTCCTTGCCATTTGCCCATTTTTTTTATTGGTGCTCCTGGGCGGCGCACGGCATCTTACTGACGCACGCATTCGGAGCAGAGTTCGCGGTCGCACTTTCCACGTGCGGGCTGTACGTGCTCGCGACCGTGGGCGGCTTCGTCGCGCTCGCAGCGCCGGCCGGCGTCGGTGTGCGTGAAGCGATTCTTTCTTTGAGTCTCGCGCCGGTGCTCGGCAGCGCGCCGGCGCTGGCGGTTGCCGTCGCGTCGCGCGCGGCATCATTGTGCGCGGACATCGTGGTTTGGGCAGTGCTCAAGCGCTTCGCGCGCTAGCGTGCAATTCAAATTCTCGCGCCAATCCACCGTACCGATTTCTCGAGTACGCCTGAGGACGTTTGAGTACGCCTGAGCGACGTTGAAGCGGGTGCCCACGACATGCTAAAGGCCAGCAGTTCATGGGCTCATTCATCGAACGACTATTGAAGCCCCTGCGCAAGCCGCGCGTTCGGCTGGCGCAACGTGTCGAATGCGAGCAGCTCGCTTTGGGCACGGAATACGGCGGCTACGCGGTTTGCCCGGTTGGCTTGATCAAGACGCCGTCGTGTATTCGTTTGGCGTTGCCTGCGATGTCTCGTTCGATCAAGCGTTGATCGCCGCGCGTGGTGTGACGGTGCACGCATTCGATCCAACGCCGCGTTCGATCGAGTGGGTCAAAACCCAGGTCTTGCCCGAGCGTTTCTTATTTCATCCTTGAGGAATCGCGGATTTCGACGGCACGCCAAAGGATCCGACTCACGTTTCGCACACCATGCTGGAGAGCGGCAACGTCGGGACCGGCACGATCGAAGTACCGGTGTTTCGTTTGCGAACGATTCTGAATGAGCTCGGTCACGATCAAAGGCGCAGAGTACGGCGTTTTGGCCGACGTGCTCGGCAGCGGGCTCGCGATCCCTCAGATCTTGATCGAGTTTCATCACCATCGCTCGGGCGTTCCGCTGGACGTGACGCAAACCGCCGTCAACAGCTTGGAGCAAGCCGGCTACCACGCATTTCACGAATCGAAGAGCGGCTACGAGTTCTCTTTTCTGCGCCCGGATCTCGTGCCAGGCACGCGCAGCGTCCGCAATTGAGCGGAGCGCGCCCGGGTGTCACTCACGAGCGGATCGCGACCACGCGCTCTTCGATTTCGCGCGGCGTGTGCTCGGCTTCGCGCTTGAGCACGTAGGGCAACTCGGTGCGCGCCAAATGCACGATCAATTCCGCGATCAGCCCAGTCGCCAAGATTTGCACTCCGACGACGATCAAGAGCACTGCCAAAATCAACAAGGGCCGATGCCCGATCGATTGCCCTTGCAGCCAAATGACGCACAGATAACCAAATAAAATCAAACCCACCAAGAGCGTGAGCGAGCCGAGCGCGCCGAAGAAATGCGCCGGCCGCCGCCCGTAGCGGAGCAAGAACACTACGGTGAGCAAATCCATCAAGCCGCGGAAGAAGCGCCCGCCACCGAATTTCGAAGCGCCGAATTTGCGCGCGTGATGCTCGACCGGAATTTCTCCGATGCGAAAGCGCTTCCAATGCGCGAGCACGGGCACGAAGCGATGGAGCTCGCCATACAAGCGCACGTTCTTCAGCACGACATCCCGATAAGCTTTGAAACCGCAGTTCACGTCGTGGAGCTTCACGCCGGTCGCTCGGCGCACGAGGAAGTTGAATACGCGCGAGGGCAAGACTTTGGTAAACGGATCGTTACGCTTCTGTTTGTAACCGCTGACGAGATCGAAGCCTTCGTCCAGCTTGGCGAGGAAGCGCGGGATTTCCTTGGGATCATCCTGCAAATCCGCGTCGAGCGTGAATACGATCCGGCCGCGCGCGCGGGTGAAGCCAGCCGCGAGCGCCGCGCTCTTGCCGAAATTGCCCTGCAGCTCGAGCAAGCTGACTTGCGCGTGCGCCTGAACCAATCGCTCCGCGACGGCGACCGAACGATCGGTGCTGCCGTCGTCGATGAAGATCACTTCGAATGTCTCTGACGGCGCGAGCGTCGGGGTCACCGCTTCGCTGATGCGCGCGTAGAGCTCCTCGAGCGTGGCTTCTTCGTTCATGAACGGGATCACGAACGAGAGCTTGGGTGCGTGCGGCGTAGCCATGAGCCGTCGAACGCGGAAGGTGCCTTACTCGCGCTGCTCCGGCAAGTACCGAACCGCGATATCTGTAGCGAGGACTCGACCTCAAGGACTCGGCGCGGTCGGTCCGGGCGCCGTCGCCGTGTCGA
>DATATR010000483.1:0-11270 GCA_036268695.1 Polyangiaceae bacterium | reverse complement strand
GTGTGCAAGAACGACGCGCCGACCGGCGGCAAATCCGGCCGGCTCGCGTTCGCGCCGCGCACGACGACGATTGAGCCGCTCGATCTCTACTATTCGAATATGGGCAACATCACGCTCGGAGCTGGCGCTGGATATTGGCTCACGACCAGCGACATTCGCGCTGGCCAAACCCCGAATATGGACGGCTTGGCCGACGTGCACTTGCTCCATTTCACGAGCGGCGCACCCGACAAAGACATCACGCTCGCGAGCGACTCCGGCTTGAATGATCGCGCGCCGCACTTGACGCAATACGGCGCGTCGCACTTGCTCGCGGCGTGGGATACTTCGACCGCGGCAGGCGATCTCACGCCGAAGTCTCCGAATCGCAAACTCTACGTCCAAGTGCTCGATGCAGCGACGGGCGCCGCGCTCAGCCAACCGATCAACGTGCCCGTGCTCAACAATCGCTACCAAGAGATGAAGCCGTTTCCGGACGGCAGCGTCGCGTATCCGGCGCCAGGCAGCGCGAACACGAAGATCAAGATTTTACGCGTCTTGCCTTGCCAGTAACTCTGCGGGGTTATTGGCGGGCCAGGCTGGACCCAAAAATAAAGCCAAGCAAAGCGCTGAATTGATGTTCCGCGCGTGGCGCCGCACGTCGACATTTCTTGCGTGATGTGTGTGAAAGTGTGCGGGTCAAAAAAAACGATTCGGCGAGACAAGCGAGGCTCGGAGCGGACACTGCACGAGGGATGGCTTCTCCCTCACGATCGCTTTGGTCTCCGGCGCTCTTCGGTGCATTGGTTTTGTGCGCGGCGGCGTGTAGCTCGAGCGCGACCGACTCCAGCCAAACTCCGGCAAGCGGCGGGAACTCGGGCACAACGGCAGGTTCGGCGAACGGCGGCTCGAGCGTGGGCGGCGCGAATAGCGCGGGTTTCACGTCGACCGGCGGCAGCCAAAGCGCCGCGGGATCCGGATCGAACGCGGCGGGAACGACTGGAACGAGCGGCGGCGCGGGCGGCTCGTCCACCGCGGGTTCGGCAGGCGCGACGAGCGGCGGCGCAGGCGGCGGCGCGAGCACGTTTTGGGATCCGAGCGGCATCCCCGCGGCGAAGAACATCATGATGTTCAAGTTCTTGAACCGCACGAACGGCAAATACACGGACGACAAAGTTTTCTGGAGCTTCAAGAACGCCGCGAACAACATCGACGAGACGCACTCGATCGCCGAACAGCCGCTCTACGACATGCCCGGCAACAACTCCGGTCGCATGTATTTCTACGTCGAAGAAGCGAACGGCAAATACTACGACTTCATCGAGTTCACGATCGGCGGCACCACGCCCGCGTTCAACGGCAACACCACGCGCGTCGACGCCTTCGGCTTGAAGATCGCGATGCTGCTTCACTGCTCGGACAATTTCGAAGCCAGCGTCGGCGAAAACGAAGACACTTTCGCCGAAGATCGCACGGTCACGTTCCAGAAATTCATGGACGAAGCGCCGGCCGAGTTCAAAAACTTGGCGATGGTGCAAGCGCCGTATCGCATCGTCGAGCCGGGCGCGGGCGGCTTCAATGCCGGCGGCATGTACGCCGACTACTACGACAGCTTCGTCGATCAACTGTGGTCGGCGAACGGGCTCACGATCACGAAACCCGGTCCGAATGGCAGCGGGCTCGGCGCGTATCCGGATATTTCAGCGGCGATCATGCGTCACGTCGGCGCCGTCGCCGGCACGTTCTCCGCCGACGGCAAGCTGATGAACAATAGTCTGTGGAAGGACGCGACGACGTTCTACACCGCGGCACCGGCCGACTACTACGCGCGCTTCTGGCACGAACGCGCGATCAACGGCAAAGCCTACGGCTTCCCGTACGACGACGTGGGCGGCTATTCGTCGTACATTTCGCATCAGAATCCGCAATACCTCGAAGTCGCGATCGGGTTCTGAGTTTCATTTTTCGATCGGCGCTTCGCCGACGTAACGCGCGCGTGGACGGAGCAGGTAGCCGTCAGCGCGCTGCTCGAGGATGTGTGCGATCCAGCCCGCGTTGCGACCGAGCGCGAAGATCGTGGCCGCGGCGCCGCGCGGGAGCTCGAGACAATCGCACAGCGCGACGAGTCCGCCGTCGAGCGTGACTGCGGGGTGGCCGCCGGCGCTCATCGCTTCGATCAGCGCGAGCGCGGTGCGCGCGGCTTCCGAACGCGCGCCGTGGCGCTCTGCGAGCTCGACTAGAAGCGCGCCGCGCGGATCGCCTTCGGGGTAGAGCGGGTGACCGAAGCCGGGGATTTGCTCGCCGCGCGCGAGCCGTTCGCGCACCGCGCGCGCAGCGTGCTGCTTCGCGCCGATCGCGTCGATGAAGGCTTCGACGCGGTCGCACATGCCGCCATGCGCGCCGCCGCTCAGCGTGTTCACCGCGGCGCCGAGGCACGCGTACAGATCCGCGCCGGTCGAGGCGGCGACGCGCGCGGCAAATGTCGACGCGTTCAATTCGTGTTCCGCCGAGAGCACGAGCGCGCGATCGACGCCGAGTACGTTCGCGCGTGTCGCCGTAACTCCGAGTGCATCGAGCAAAATGGTGGCAATGCGCGGCTGGTTCGAAATTTTGATGGCGCGTGGGGCGCACGCCGTCGCGAGCAGCCGCGTGACCGCTCGAGCCCGCGCGTGCTCCGCCAGGTCCGACGCGCCGTGGCGATCGCCGTCGCTGAGCGCGAGCGCGGCCAAAATCAGCGACATCTTCGCCAGCGTGGCTCGGCTTTTCAAGAGCGGCCCGAGTCGCGCGCGCTCGAATTTCAAGGGCCGTGCTGGGAGTTTCGCCGCGTGTGCTGCGTCGGGCAAGGCACCCCCCCAAAGCAATTCGGCGACGCGCTCGAATCCGACGTCGCTCCGGCACAGCTCGATCGCGGAGTGCCCGCGATAGTAGAGCTTGCCGTTCGTGACCTGCGAGATGCGCGTTTCGAGCACGGGTTCGCCGAAGCGCAACGCGCTCGCGGCGACCGCGGCGTGACCGGAACGTGCGGCGTGTCGCGTGCGCAGGCGTTCGATGTCGTCCGCGGCGTAAACGTGGCCTCGTCCGGATTCGCTGGCAACGCTCGCGATGAGTCCGCGGCTGGTGTACGCGTAGAGCGTCGCGAGCTTCACACCGAGCCGTTCGCTGGCTTTTCGCGAGCTCAGCCAAGCCTTCGGTTTGCGAGTCATCGCTCGATCATGCATCGCTAATATTGATTGTCGAATCAACGTTGATCACCGTTCGAGTCGGTTCAGTATTTGATCCTGACGGCGCGCCGCCGAGGGCAGCGCGAAAGGATTTAGCCATGGAAAATAATGCGTTGGAGCGGTCCGCCCGAGCGATGAACAAAGCTTCGGGGCTCGAAGGCGTGGTCGTCGCGGACACGCGCCTGAGTCACGTGGACGGTGAGCGCGGCGAGCTCGTGATCGCCGGCGCGCGGGCGGAAGCACTGGCCGAAAATAGCGCGTTCGAGAGCGTCGCGGCGAGCTTGCTCGAGCTCGCGACGGGCAACGCGTTCCCGGATCTCAGGGCCGAGCTCGCGCGCGCGCGCGTCGCAGCGTTCGCGCACGTGCCCGCGTTGCGCGATTCGCTCTCTACGCCGGACGCGATGGACGCATTGCTCGCCGCGACCGCCCAAGCGCGCTCGGGTCGAGACGCAATCAGCGTGCTCGGTGCGCTGCCGGTGTACGTCGCTGCCGGCGAGCGCCTGCGCCAGGGTTTGCCGCCGATCGCGCCCGATCCCGCGTTGCGACAGGCCGCGGATTTTTTGCACCAGCTCGGCCTGCCCGCGGACGCGCCGCGTGCGCGCGCGCTCGATGCCTACTGGGTCACGGTTTCTGACCACAGTCTGAACGCGTCCACGTTCGCAGCGCGCGTCGTGGCTTCGACGGGCTCGGACGTCGTGCCCTGCATTTTAGCGGCGCTCGGCGCGCTGAAAGGTCCGTTGCACGGCGGCGCGCCCGGCCCAGTGCTCGACATGCTGGACGCGACGCGCGACGTCGAGCCGCGAATTTGGCTCGAATCGGAGCTTCGCGCGGATCGGCGCATCATGGGCATGGGCCACCGCATTTATCGCGTGCGCGACCCGCGCGCGTTCGTGTTCGAGCGCGCGTTGACTCGGCTCGAGCAGGAGCTCGGCGCCGATCACACCGCGTCGTCCCGCGCGATCGTCGAGCGGTCGAGCCATGCACGTCGCGTCGAGCAAGCCGCGGAAGCGCTGCTCGCCGAACGTCATCCGGAGCGCCCGCTCCGCGCCAATGTCGAGTTTTATACGGCGCTGTTGCTCGAAGCGCTCGGGATCTCGCGCGGGCTGTTCAGTGCGGTATTTGCGATTGGTCGCTGTGCCGGCTGGCTCGCCCACGTCGAAGAGCAGCGTCGGACCGGCAAATTGATCCGGCCCGCGGCGCGTTACGTCGGTCCACTGCCGGCCTGACACCGCCGCCGTTTACGGCATTTTTACGGCCTCGGCTTGCATGCTTGCGCGGAGCGCGAGCAAACTGGGCGGATGTTGAAGTCAGCGGAGCTCGGTCGCGCGCTGAGCAAGGAAGACTACGACGCGGCGGTCCCTGACCTACGCACTTCGTTGTTGAAAGCGCAGACGGAGCTCGAACACGCGAAATTCCCGGTGATCGTGCTGATCAACGGCGCGGACGGCGCGGGCAAAAGCGAAACGCTGAACACGCTCCACGAGTGGTTCGACGCGCGCTACTTGCACAGCGAGGCCTACGAAGCGCCGAGTGAAGAAGAGCGCGAGCGCCCGGAGTTCTGGCGCTATTGGATGTGGTTGCCGAAGGCGGGCCGGATCGGCATTTTCCTCGGCTCTTGGTACACGCAGCCGATCCTCGATTTGGTGCGCGAGGGCGGCAAAGCGCGAAAGTTCGAGCAGTCGCTCGCGCGCATCAACGCGTTCGAGCGCACGCTCACGGACGACGGCGCGCTCTTCATCAAGCTCTGGTTCCACGTCAGTAAAAAGGTGCAAAAGAAACGGCTCGACGCGGCGGAGAAGGCCAAAAATACGCGCTTTTTAGTGACGAAGAGCGAGTGGGAAAATCATCGCCACTACGACGACTTCATCGGCGTCACCGAGCGGGTGCTGCGCGAGACCAGCACCGGACAAGCGCCTTGGACGGTGATCGAAGCGGGCGACGACAACTATCGCAACGTCACCGCCGGGCTCACAATCCTCGAGCGCATCCAGCACCGGCTCGCGACGCGCGCGGTCTCGGACACGCCGCGACCGGAGCCGGAAATCGCCGATCCGGTCACGCTGCTCGATCGACTCGACTTGTCGCGCCGGCTAGATAAGGCCGAGTACGAAGCGAAGCTCATCGACTATCAGGGCAAGCTCGGAAAGCTCGCCCAAAAGCTGAAAAAGAAGAAACGCAGCGCGATCTTTTTGTTCGAAGGCTCGGATGCGGCGGGCAAGGGCGGCGCGATCCGGCGTTTGGTGTGGGCGCTCGACGCGCGTCAATATCGCATCATCCCGGTCTCGGCGCCGAGCGACGAAGAACGCGCGCATCACTACCTGTGGCGTTTCTTTCGACACGTACCGCGTCGCGGCCGGATCACGATTTACGATCGCAGCTGGTACGGTCGGGTGTTGGTCGAGCGCGTCGAAGGCTTCGCCAGCGAAGACGCCGTGGCGCGCGCATACAAGGAGATCAACGACTTCGAAGAAGAGCTCGTGCGCGACGGCATCGTGCTCCTGAAATTTTGGCTGCAAATCAGCCCGGAAGAGCAACTCCGTCGCTTCCAGGATCGCGAGCGCGAACCCTGGAAGCAGCACAAGATCACGGCCGAAGATTACCGCAACCGGCGCAAGACCCATCAATACGAGAGCGCGGCGAGCGAGATGATCGCGCGCAACAGCACCGAATACGCGCCCTTCACCTTGGTCGAAGCCGAAGACAAACACTACGCGCGGATCAAAGTGCTCGAAACCGTGTGCGAACGGCTCGAGCGCGAGCTCGGTTAAGCGTCGTCGAGTCCGAGCGCGCGCCGCCAATCGGGCGTCGGTTCGATCAATCGGCGCGTCTTCGTGTCCCACTGTCCGAACACGAACTTGCCTTCGCAGCACACGCGCTCTCGATCGTCGATCAAAAGCTGCGTCATGTGCCCGATTTTGCCTTCATAGCTGTCGACTTGGCTGCGAATGCGCAGCTCTTGGCGGTTGGTCACTTCGCGCAAAAACTTGAGCGTCACTTCGAGCACCACCGGGCCGGTGCCGGTCGCGCGAATGTGATCGAGCCCGAAACCCGCGTCCGTAATCAAATCCCAACGTGCCTGTTCGAAAATCTCCAAGTAGCGTGCGTTGTTCACGTGCCCGAACGTATCGAGATGCTGCTCACGAATCACGATCGTCTGCTCGAACACTCGCTCCGCCATCATCCAATCTTGGGGTGCCAAAGCGCGGCTGCCAACCCATCCTCGCTCGGCATCAACTCGATTTCTTAGGGTTGCCCCCGCCGCGACACGTCGAATTACGGCCGGCGTGCTCGGCTTCCAGCCTGCGCGCGCCGGGCCCCCGACAAGCGCGGCTTCCGCCGCGCGGGGGGCCGAAACCGTGACCTCGCCTCGCGCAGCGCGGCTTCGCCAACTAATGCGCCAACTCACAGCTTCGCATTGGCGAAAACCGACGCAGCGCGAGCTATTGCGTATTTGCAGTGGCAAATGCGCCGAACAAATTCACGCGCCGAGCACGTCGAAGCCACGAAAACTGACCATGTTTCGCGAGCTGCGATTGCGCTACTGATCATGGCGAGCGCCCGGCATCGTGCCGCGCTCGCGGGCGCGCACGGGGCGTGTCTCGCGCGATCCATTTCAAAATCAGGAGTCGAACAATGTCGATGAAGCGATTTGGCAAGCATCCACCGAAGCAGGACTACCGCACGCTGCGCTTGAAGAACTATTTGAAAGACGGTCTCGCGGCTCCGCCCGCGGCCTACGACGTGCTGGCGCAAGTTTACGGGAAGCTCAGCGTAAATGACCCAGCCGAACTCTTTCCGATGGACGGCAACGACTCGATCGGCGACTGCACGATCGCGGCGCTCGCGCACGCCTCCACCATTTATCACGGCCTCGTGGGCAAGAAATCGATCGCGAAGACCGCCGCGCTCGAGAAGATTTACTATCACCTCACTGGCGGCGTCGACTCGGGTTTGAACGAGCTCGACGTGCTCAACTATTGGCGCAAATCAGCGGCGGCAGCCGAGAAGATCCTGGGCTTCGTCGCGATCGACCCGAAGAATCATCTGCACATCAAGCAAGCCATTCAGATCTTTGGCGGCGTGTACTTGGGCTTTCAAGTCCAACAAAACGCAATCCAAGATTTCGACGCGCACAAAACCTGGACACCGGGCAAGCTGACCAACGACGGCCACGCCGTCTACGCCGCGTCCTATGACGACAAGACCGTGACCGTGCTGACTTGGGGCAGCACGCAGAAGGCCAATTGGGCTTGGTGGGACGAATGCGTCGACGAGGCCTACGCGATCCTTCCGGCCGAAGCGAAAGCGCAAAACTTCGACGGCATCAAGTTCGACGAGCTCAAGAACGACCTGAACGCCGTCGCGAGCTGAACGGCGAGATCATCGAGCCACCACGACTACCTCCCTCCATCCGCGCGCAGCCGAAGGCGAGCACGGATTTGGGGGAGGTCGGCGGCGCGGAGCGCGTCCGTCAGGACGCGCGAGCACCGACGGGTGGGGGCAACACCAGCGGAGAGAGTGGGATTCGAACCCACGGTACCCTTGCGGGTACGCCTGATTTCGAATCAGGTACCTTCGGCCGCTCGGTCATCTCTCCGCGGCGGAATATGGACGGCGAAGCACGGACTGTCAACGCTCGTGGCAGGCGTGCGATAGTCGCTGCGGCATGCGCTTTTTGGGCTGCGGATCGGTGCTTCTGGCCGCGTTTTTCGCGCCGAGCCTCGCGTTGGGTCAAGCGACGCCGAGCGCCGATCCGGCGCCGCCGCCCGCGCCAACTCCCACGCCTTCGCCGACGCCGAGCGAGCCCGCTCCGCCCGCGCCGAGTGCGAGCGACACTGCGCCGCCTCCGCCGCCGCCAACGCCGGACACGAACCCGGACGCAGTGCCCACTCAGCAAAGCGATACCGAGCCGCTCGACGAGCGCCGCCCCGCGACGACGCTCGCCGCGACCGCGCGCGAAGCGCCGGTGCAGCCGACCGTGAATCGCTTCGCGCTCGACTACGACGCGTGGCCGATCGCGATCGAAGCGCGCTTCGGCTTCAACGCGCGCTTGAGCTCGAGCTTCGATTCGTCGGACGACGAGCTGCTCGACACCAATTTCGCGCTGGCTGCTTACCTGGCGTGGAGCCCGGAATACGCCTTCGGCGTGGAGCTCGAACAGACCGGACTCGGCCGCGTGCGCGCGCTATCCGATGAGAACTCAATCGACGCCGCATACAGCTCGACCAGCGCTTGGCTCGCGGCGCGCGTGTTTCCGTGGCGCGGCGAGCGCTGGGATTTTTTCCTCAATTTACGGCTCGGCCTTGCGTTTCAGCACGTCGACGCGCTCGGCACGCGCCAAGATCCGACGCTCATCGCCGTGCCGGCGACGAGCTTTTCGTGCAGCGCGTGGGACGGCCCGGGCATCGGTCTCGGCGCGGCGCTCGGGCTCGATTATCGCATCGCGCGCCACGTCTCGTTCGTTACGCGCCTCGACGCGACGGGCGATCGACTCAGCGGCGACGAGCTCGGCACCTGCGCCGAGGGCATCGGTTCGGTGACGTCGCTCGGCGGCAGCATCGGCCTCGCCTATATTTTCGAAAGCGCGCCTCTGTCGTCGGGAGCTCCGCTCCCGCCCCGCTGAAGTGAATTCAGCGGGGCCCCACCCTCAGGTTCGGGGCCCCGACCCCAAACGCGCATGCATCCTCAAGTACTGCGATAGTTCGGTGCTTCTTCGGTGATCAGCACGTCGTGGACGTGGCTCTCGCGCAGGCCCGAGCCCGTGATGCGGATGAATTTGGCGTTGTTTCGCAGATCGTTGATCGTCTTCGAGCCGGTGTAGCCCATGCCCGCGCGCAGCCCGCCGACCAGTTGTCCGATGATCGAAGCGAGCGAACCGCGATGCGGCACGCGGCCTTCGATGCCTTCGGGCACCAGCTTTTCGTCAGCGGTGCCGCCTTGGCCGTAGCGATCTTTACTGCCTTTTTTCATCGCGCCGAGCGAGCCCATGCCGCGATATTGCTTGTAGCTGCGGCCTTGATAGAGCACGAGCTCGCCGGGCGCTTCGTCGGTGCCGGCGAAGAGCGAGCCGATCATCACCGTGCTCGCGCCGGCCGCGATGGCTTTGGTCACGTCGCCCGAGAATTTGATGCCGCCGTCAGCAATGATCGGCACGCCCGCGCGATCGCCGACTTCGACGCAATCAGCGATCGCGGTGATTTGCGGCACGCCGATGCCGGCGACGATGCGCGTCGTGCAAATGCTGCCCGGGCCGATGCCGACCTTGATTGCGTCCGCGCCCGCGTCGATCAACATCTTCGCGGCTTCTCCGGTCGCGACGTTGCCGGCGATGAGCTGCACGTTCGGGTGGCGCTTCTTCGTGGCTTTGACCGCTTCGATCACGCCCACGTGGTGGCCGTGTGCAGTGTCGAGGACGAGTACGTCGACGCCGGCTTCGACCAGCGCGTCGCTGCGCGTTTCGCGATCCGAGCCCGGACCAATCGCCGCGCCGACGCGCAGGCGGCTGCGCTCGTCTTTGACCGCGAGCGGGTTGCGCTCGGCTTGCAGCAAATCCTTGATCGTGATGAGCCCGACGAGCTTGCCGTTTTCGACGACTAAAAGCTTCTCGATCCGGTGTTTGTGCAGGAGCTCGCGCGCTTGGTCGGGCGCGCAGCCCGGCGGCACCGTGACCAGCTTGGTCGTCATCAACACGCTGATCGGCTGATCCAAATTCTTCTCGAAGCGAATGTCTCGCGCCGTCAAAATGCCGACCGGCGAATCGCCTTCGACCACCGGCACGCCGGACACGTCGTGCTCGCGCATCACGCCGAGTGCTTCGCGTAGCGATTGCGACGGCCGCACCGTGACCGGATTCAAGATGATCGCGCTCTCCGCGCGCTTCACGCGCCCGACTTGCTCGGCCTGCGCGGAGGGCGGCAAATTCTTGTGAATGATGCCGATGCCGCCTTGGCGCGCCATGGCGATCGCCGATCGCGCCTCGGTCACCGAGTCCATCGCGGCGCTCAGGATCGGGATGTTGAGCTCGATCGTGCGGGTGAGGCGCGAACGTACGTCGACCTCGGCCGGAAGCACCTCGCTATACGCGGGTACGAGCATGACGTCGTCGAACGTCAGGCACTCGCGCAAATTCTTGTCAAACATGGCCAAGCCTACTCAGGCGCGTTTCTGACGCAAGCCGGCTTCGGATCGCGTCGCGTCGCGAGCCAAATTGTCCTTGGATCATCGAGGTTTCGCCGAGCGCTTTTCGCTCCCACGGGTTGGTGCTTTGCTTCTGAGATGAGCGTGAGCGCCGCAGCAGACCACGATGCGCACGGCCATGATCACGGCGGTCATGGTCACGGTGGTCACGGTCATCGTGGCCACGGCCACGGTGATTCGCGAAGTGCGAAGAGTGCGCTCGGGTTCGCGCTCGCGGTCACGAGCGTGTTCATGGTCGTCGAAGTCGTGGTCGGCTTTTGGAGCGGCAGCTTGGCTTTGCTCGCCGATGCGGGCCACATGCTCGCGGATGCCGGCGCGCTCGTGCTCGCAATCGTGGCCCAGCATTTCGCGGACAAGCCGCGCACCGAGCGCACGACCTTCGGCTTCCGGCGCGCGGAAGTGTTGGCCGCATTCGTGAACGGCATCGCGCTCGCGTTCGTCGGGCTGATGATCGTGAAAGAAGCCGTGGAGCGTTGGATCGCGCCGATTCAAATTCAAGGCCGGCCGATGCTGGCAACCGCGATCGGCGGCTTGGTGGTGAACTTGCTCGTGGCCTTGATGTTGATGCGCGGCCAGTCGAATTTGAACGTGCGCGCGGCGCTCGCGCACGTGTTGACGGATGCGCTCGGCTCGGTCGGCGCGATCCTCGCCGCGCTCGCGGTTTTGATTTGGGGTTTGACCCGCGCCGACCCATTGCTCTCCGCGGCGATCGCCGTGCTCGTCGCGTTCAGTGGTTGGCGCGTGCTGCGCGAGACCACGGCCATCTTGCTCGAAGGCGCGCCCGCGCACCTCGACGTAGCAGCGATCGAGCGCACCATCTCAGCCTGCCCCGGCGTCGCGTCCGTGCACGACCTTCACGTTTGGCGCATCTCC
>DATATR010000482.1:0-17360 GCA_036268695.1 Polyangiaceae bacterium | reverse complement strand
GAGCGCGGAGACGTTCCAAACGCCGCTGCCGCCGCAAGATCGTACGGTCTGGTTAGTCGATCGCCCGCACAGTCAGCAGAGTCAGATTTACGTGGCCGGCCTTGGTCCGGAGCGCTCCACGCCCGCTTGGCCGGCGCTCGCCGCGGCGAACCAAATCCTCGGCGGCGGCGTCGCGGGGCGTTTGTTCTTGGACGTGCGTGAGAAGCGCTCGCTCGCCTATGGCACCGGCTCGAGCCTGGAAGAGCCGGCGCACAGCCAGGTCCCGATTGTGCTTTCGGCTGGCACGCAGACGGCAAAGACGGGCCTCGCCGTGCAGGCCTTGCTCGAAAATCTCGACAAGATGGCGACCCAGCCGCCGACCGACGCCGAGATCGGCATGGCCTCGCGCTACCTCTCGGATAGCTTCTTGTTCCGAACCGAAACCGTCGGCGCAGTCGCAGATCTGACGGCGAAGCTCGCCGTGCTCGGCTTGCCCGACGATTACTACGATCAGTATCGCGCGGCCCTGCGCAAGCTCGACAAAGGCTCGGTATACGAAGCGGCGCAGCACTGGTTCGCGCTTAAAAATCCGGTCATCGTCGTGGCCGGAGACGCAGCACGCATTGGCAAGCCGCTCTCGCACTTCGCCAAAGTCGTCGTGATCGATCCCGAACACGACTTCCAGCCCGGCAAACAACTGCCAATGGACCCGAATCAGCCGCTCGAGAGCGCGCCGGAAATGCCGCCTCCGCCGTCCGCTCCGCCGGCGAACGCGAAGCCCGCGAACGCGAAGCCCGCGAGCGCGCCGAAGGCGCTTCCTGCCGCGCCGAAAGCCCCGCCGCTCAAGCCGTGAAGTGCGGAGAGCCGCCACGCGCCGCCGAAGGCTTTGCCGAGCTCGGCTTCGACGCGTGACCATCAAAACCCAAGCTCAAAAAGGATTTTCGCGGACGTCCGCGAGCTGATGCGCCTTCACCGCTGTGCACAAGACTGTGGACTCACGGGGGAGAACCCGTTCAGCGCTTGCTGGCTGGCTTGGGATGACCTGTTCAGGCTCATTTTCGTTCAGTAGAAAGGACGAAAATTGGCCTTAAATTTCATGACGGAAGCCGTCGTGTAGGCATTGCACGCACTATAGGTAGTGGTTTTTTCCTTGCCCGAGCCCAAAGTCTTGGGGTAGGAAGCTTCTTCTCGCATAGGCGCCTTTCTGCTCGGGTCATCAGTAGGTTCGGTAAGTACTTCAACGGATGAGCAGAGCGCCTGAACGAGTTTTCACGTAGCAGGTCTTCAGGTCAACTGGCCGGTCCGTAGCGAGGCGGATCTGTCGACGGGCTCGGAAAGGTGGCCGGCAGCGCGTTCGTTGCACGGCTTCGGGTGGCGGTGCGTCCCGCGCGGGACGCTATTGCCGTGGCTTCGAGGAGAGGTAGTCAAGCATGGCGCAATCGACGATCGTGGGTCAGGAAAATACTCGGGTGAAGAGCGCAAGCACAAGCACGCAGACGCGGACCGACGAAGGCGCGAGCGAGCCCACCTCGTCGAAAGCGCCGAGCAAACGCGCCAAGAAAAGCCGCGGACTGACCTTCGAACGTCGTTACACCACCGCTGGCGGCGACGCGCTCGCGGACATGACTTGGGAAGGGCGCTCGAGCGTCATCACCAATCCAGACGGCTCGGTCGTGTTCAAGATGGAAGGCGCCGAGATCCCGGCGGGCTGGTCGCAGCTCGCGACGGACATCGTCGTTTCGAAGTATTTCCGCAAGGCTGGCTTGCACGGCGACAAGACGCAGGGCGAAACCAGCGTGCGCCAAGTCGTGCATCGCGTCGCGCACACGATCCGCATCGCGGGCGAACAAGCCGGCGGCTACTTCGCGACCAAGAAAGATGCCGACACGTTCGAAGCCGAACTCGTCTGGATGCTCGCGAACCAATACGGCGCGTTCAACTCGCCGGTTTGGTTCAACTGCGGCTTGTTCCACGAGTACGGCATCGAAGGCTCTGGCGGAAACTGGGCTTGGTCGGAGCAAAGCCAGCACGTGGAAGAGACGCCGAACGCTTACTCGCGTCCGCAATGCTCGGCCTGCTTCATTCAGTCCGTCGACGACGACTTGATGGCCATCTACGACTTGGCCAAGAACGAAGCGCGCTTGTTCAAATACGGCTCGGGCACGGGCTCGAATTTCAGCCATATTCGCGGCAAACAAGAGAAGCTCTCGGGCGGCGGCACGTCGAGTGGCTTGATGAGCTTCCTCGAAGTGCTCGATCGCGCGGCGGGCGCGACGAAGAGCGGCGGCACCACGCGCCGCGCGGCGAAGATGGTCTGCCTCGACATGGATCATCCCGAAATCGAAAGCTTCATCACCTGGAAGGTGCGCGAAGAGAAGAAGGCGAAGATCCTGATCGCCGCGGGCTACGAGAGCGACTTCAATGGCGAGGCGTATCACACCGTCAGCGGCCAGAACTCGAACAACTCGATCCGCGTCTCGGACGATTTCATGAAAGCCGCGCTCGCCGGCGGCAAGTGGCAGACGCGCGCTCGCACCACGGGCGAAGTGATCGACACGCTGGACGCCGCGCAGCTCTGGCAGACGCTCGCGGAAGCGGCGTGGTCGTGCGCCGACCCCGGCGTGCAATACGACAGCACGATCAACAAGTGGCACACCTGCTCGAACACGGGGAAGATCAACGCTTCGAACCCGTGCTCCGAATACATGTTCCTCGACGACACGGCCTGCAATCTGTCGTCGCTCAATTTGACCAAGTTCTTGGACGAACAGGGCAACTTCGACGTCGAGGGCTACCGCCACGCGATCGAGGTGTTCTTCTTGGCGCAAGAGATCTTGGTCGATCTCTCGAGCTACCCGACCGATCGCATCGCGCGTAACTCGCACGACTATCGCCCGCTCGGTCTCGGCTACGCGAACCTCGGCACCGTGTTGATGCTGCTCGGCATTCCGTACGATTCGGACAAGGGCCGTAGCATCGCCGGGGCGCTGACCGCGATTTTGTGTGGCCACGCATACGTGTGCAGCGCGGAGATGGCATCGTCCAAGGGCGCGTTCGCGGGTTACGCCAAGAATCGCGAGCCGATGCTGCGCGTGATGCGCATGCATCAAGACGCGGCGTACGCGATCAATCGCGATCAATGCCCCGAATCACTTTGGCGCGCGGCGACCGAAGATTGGGACAACGCGGTGCGCCTCGGCGAGCAACACGGCTACCGCAACGCGCAGTCCACCGTGCTCGCACCGACCGGCACGATTGGCCTACTGATGGACTGCGATACGACTGGCATCGAACCGGATTTCGCGCTCGTCAAGTTCAAGAAGCTCGCTGGCGGCGGCTACTTCAAGATCGTCAATCAATCGGTGCCTGAAGCGCTCAAGCGCTTGCGCTACTCCGAAGCGCAGATTCGCGAAATCGTCGCGTTCGTGTCAGGCACGAACACGCTGCTCGGCGCGCCGCACGTCAATCGCGCATCGCTCAAAGCGCGCGGCTTGACCGACGAAGAGCTGACGAAGATCGAAAACGCCCTGCCCGGCGTGTTCGATCTCGGTCTCGCATTCGCGCCCTGGGTCGTCGGTCGTGAGACGTACGAGCGGCTCGGCGTGACCGCCGACAAGATGGCGAAGCCGGGCTTCAGCTTGCTCAAGTACTTGGGTTTCGCAGAGAAAGAGATCGAGGAAGCGAACGAGACGATCATCGGGCGCATGACGATCGAAGGTGCGCCGTACTTGCGCGAAGAGCACTACGCCGTGTTCGATTGCGCGAATCGCTGCGGCAAAACCGGCAAGCGCTTCCTTGCGCCGATGTCACACGTGAAGATGATGGCCGCCGCGCAGCCGTTCTTGTCCGGCGCGATCAGCAAAACCGTGAATCTGCCCAACGACGCGACGGTCGATGACGTGCGTCAGATCTACGAAGAGGGCTGGAAGCTCGGGCTCAAGGCCGTCGCGCTCTACCGCGACGGTTGCAAGGCTTCTCAGCCGCTGAACACCAGCAACGATAAGAACGACGAAGGCGACGAGACCGAGACGCAGGTCGCTTCGCCGGTCGCCGTCATGCGGCCGACGGGCGTGGTGCGTCCGGAGGGCACGCGCGTGCGCTTGCCCAAGAAACGCCACGGCTTTACGCAAGAAGCACACGTCGGCGGGCACAAGGTTTTCTTGCGCACCGGCGAATACGAAGACGGCACGCTCGGCGAAATCTTCATCGATATGCACAAAGAAGGCGCTGCCTTCCGCTCGTTGATGAACTGCTTCGCGATGGCCGTCTCGGTCGGCCTGCAATATGGTGTGCCGCTCTCGACGTACGTCGAGCAATTCACGTTCACGCGCTTCGAGCCGCACGGCGTCGTGACCGGCCATGACAATATCAAATTCTCGACTTCGATCGTGGACTACATCTTCCGCGTGATCGGCGTCGAATATCTGAAGCGCTACGATTTCGCGCAAGTGAAGCCGGCCGAAGACGCCGTCGCGATCGAAGATCCGACGCTGCCGAAGCACGTGCCGATCGAGCCACCAACCGCGAGCTTGCTGCCTCCGCCGCCGAGCCAAGAAACGGTCGCCCGCGCTGAAGCGCACGGCGCGCTCGACGCGCAGCTCGAAGAAATGATGGGCGATGCGCCGGTGTGCGACGGCTGCGGCCACATCACGGTCCGCAATGGTGCTTGCTACAAGTGCTTGAACTGCGGCAACAGCATGGGTTGTAGTTAGTCGGGTCGGGAGATGCTTCTCGAGCCGGAGGCGCTCGTCTAGCTTTCAGGTTTTTTTTGCGCTGCGCGAGCACGGCGCTTGGCCGCTCGCGCTTCCAGATGGGCGACGGGCGCCTGTTCGGTCAGACTTTTGTTGGCGTGTGGCTACTCGCGTAATCCGTGAGCAGCCGCGCGAGTCGGCGATCGTGTTTTATTTCCGGGCATGCGGCTGACGGCCTTCGCGCGCGCTTCGCGAGAGAGGTCAGATTCGGGCAGGCGGCGGAGCGACTAGGAGCGGAAGAGATGAGCAGAACCTCGGGATTGACGAGCTGCCGTTTGGCTTGCGCGGCTTGCTCTTCGGAAAACTCAATGATATCCGTGGGTCGGGCTTCGACGTGGCGACGTAATTTGGGTCACGGCGCGGGAGCAGATTACTGTAAGAAACGGACGCAATTGGCGTTCTTCGAGTAGAAGGGCCGCCGGGCCTCATCTTCGAATCAAGTCAGCGGAGGAATCCTGAAATGTCGCAAGCGTCAAAGGTAGCCACTTCTGTGTTTGGTCCCGCCCTGCTCGGGCTCACGGTGTCGTTTGCCGCGACGGGCTACACGGGCTGCAAGAAGGACGAGCCGCCGCCTCCCCTGCCATCCGCGACGGCGCCCGTGGCGGCGCCGACTCCGACGCCAGAGCTGACGCTCGCGCCCGAGGAACCCGCACCGAGCGCGTCCGCGGCCGCGTCGGTGAAAAAGCCGGGCGGCGGCGCGCCGGCGCAGAGCTTCGCCAAGTGCTGCGCGGCTTTGCAGCAAAACGCGGCCAGCGCGCCCGAGCCCAACAAGACTTATCTGACCACCGCCGCCAACATGTGCTCGAGCATGGTGGCTGCCGGTAAGAGCGGGCCGAGCCTGGTCGGCTCGCTCCAAGCGATGCTGAAAGGCGCCGGCATGCCCGCGGCGTGTTTGTAATCGGGAGCTCGACTCCTCGGGGATTGCTCGGCGCGGCGCTACTGGCGAGCGCGCTTTGCACCACTCTGCCTGCGCGCGCCGACACCGAATCGATCACGCTCGATTACGACGCGAGCGCGGGCTGCCCCGATCGCAAGCAATTCGTCGCGCGCGTGCGCACGTTCACGAGCAAAGCCGAAATCGTGAACGACGACGGCACACCGCGCCGAAAATTCGGGGTGCAGGTCGCGCGCGCGGGCAGCGCGATTCAAGGCGAGCTCACGATCGACGACCGCGGCGCGAAAACGACGCGACACGTTTCCGGCAAGACCTGCGACGAAGTCGTCTCGGCGCTGGCACTCGCGACGGCGATCGCCATCGATCCGGATGCGCTCGGTGGCGCGACGGAACCCGAACTAGCCGAACCAAAACCGAACGAGGCCGTCACCGAGCCGCCCGCGAAGCCAGCCGCTCCGCCGCCCGCGCCCACCCCCGCGCCCTCCGCGCCGCGCAAGGCACCCCAACCCCAAATCCAGAGTCCACCGCTCTTCTATCTGAGCGCGGGTGGACGCGCGGGTGACGTGATGGCGCCGTCAGTGCGCTTCGAAGCCGGCGGGGAGCTCGGCTTCACTTATTTCGCGCCGTTCGAGCTGTACGTCGGCGCTGCGTACGGCCCGGTTCAAACGAATGCGTCGCTTCGCATGTCGGATTGGCTCGGTTGGGTCGGCGCGGGCTACCCAATGGTCGAGCTGGAACCGATTTCAGTTTTGGCGGAGCTCGCGTTCGAGGCGGGCCAGACCCGAGCAATCGACGTGAACGTCCCGAACGGGGACATCGCGCGCGGCCTCTGGGCGGCGGTCGATGTAGGTGTCGCGGCGCGCCTGCGCGTGTCTGGCCCCCTGTTTTTTCAGGCGAATCTCGCTGCGCGCACCCCGACCTCGTTACAGAGTTATGTTCGGCAAAATCCGATCAACGCCGCAAACAAGTCCGAGGAAGTCTATCGAGTTCCTCTGCGCCCTGGTTACCTGTTCGGCTTGTCCGCCGGGGCGCATTTTTTGTGATCAAGCGGGCAGCGCTCGGAAACCGCATGAGGGATGGCGTGGGCTCAACCAGTGGCGAATGACAGCGAACACGAGCCCCCGCCGGCTTCTGGCGTAACTGTAAGCGCGGGCCTGGATTTGTCAGACGACGTCGAGCTCGAATTTTCGGACGAAATACCGGTGGTCCGGAATCCGGATCGCTTGCGTCGCGTCGCGACGAGTCACTTGGATTTCGTGTGGCGTTGTTTGAGGCGCTTTGGCGTTCCCGCGGCCGACGCGGACGACGCTGCGCAACAGGTGTTCCTCGTCGCGGCGCAAAAGCTCGACGAAGTGCCGGTCGATAAAGAAAGAAGTTTTCTCTTCGCGACCGCCGCGCGCGTCGCCGCCAATGCGCGGCGCTCGATCCATCGTCGAAAGCAAGCTTACGAGAACCTCGCGCATGTGCCGGAAGATCCGGTCGTGACTCAAGATCAATTGGCCGATCAACTGCGTGCTCGTGCTCTGCTCGATCAGGTGATGGAGAGCATGCCGGAAGATTTGCGCGCGGTGTTCGTTCTGTTCGAGATTGAAGAAATGTCCGTCTACGAAATCGCCGACGCGATCGGCATCCCACTCGGCACCGTTGGTTCGCGACTCAGGCGCGCGCGGAAAGCCTTTCAGGATGCCGTCACCCGCTACCGGGCGAAGCATGATTTTCGGCGAGGAGCTTTGTGATGAAAGATCTGACGCGGTTACTCGATGAACAAGGAACTGATCCGCTGGAAGCCGATCTACTTCGTCTCGCGAAGAATGAAGGCCCGAGCGGTGAGAGCCGGCGACGGATCTTGGCTGGCCTCGGCGTTGCGGTTGCCGCGGGCACGGTGAGCCAATCTTCGTCCGCGGCTGCTTCGTCCGCGGCTGCTTCGTCGCCGAGCGCGCCAAAGCTCGCTTCGCGCGCAGCGCTCAAATGGAGCATCACGGGCGTCGCCGCGGTCGGCGCTGCCGTCGCGGCTTTCCTGCTCTTGCGCCCGCACGCGCCCAAAACCGAACCCGCGCCGCAAATCACGCCGCCCGCAGTCTTCGAAGCCGCGCCGATCGCGCCGAGCGTTGCCACGCCGAGCACGGCAGAGCCAGCGCCGAACTCAGACTCCGCTCAAGTGACGAAGCTCGAAGATCTGCCGACCTTGCCGGACAGCTCCGCTACTGATTCGTCACACGCGGCGCCGGCATCGTCCGCGCCGTCCTTGGCCGACGAAGTCGCGGCGATCAAGAGCGCGAAGAGCGCGCTCGCAGCCGGCAACGCAGCCGACTCGTTGCAAAAACTCGACGCTTACCGCAAGAACTTCCCGCATGGCCGGCTGACTCAAGAAGCGAGCGTGGTGCGCATCGAAGCCTTGCTCAAATCAGGCAACCAGGTAGCGGCGAACGCCGCGGCCGATCGCTTCCTCGCCGCCCACGCAGACAGCCCCTACGCCGCCCGCATCCACACGCTGATCGGGCACTGAGCCCAACTCGAGCGCGCCTTCCCCGCACGCATTCAGCGCGCGCTTCGATTTTTTGGGGGTGCTCCTGTGCGGCGCATTTCGGCGAATTCGCGGAAAATCGCGCCATTCGTCGAGCGCGCGCCGCGCCGCGTGAGCATCTGTGCAGCACCCCTGCCGGAACTGTGATCACAGCGCGAAGCAACGACACTTACACCTGTAGTTACACCAATCGCGCCGTCACAGTCTCACGACCGCGGCGGCACTGGAGGAGATCGTGTCGGTTCAGGCCCGTCTATCTGCACCGCTTTTCCGAGCGCTTGCGCTGAGTGTGCCCCTGCTCGTCGCATGTGGACCCAAAACGGGCACGCCACTGCAGCCGCCCTCGGGCGCCTTCACCGTCTCCGACTACTTCGCGGCAAGCGGCGACATGGCCGACGGCAACGGCATGAGCGCGCCCGGCATGGTTCAAACCAACGAATACACGACCAGCATGTGCGGCGACAAGGCGCGCATCAGCGGCGCGCGCGGCCATTGCTTCGTCTTCGACTATGTCCCCGGGCCCAATCTCTTCGCGGGCGTGTACTTCCAATATCCAGCCAACAATTGGGGCGCGAAGACGGGCTTGCCCGTGCACCCTGACAAATTCACGAAGGTCTCCTTTCAGTACGCGGTCTCCGATACTTCCGCCAACGGCACCACAGTGAAATTCGAAGCAGGCGGCATTGGCTACCCGATGCACACGGACGCGGACATTGCGGCAGGGATCACCAACAGCGATCAGTTCGACGCTTCCGACACCCCGCAAACGCCGACCAGCGATTGGCAACCGTTCTCGCTCACGATCCCGCCAGGCGAGATCACGAGCGTAACGAACATCATCGGCGCATTCGCTTGGTACGTGTCCTACCCGATGGGCGCCGACTTCACCACGCTGACGCCGACAACCGTCTATATCGACGATTTGGTCTACGAGGAGTGACGTAGTCCGCCTCGCCCCTCGTACGGCCACTCACGCGGAAACTCCGCTCGTTACCCTGCGCTCGTCGCTCGATTGCCGTCGTGTAACTCACGCATGAAAACTCGCGCTCTGATTTTGCTGTCCACGTTGCTCGTCGCGCTCTCGTTCGCCTCGCGCGCGCGCGCCGAAACCGTCGACGGGCCCGAGATCAACCCATTCGCCTGCCAAGGCGACGCCGAGGCCGTCGAGGACGATCGCTCGGTCTCGCAGATGGTCGACGAGCTCAATAAAAAACTCGATCCGCCGTTCGAACCCGGCGATCCGGCGACGGTACGCGCGCAAAAGTTCTGCGTGATCGCCCAGCTGAAAACCCGCGTCGGCCAGAGCGACGCGATCGATTGGTACAAAAAAGCGATCGAGACCAATCCCGACGAGCCCGGCTACGACATGTTCGCCGGCAAGTACTACGCCGGCGCGCGCGGTGCCAAAGGGCAAGTACTCGAGACGGCGGAGACTTATCTCTATCGCGCGCTCGAAAAGCTCGATCGCCTGAAGGCCGAGCATCGCTATCGCGACTATCACGCGATCGTCGAAGATCACGTGCGGAAGCAGCTGCTCGTGCTCTATCAGCAGGATGGTTTGCCGCTCTTGCCGTGGAAAGCGTACAAGCAACACCCGAGCGGCTTGAATGCGCCCGGAGTTGCGCTGAGCGAGCAATTCCGGATCAGCCGCGATACTCGCGCAACGCTCGGCGGCAACGACACCGGTGGGTTCACCGCGGAAGCTGGGCTTTTCAAAGTGCGCTCGGCCAACCGCAGTCCGAGCGCGCGCAACGAATACGACATCGCTCGCCAACCGCTGCGGCTCGGCAGTGACACGGAGCTCAATATTCGCCAAACGAGCATCGGTGAAGTGTCACTCCTCTACAGCTGGGAGCACGACTACAAGGCCGCAATCACCGCCTTCGGCAACCCAGAAGGCCTGAACGACATCAAGGTGAAGATCGGCGGCGTCGAATACAAGCGTGTGATTCCGCTCTATCCCGCGTTCGACTTCATGGTCGACGCCAAAGCCACCGAAGTGCACCGCACCGGCGTGGTCGAGGGTTTGGCGGACTGCGAGCAAGACTTCCCGGTGTACGAATTTCATCCGGCGCTCTCGCGCTTCTTCAGCTCGGACAAACTCACGCTCTCCGGCACCTACGTATTCATGGATATTCCGGACGTGACTTGTGGCACCTACGGGCAAGCGCCCGAGTACTTGCGCCGTCGCGGCCGGCAAATCGCGGCCGTGAACCTCGAATATGCAATCTATTCGCCGTTGCTCCTGCCATCCTTGGGTTTGGGTTCGCTCCGGCCATACCGCACGCCGACACGCGGGCTCTATCTCAACGCCGGCTACGTCAACGACAATGAAGTCTTCGGCGACGTGCGCGTGCTCAACAACACCGTTTTCGGCGGCGCGCGGCTCGAAGGCCCGGGCCCATATGACGTTGGTTTCACCGAGATTTTGAACGTCGCGAGCGGCACCCAAGTCAACGCGATGAGCGGGGTCGAGGATCCGAACGCGGACATCAGCGGCACGATCTTGCGCTCGACCGTCACGATTAGTCGTCGTTTGATCAACCCGGACGAGACACCCGGCGTGCCGAATTCATGGGGTCCGTTCGCGTCGCACTCACTGAATTGGGTCTTCCCGGTGAGCTACGACGCAGTGCTCTCGAGCTACAAGCGATTCGAGAACGTGCGCGCGGGCACGCAGCTGTGGTGGCAAGTATTCGGCACCGGGCTCGGCGGCGCGACCTTTCTCACCACGGTTGGCTATGACTGGGAATATTTTTATCACTTGAACAAGCACACGCACAACGTGTTCCTGACCGCGCGACTCGGCTGGAGGGATCTGTGATGAGCATGAGCAAGCAAAGTTTGCGTTTGCTGCTCGCGCTGTGCGGGCTCGCCGTCGCCGCCTCCTGCGCGCCCGGGCATCTCGATCCGCGTAGCCCTCCCGCGCCCTTACCCACCAAGATCGCGGAGAAGGTCGGTCCAGGCTATTACCTGACGCAGCCGCCGAAAGGCCTCGATTTGCCGGGAAATCAACGCAAAGAGCCGGTGCTACCGAAGGTCACCGCGGATTTCAAAGGCCCACCCACGAGCAACGATTGGTGGTCTTCTTTAATTTGGCAGAACGATAGCAAGGGCACGAATCCGTACTCGGAGTTGATGTACGCGCATCCGCTCACGTTCCACGCCGAAGCCGACGGGCTCGGCCTCGGCTACCCAACCAAGCCGGACGTGAGCTCGTACCAGTACATGTACTACTACACGAAGGACGTGTTGGTCGGCCTCGATGGACTCGACGCGCCGTCGACGCGCGTCGCCGGATACTCGGACTGGGCGGTCACCGCGTCTTGGCACAGCGCAGGCAATGAGCTCCGCGCGACGATCGGGCACGGACTACCCTTCGTGTACCTGACGCGCACGGGCAGTGCGGCCGCGGTGATCGCGCCGCAACACGAAACCTACACGCACAAGCCGCTCAGCGTGAAGGTCTGGCACGAGGGCGGCGACTTCGTCGGCTTCAGCGTCGAAGATCGGAACTATGCGGCGTTCGCACCGAGCGGCGCCGAGTGGAAAGCATCCGGCGACCGATTCGTCTCGAATTTGGCTGGAAAAGACTACTTTTCGCTCGCGGTTTTGCCCGATCGGGACCCGGCCACGGTGGAGCTGTTTCGCACGCACGCGTATGCGTTCGTGACCGACACCAAAGTGAGCTGGAACTACGACGCGAAGAATGCGTCGCTGCACTCGACTTTCAACGTCACGACCGAGCTCAAGGATCCGGGTCACGATCACGTCAACGAACCGTTGATGGCGCTCTATCGCCACCAGTGGCTGAACACGAAGACGCCCCTGACCGACAAATCCTACGTCTCACCGCGCGGCGAAATGAAGTTGCTCAAAGGCTCGAGCTTCGAGACCGAGATGCGCTTCAATGGTGTCTTGCCGATGCTGCCGAACGTCGCCGACAACGACAAAGGTGACCTCGAATTTTTCGTGAAGCAGGTTTACTACCAAGACGACCTATTTCCGCCCGGCCTCGGCGATAAGCCGGAGCGCGACTCGTACTGGGTCGGCAAATCCCTACTCAAAGTCGCGAACGTGCTGCAAATCGCGGATCAAATCGGCTACACGAGCGCGAAAGAATATTTGCTCCAAGCCCTGGAAAATCAGCTCGAAGATTGGTTCGATGGGCGCGAGCCGAGCGCGTTTTATTACGACAAAAACTGGCGCACGCTGATCAGCTTGCCCTCGGGCTTCTTCTCGAGCTTGCAGCTCAACGATCATCATTTTCACTACGGCTACTTCACGTTCGCTGCCGCGATCGTCGCCAAATACGATCCCGCGTGGGCCAAGCGCTGGGCGCCGAACGTCGAACTCTTGATCAAAGACGCCGCCAATTGGCAACGCGAAGATCAACGCTTCCCATTCCTCCGTTACATGGACGCTTACGCCGGCCATTCCTGGGCCAACGGCCCCGCGCAGTTCGACGAAGGCAACAACGAAGAATCGTCATCCGAAGACGTCAATTTTTCCGCCGGCGCGATCCTGTGGGGCGCGATGACGGGCAATGACACGATCCGCGATCTCGGGATTTTCCTCTACACGCAGCAGGTCTCCGCGATCGAACAATATTGGTGGGACATCGATCAGCAGGTATTTCCGCCGGGCTTCAATCACACCGCCGTCGCCATGGTTTGGGGCGCGGGCGGCCGTTACAACACCTGGTGGTCGCCCGATCCGATCTTCATTCACGGCATCAACTTCACGCCTGCGAGCGGCGGCTCGCTCTACATGGGCCGGCACCCGGAGTACATCAAGCGCGCCTGGGCCGACATCGTGAAGAAGAATCGCGGTGAGCCGCTCACCTGGCGCGACATCATGTGGATGTACCTCGCGCTGGCCGAGCCCGATCGCGCGCTTTCGCTGTACGAAAAAGATCGCTACTTCAAACCCGAGTTCGGCAATTCAGTGGCCATGACCTATCACTGGATTTCGAACCTCGCCGCGCTCGGTCAGCTCGACACGAAAACGACCGCAGACACGCCGACGTACGCAGTGTTCGACAAAGCAGGCAAGCGCACCCACATCGCCTTCAATCCGACGGCCCAGCCGCTCGCGGTGACCTTCTCGGACGGTGCCAAGCTGACGGTGCCGCCGCGCGAAAACGCCGTCGTTTCCGCGAAATAACGGGATCTGAAGCGCTATCACCGAACATCCAAGGAGCGAGACATGAATCGCTCGCTCCTCGGTTGTGCGCTGACGGTCGCGTGTGCGTTCGTTTTTTCCGGCTGCAGTCAGCCTCCGCCTCCGGACACGGGCGACGATTGGGTCGGTCCGCAAGGCACCTGGCAACAAGTCTTTTTCGACGACTTCACCGGCCCCGCCGGCAGCGCGCCGGACGCGACGACCTGGAACGAAGAAGTCAACGGCAAGCCCGACAACGGCGAACAAGAGTACTACACGAATCGCCCCTCGAACGTCGCGCTCGACGGCAACGGCAACCTGGTCATCACCGCGCTGAAAGAGAACTACGCTTACGCGACCGGCCTCGTCAGCAATCAGCCGTACACCTCGGGTCGCATCGACACGCAGGGCCACCTCGAACCCACCTACGGCCGAATCGAAGCGCGCATCAAATTGCCGAAAGGCAAAGGCATGTGGCCTGCGTTTTGGCTGCTCGGCAACAACATCGGCAGCGTCGGTTGGCCGACGTGCGGCGAAATCGACATCCTCGAGCTCGCGGGCAGCGATCCGAACGAAGTCCGCGGTAGCTTGCACGGCCCAGGTTACTCCGGCACTGGCGCGTTCACCGCCGACTACACGCTCGGCTCCGGCAGCTTCAACGACGACTTCCACGTCTTCGCGCTCGAGTGGACCGCGGACGGCATGCGCTGGAAAGTCGACGAAAACATTTACCACACGCGCACCAAAACCGGCGTCGAAGGCTACGGCTACACCTGGGTCTTCGATCATCCGTTCTACGTGATCTTGAACCTCGCGGTCGGCGGCTTCTTCGACGGCAACCCGGACTCATCGACCGAGTTTCCGAACACCATGCTCGTCGATTACGTCAAAGTCTCGAAGCTCATCCCGAATTGATTTTTTGGTTTTGATGGTCACGCGACACGTCGCGTGTCGGCAAAGCCTTCGGCGTCGCGTTTCGGCTTCTCGAGCAAGCTCAGCCGGCCTTCGTCGCCACCATCAAATCGCGCACGATCGCGTGATCCACCGCGTGCTCGAAGCCCGTGTACGGCGCGCCAGTCTGCACCTGAAACCCGGGGTCGGTGAGCAGCTTCGCGAGCGCCTCGCGCCGCAGCACCCGCGTATTCCAGGCAATCCCGAGCGCGCCGCCGGGCCTGAGCATCTCGAACCACACCGGCAGCGCGCGTTCGAGCAGCTCACTCGGTGCGCGCGCGAGCCGTTCTTCGCCGTGGCTCGCGTGTTGTACGCCGTACGGCGCGTCCGTCACGATCAAATCGAACGAACGCGGTGGCAAGACCTCGACCGTGCGCGCCGTGTCCGCATTCACGACCGAGAGCGACACGGTTTGTCCGGATTTGTGCGCCGCCTTGTCCGGCGCGAACGTCAAATCGAGTTTGCGCTCGCCCTTCACGTGCCCGAGCTGCGCGCTGTGCTTCAGCCGTTTGTCTTTGACGTAGCGCTGAATGAACGTGGCATACGCTTCGAAATCTTTCTTATCGAGCTCGATGCCGGCCGCGTCGAAGCCGTAAGTCAGCGCTTGATTGAGCGTCGTGCCGCGCCCGCAGAGCGGGTCCAAAATTCGGAACTTTCGCCCCGGAAATTCAGAGCCAAACGCGCTCGCCGCGAGCGTCACGTTGAGCAAGAGCTTGGTGAAGTGCTCGTTGGTTTTGCCGGAATATTTTTGGATCGAAATCAGATCCGAATCGAAGCGATCCGCGCGCGCGAGCTCGATTGGAATCAATTTTTCGTGCTCGAGTTCGAACAACGCGAACAGCGAAGACAAATTCGAGAGCAACGCGATTGCGCGTGCATCGAGAAGCGGCGCACTGAACGTCACATAGTCGACCGAGCCGAGCGTAGTCGCTGAAATTTGCTGCAACGCATTTTCGAAGAATGCCGCGTTGAACACACCGAGCTCGGCGATCGTCAAATTCGTCGCGGATGCGCCGTAGACTCGGTTCTGCGAAGGCGCGATCAAGAGCGCGTAGCGCGTGAGGCTCATTCGCGCCGAAGTGAGCTCGTTTGGACGAGGCCGTCAAGTCGCGCGGGCTCGACGCCTTGGCTCGCGTCCGGCTGCATGTCGAGCGCGTCGACCCGCGTCTATCGAGTTCACTCACTTCACCGGCTGATTCGGAACGCACGCTTTGGCTTGACACGATTCATCCACGCCGCAGTCCGCGTCGGATGTGCACGGGATTTCCTTGGCCCAATAAGCCAGGTGGTTCTTTTGACCGAAACTTTGGAATGGCAGCCACACCGGCGCGCTCGACGGATCGTCCGGCAGGTTGTCGAAATCGAGCACGGAGAGCCAGAGCTGAGCCGGGCTGTTGTCCGGCACTTTGACGCCGTACGGCAGCTTGCTGTTGAAGGTGATGAACAGCTGGTTATGTCCATTCGTCGGCGCGGGCGCAAACTTCGGCAGGGTCGAGGTGGCACCGACGGCCTGGGTCGCACGGTTCAGATCATAGACGCGACCGTCCGGAAAATGCGCCACTCGAAGCCGCGAGTTCGGTTGATCGTAGCTGCGATTGGGCGGACAGCAGTTACCATTTCCGCAATCCGCGGCAGCGCTACACGACAAGGAGCTATCACTGCAAACGCAACCGGTGCAATCGGCGGCACCGGGATCGCCGTCCTGCGGCAAACAGCGCGACATGTCGAGCGCGCGCGGCGCCGAGACGAATACGATCCAGTTTCCGTCGGGCGACCAACTCGGATAATAGTGAAACTCCTGCTCCGTCATCGGCACGAGCACTTTGGCCGCCGAGAACTGCTGCGTCGTCTGATCGAAATCGAGCGTCGCGATCGAACCCGTGGTGACTGCCCACGGCGAATCGGGATGATCCGAGAGCGTGACCACGATGCGCGTGACACCCGAAACGGTCGAAAAATCCGGGAAATAGCCCTGTCCTTCCGCTCCCAGAAGATTGGCTGGAATGGGTGTTTCAGTCCCGGTTTTCACGTCGCGAAGACTGAGCGTGTTGTTGGAGCCGACGACCGCGAGCGAACCGTCCTCGTTCAGCGCGATCATGGCGCTGTCATTCATTCCGGTCTGGCCTGCCGAACCGACCTGCGGCGTGCTCGTCTCCTCAGCGACGAAGTTGCCCGCCGAAACGGATCCCGCGCTGAGCCCTGGATCCAAGGAATCGGTCGCCGTGAACGCAATCACGTTGCCGTTCCCGCTCACCGCGTGACAGCCCTCGCACTTGTTCGAATTCGCAGCGCTGTTGGGCACGATGAACGGCTTCGCCGTGCGCGCGCCGATCGAAAGGCGATATGTCGTGCCTTCGTCGGGGCTTCCGGGCGCTGCGCCGGGCGGATGCGCGGACCAATAGTAGAGACCACCGGTCACTTGCGCGTAGCTCACGCGCAGACGAATCGGTTCGGACACCGAGACCAGCCCGCCTTGACCGTCGCTCGCCGCCACCGTGAGCTCCGCGCTCGAGCCTTGTAGCGGCTGCAGCACGTTGAAGTACCAGGGGCTGCTCGGCACGCTGTAGTGGCAGCCGTCGTTGACTTGGAAGCACTCAGTGTAAAAATCGTAGCGACCGTACGGCAGGCTCGGACTCTCGAAGCTGATGCGAAAGATTTTTTGGCTGTCGTCGCGGCGGTGCCACTGAATGTCGAGATCGTAGATGTTGCTCGGTTCGGTCGTGAGATCGAGCGGATAGGCGATCACCGGAGCCTTGCTCGAATCTGGATCCGTGGGCGCAGCGAAGAGAGCTTTGACCGCGTCGCTCGTGAGAGACGGCTCGCCGGGCACGCCCGCGTCGAAGCCCGAGTCGAAGTAAAAGCAGGAAGCCTGCGCGTTTTCCGGGCAGTTCCAGGTGCCGCCGAGGTTCGCATCTTCCGGGCGACAACCGAGCGCACCGAGCAGACACAGACTTGCGCGCAACAGGCGATCGCGCGCGAGCATGCTCATTCCCACCTGAGATCGTCGACGTAAAACTCGATTGATGTTTGACCGGCGGGCATCGCGAAAGTCCAGCCGAACGGGCTCATCACCTCAGGGCCGTAGCTCTGCCCGCCG
>DATATR010000481.1:0-27296 GCA_036268695.1 Polyangiaceae bacterium | reverse complement strand
AAATCTCTCGATCATTGACCCTGGTTTGTCAGTCGGTGTTTTTCCATTCGCAATCCACCCAAGCGAGCTTGGGTGTAAGGTGCGTTCTGCACCGGTTCCGGCGGCACTGGCGGCGCTTGAGTCAGCAACGCGACTTCGGCGGGAACCAAAGCGCGGCCCCAGATTGCGATGTCGTCCACATCGCCGACCAGAAAGCGGCCGCCACTCGGCCACTGACCAATCGTGAGTGTGGGGCTGCCCGGCACGATGCGATTGGGCGTCGTGGCTTGATAACATGGACTGCCATTCAGATAAACGGTGAACGTCGGCACCGCGCTGGACGGATCGACGACGCCCGCAATTTGAATCCACTTTCCGAGCGACACGCCTCCGCAACTATGGCCCACGTAATCGCCCTGCGCAGGACCCTTCCAAAATCCGAAGTGCAGCTCCGGCTCGGCCGCGATGTGATCGACGTTTATTTCCCAACCACCTAGTTGCTCGGTGCTGACCACAGTCGTCCATTGATTCTCGTTTGGCGCGGTTTGTTGGTAGCTCGTCAAACGCACCCACGCAGATACCGTGAAGCCAGATGCCACATCGGGGAATCGCGGCACGCTCACGTATTCACCGTCATTCAAGCGTAGTGCACCGGCGAATTGTCCGTCTGAAAGCCACGTACCACCGGTGAGTTGGCCGTCGCGCTGGTTGCCGGAGTCGTCGTGCGCCACGCTGCCCGCTTGATCATCGAAGGCCCAATGTGCCAAAAGCTGCCGCGATAAGCTCTGCCCGTCGAGCTCCACGGCTTGCAAATGGTTTGCTGAGCAGGCACTGAGCACGAGCGCCGAACATACACTGATCACTGCCACGCGCGCCGTCATAGCCAGCCGATCAGGGTGAGCGAACCGACGACACTGGGCTCACCGATGTGAGGACCGTCGTCGCCCGCGAAACGCAGCACAGGTTTCGGTGTCAGCCACATCGCGTGCGCTTCCGTCGAGAGCTCGAGCCGCGATGCCAACCGAATGCCGAGACCGACGCCCACGTCTGCCGCGAACGCCCAGCCCGATGATTGCAGTGCTTGGTACGGAAAAGCCGCTTCTCCTTTGACCGAGCTGTGAAACATGCCCGCGCCGATTGACACGACCGGGTGAGCCAAGAGCTTCGGGAGGGGCGTGAACAGCCCCTCGGCCACGCCGTACCATTGCTGGAGCTGTGCGCTCCCGCCGGTGCCGCGAACCTGTGGGCGCGTGCCGAGGCCCGCGAAGGAAACGCGCACTTGCGCCTGTTCGTGAATCGCAAAGCGCCCGCGCGCGACCGACACGAAAGCCGCGTCGATTTCCCGCGGGCTCCAAATGGCGGCGGCTCCGGTTTCGATTGCCCAATGGGGCACACTGACGAGTGGCCGCGCCGCCCATTCGGATGCGTGCTGCTCGGCTGCACGCGATGTTTTGGGTGTCGCTGCCGCGTTTCGCTCCACCACGAGCTCGAGCAGGCTCGCCCGCAGGAGCTCGACCGCCTTCAGTGCCAGCACCTCTGGCAGCCTGTTCTCCGACTCATCCGTCGTCGACACGCGGCGCACGACGGTCTTGTTCGTCAGGCGATCGACGACCCAGAGCTCAGCGCTCTTACCGTCCGCGCTGAGAAACAGCCCGACCGTGGTGGACGCCGAGCGCGCTTCGGCCTGCTCCATCGCCATCGCACTCGTGGCACCCGGCGCGGCTTCGAGCGATACGACCTCGAAGCCATCCGCGACGAGCTCGCCTTGCACGCGCACCAGCGCGGCGCTCACTTCCTTGGCTGCACCGGGCGGCCGCACGAGCAGTACGCGTGGCGCTTGCGCGGCAGCGACGCGCGGCACGAGTAGCCCGAACATGCTTGCGAACAGCACGAGCAACGTTGTGCGCAGCGGGCTCACGGAGTTTTCAAGATAGCGCGCGCTGCCGACGAATACGTTCCGCTCGGGTATTTCGCGAGATATTCCTCGGCGACTGCACGCGCCGCGGCATCGCCCGCGGTGTGCCGCACGATCGCCATCTTCCTTCCGAGGGCCTCCGAAGCCCGCTCACCTCCAGGGGCTTCCGCGAGATACGTGTCGAACCAGCTCAGCGCTTGGCTATCGTTTTGCTCCGCTTCCGCGAGCCTGCCGAGAAGCAGCGCAGCCTCCATCGCTGTGCGTGAGCCTGCGAATCTTCGCCGCTCGGCGAGCAATGCGCGTCGCGCGACGTCATTGCGGCGCGTGTAGCGTGCGGCATCGGCGAGTGCGGAGAGCTCTTCCGCGCTGCTCTCGGCCAAGCAGCGATCGAGACCGCGACGAAGTGCATCGTCGACCACGCGGTCAGCCTTGCCGTGGACTAAATCTCGAGCCCAGGTATGACCACTATCCGGCGCGATCTTCGCCACCGAAGGGACCTCGGCTGATGAGCTGGCGGAGGGAACTCCGCTTGGCTCAGCTTCTCGATCCAAGGCCGGCGAATCGGGCTCGGGCTCCTCGTTGCTGGTGCTGGCGGGCAGATCGCGAATGTACACCTCGTTGCTGTGCGATCGGATCGTGAGCCATTGCCCGGCGCGGACGGGGATAGGATCATTGACTACCGGACTACTGACCGTGACTGAGCCATGCTCTAGCCGAAGATCGAAGCGATCGAGTTCGGGATCCCAGGCTAGGCCAAAGGCCGTTCCGGTCACGTGAACCACGAACGGACCGGCGTCGAAGCGCCATTCAGAGGTTGGTGAATGGACGACCGCGGCGTAGAGGGCGCCGCGTGACAAAGCAAGCTCGGCGCCGTGATTCGTGACGAAGCGAATGCTGGCCCGAGTGCCTTTGTCCACGCGCACTTCGGTGCCGTCAGAGAAGCGCACCGTCTGCGGCGGGCCGCTACCGACGTCGAGCGCGCGTTCATTGTTCGACGTGCGGTTTTCAATTACGTAAGAGAGCGCGGCGTTTTCAGCGCGGTGATGCAGTAGCAATACGGCGGCGGCAACACCAGCGGCGAGCAAGGTCGCGGCCGCCGGCGCGATCCAGGCCCGGCGCGTGGCGGATCGCACTGAGAAGCGCGCGACGACGGCCTGCTCGCCGCGCACGCTCTGCTCTGCGCTCATGCGGCCGAGCGACTCGCGCGCGAGACTCGTGAGCTCGCCGAGCTCGGCAGCGAGCTCACCACGAGCGGTGTGTTCATTCGACATCGCGGGTGATCCTCGGGGAATAGTGGGAAAGAGCCGGATCGGCCTGGGTCTTTTTGCTGATGCGCAGCGTCGCTTTCCGTAAGCGGCGTTTGGCGGTCGACAACGAGACGCCGCTCAAGTCCGCGATCTCGGGCAAGGTCATGCCTTCAACATGGCGCAAAGCGAATACGAAGCGCTCGTCCGCGGGCAGGGTGTCCAATAACTCATAGAACCGACGCAACGTGCCGCGCGCCTCGATGTCCACGCCCGCTACCGGCAGCTCCGGCACATCTTCCATCAGATGCAGCACCTTTCGGACGCGCCGGCTGCGCAGCTGCCACTTGATCACGCGCAGCGCGATCGACAGCACGAAGCTGCCGAACGCGTCGGGCTCGCGTAGCGTGTGCACTCGTGAAAAGACGCGCAAAAAAATATCTTGGGTGATGTCTTCGGCGTCCGAGGCCAGCCCAAGCGTTCGCTCGACCACGCCAAACACACGCGGGGCGTATTTTCGCCATGTCTGCGCCGCCGCGCGCGGATCGCCTGCGAGGAGCGCCGCCACGAGCTCGGGGTCGCTCCAAGGCTGCTCATTGCCTCCCGGAATGACACTCAGGTGGGATCGTCGCGCGCTTACCATGGACCTCAGTTGCTCGAAATTAGCGTGTTCCCGGATCAGTTCCTTGAGAACAGAAAATCGGGTCGCCCACAACTCGCGGCGGCTGCTTCGATATGGAAAGCGAGGATTCCGCCAAGTTCTCATGGGCGGAAGCTCGGTCGAGCTCTGCCCCACCAATCCGGACACCGATTCGAGCGCGGCGTCCTTGAGTCAAGAATCGATTTGTTGTTCGCTGACTTGTTGAGTTTTCGCTCGGGTGCACGAGGAGGGACTTGAACCCCACACCTTGCGGTACCGGAACCTAAATCGGGAGCGTTCGTCGCGAACGGATGCCAACCAGCGTGAATGAGGGCGTTTGTCGAGGACGGGTGCAGTCGTTTAGCTTCGTTGAGGGTGGTTGCCGACGATATTCCGACGATTGAGCGAGCTCGCGATCGGTAGCGACACTGCCTGCGCTACCAGCCACGCTTGGGACGGGACGACATGATCACCGTCGGCATCTCATACTCGAACGCGACCGCCTCTCTTCCGGCCGTCACTCGCCGATCTCTCTTCCGGCTGTCAGTCGCCGATATGATTCACCTTCTCAAACCATTCGACGACAACAATTGGTTCAATCAAGCGAGCGCGATGCGATTTCGAATCGAGTAGTCGCGCAGACGAGCTGGCTTCAAGGCGCGCCGGATGACTCGCTTTTTGCGCGGTCCGGCCTTTCCTTCTTAGGTGTCATCGCCGGCGCTCTGGAAGGGAGCGGGCTCAGCGGTCAAGGGTACGCGCAGCGCCATTCTTGTGGTCGGCACGGGACAGGAAAGTCGCTCTCCACGATGCAGTTTGCGGCTTTAGGCGCTCTTTGAGCGGGTCCCCCTAAGCCGCCCCTCACGATGGATTTGCGCGCGATTCCTGGTCCAGCACTTCGCGCACTTTGCGGAGCAAGGCATCCGAGAGAATCGGTTTTTCGATGAACGACACGCCGGAGTCCAAAATGCCGTGATGCACGATCGAGTTGTCGGTGTAGCCGGACATGTAGAGCACGCGCATGTCGGGACGGAGCGGTGCGAGACGCTGGGCGAGTTGCTTCCCGCTCACGCGCGGCATCACTACGTCAGTCAGCAAGAGCTGGATCTTCGCACCGTATTGCTCACAGATCAGCAGCGCATCACCGCCGCTCGCAGCGTCCAGGACGTTGTAGCCGGCGCGGCGCAGAATCGCGCGGGCGAGCTCGCGCACCTGGCGCTCGTCTTCCACCACCAGGATCGTCTCGGTGCCGGTCAGAGTGAGCGACGGCGGCGGGGCCTCGAGCGCGACGGGCGAAGCCGAATCATTGATCGGCAGGTAGATTTTGAAGGTCGTGCCTTTCCCCGGCTCGCTGTAGACCCAAATGTGTCCGCCGCTCTGCTTCACGATTCCGAACACGGTCGCCAGCCCGAGGCCGGTCCCGCGATCCTTGTCTTTGGTCGTAAAAAAAGGCTCGAAAATCCGTGCGCGCACTTCCTGCGTCATGCCCACGCCCGTGTCGGTCACCGCCAACATGATGTACCGGCCCGGCGTGACGCCGACATGAGCAGCCGCATAGTCAGCGTCGAGCACGACGTTCGCAGTCTCGATCGCGAGCTGACCGCCGTCCGGCATGGCGTCGCGTGAATTGACGACTAGGTTCATGATGATTTGCTCGACTTGGCCGGCGTCGGCGAAAATCTTGCCGAGCGCGCGCTCAGTGAGCAGCGATACGTGAATGTCTTCGCCAATCAAGCGCCCGAACATCTTCCCCATGCCGTTCACGACTTCGTTTAGATCGAGCAGGCGCGGTATCAGCATTTGCTTTCTGCTGAACGCCAATAGCTGCCGTGTCAGCGTGGTCGCGCGGCGTCCCGCTTCTTGCACTTCTTCGACGTCGGCGCGCATGGGCTCGCCGGGCTTGAGCTCTTCGAGCAAGAGACCCGTGTAGCCCAAAATCACAGACAGAAGATTGTTGAAATCGTGCGCGACGCCACCGGCCAAGCTGCCAATTGCTTCCATCTTTTGAGCTTGGCGCAGCTGTTCTTCGGTCTTGCGCAGCGCTTGCTCTGCTGCTTTTCGAGTCGTCACATCGTTCGCGACGACCAGCTGCGCGGCGCGGCCTTCGAGTTCGAAGTCTTGCGCGCTCAGCTCGACGCAAAGGCGCGAGCCGTCCTTCCTCTTGTGGCAAGCAGTGAGGACTCCACTGGGCGTAACTTCCGATCCGAAGCAGCCAGGTGGCAGCTCGGAACCAACACTGCATTCCAGGTCGCTCACGCGGAGCGCTGTGAATTCATCGCGCGAATAGCCATAGTGAACCAACGCCGCTCGATTGACGTCGAGCAGCGCGCCCGTCGCGAGCTCGACCACCCACGCCGGAAGTGGGCCGCGATCGAACAGCATTCGATTGCGTTCGGCGGCATTGGCGAGCGCAATGTCTCCCGCTCGTTTGGCGGCGCGTAAATTCGCTTCGCGCAACTCGCGCTCCAACGCCGGCTCTAACCGGGCCAAGTTGTCCTTGGTCAAAAAGTCGTGCGCGATGTCGCTCATTGCCTCGAGTGCCCCGTCCTCGGTGATGGCGCTGGAGATGACGATGAACGGCAAGTCGAGCCCGTGTTCGTCGATGATGGCGCGAGCAGCGCGCGCGCTGAAGCGGGCCAGCGACCAATCGCTCATGATCGCGTCCCAGCCGGGCATCCGAAGTGCGCAGCGCAACGCTTCGGCGTCGGTGACACGCTCGAACTCGACCTGCACGATCGAACGGCGGAGCTCCTGAACCACGGAGTCTGCATCCTCGGCCGAGTCGTCGATAATCAGCACGCGCAACGTATGAATTGGCATCAAACTTCCCAGGCTCGGCCAAGCTAGAGCAATTGGTATGCCGTAAACGCGCTTGCGAGTTACACATAGTTACGTGCTCCTCGCGCGCGGACTTTGCGGCGACGCGCAGAATCTGCGCGCCACGCGACGCGCTCAGGAATTCGAAGCAACGCGAGCGAGCGCACGCTCGTTGCGCAAGGCGTGAAACGCGCCCCAGACTAGCGAGCCCGCGGCAAGCAGCATCGAGCTGTGCTTGAAGCGCACGGCGGTCACTGCGCCCGTTGCAGCTCCGAGCACGAAGGCGAGCGCAATCGTGAGCAGCAGCAGTAACTTGGCCGAACTCGGCGGCTCGACCGCATTCTGGCCGAGTACGAGCGGCAAGCGCGTCGCATTTGAGAGCGAGCGACGCCAGAACCGGAACCAACGCGCCGACTCGATGCCGAGATCGGTGATCACACCGGTGAGGTGGGTCGTGCGCACGACAGCGCCGGAGAGGCGCGTCACGAGCGCGTTCTGTATGCCCATGGCCGCGCAGAGTAGCGCGGCCTCGCCGTCCAGGACGCGCGCGTGGGCGCCGATTGTTATGTAGGAAAGCGCGGTGAACGCGAGCAAAAGCAGCGCCTCGAGCGCGAGCGCGACGGCGTAGGCGCGCGGACCCAAACGGCTCAGAAAACGACTCTCGACGATCACGCTGGCCGAGAATGCGCCGGCAAAAAACGAAAGCACCAAACTCAGCGCGGCGAGCGCAGCCGCGTATTGCCCGAACGCGGCGTCGTTTGCGAGCCGACCGACATTGCCAGTGACGTGCGAGGTGAAGGTTCCGATCAGCACGAACCCCGACGAGTTCACGAAGCCACCGACGAACGCGAGATAGCCCGCGAGCTGCCGATTTTGGCGATCCGAACGAGCGCTACCTTCGCGAGAAAACATGCGTGGGAAACGGCTCAAACGGCGGCGAGCGTAAGCCCGGCGCAATCCGTGCGCGCGATGCGCGCCGCGTGACGCGCGATCACGCGATCTTCGTCGCTTTCGAGCACGAAGATCCGGCACGCGCTGCGCTTGGAGTGAATGGCGGCTTCGCCGGACTCGTTCAGTTCCTCGTCGAGTTCGATGCCCATGACGTCGAGCCCTCGGCAGGCGCGCGACCGGATCTCGGCGCTGTGCTCGCCGATGCCGCCGGTGAACACCAAACAATCGACGCCGCCGAGTGCGGCGACGTAGGCGCCGATCGTCTTCCGCACCTGGTAGCCGAACATTTCGAGCGCGAGCCCCGCGTGCGCATCATCGCTTTTTCGCGTCTCGAGCAAGCGTAAATCGCTGCTTCCGCCGACACCGGCGAGCCCTGCTTCGTGGTTCAGTAACGCCTCGAGCTGAGCGATGTCGTAACCTTTCGCGCGCTGCAAATAAAGGAGCAGTCCGGGATCCAGATCGCCCGCGCGTGTGCCCATCATGATCCCGCCACTCGGAGTCAGGCCCATCGTCGTGTCGATCGAGCAACCGTTTTCAATCGCGCACACGCTCGCGCCGTTGCCGAGATGCGCGACGATCACGCGCGCGGGCGGCGGATCGCCGAGCATCGACAGCGCGTATTCATAGGACAAGCCGTGAAAGCCGTAGCGGCGGATGCCTTCAGAGTAGAAGCGCTCGGGTAGCGGGAAACGCGCGGCACGCTCGGGCATCCGCGCGTGAAACGCGGTGTCGAAACAGGCGACTTGCGGAATGCTTGGATCGTGTGCGAGCGCAGCCTCGATGCCCGAGATGGCCGCCGGCATGTGCAGCGGAGCCAGCGGCACGAGCCCCTTCAGGCTCGCAATCAACGCCGAGCCGATGCGTGCTGGCGCAGTGTGCGCCGATCCGCCGTGAACCACGCGATGCCCGACTACAGTCGGCCGCGGCAGCTCGCTCTCAGCGAAGAATTCGAACGCCACACGCAGTGCCGATTCGGCGTTGGCGTTTGGAAGCGCGAGATCTTTGCTGGCGCGTGCGGTGCGCAGGTGAGCGCGCGCTTCCGGCGTTTCGAGTCGCTCGATGCTGCCCGTGGCGAGCGATTCTTCACTCTCCGAGTCGACGCGAAACAGCGCGAACTTGAGCGAAGACGAGCCCGCGTTCAAGCTGAGAGCGATCTGCTCACTCATTGTTCCACCTGAAATCACGAATTTCCGGCATATCCTCGAGGTGTTCGCGCACGTAGGCGGAATGTTTTTTCAGCATCTCGTTGCATTCATCGAGCAAGAGATTGGCGTTCGCGGGCGGCTTTTCGACTCGACGTAACGCTTCGATCACCAGGTGAAAGCGACTGGTGCGATTGAGCACGACCATGTCGAACGGCGTCGTGGTCGTGCCTTCCTCGCGATAGCCGCGCACGTGGAAGCGGTGCGGCTGCGGGCGCCCGTGCAGCACCTGATGCACTGTGCCGGGGTAGCCGTGGAACGCGAAGATCACCGGCGTGCCCAAGCCGAAGAGCTCGGCGAAGCGCTCGTCCGTCATGCCATGCGGATGCGCGTCGCTGGGGAAGAGCGTCATCAAGTCCACGATGTTGACGACGCGCACGCGCAAATCAGGCGCCTTTTCACGTAAGAATGCCGCCGCGGCCATCGTCTCAAGCGTCGCGGAATCGCCGGCACACGCCAGTACGATGTCCGGCGAATGCCCACTGTCGATGCTTGCCCACTCCCAAATCGACGCACCGCGAGCACAGTGTGCGCGCGCCGCTTCGAAGTCGAGCCATTGTAGCTGCGGCTGTTTGTCGATGATGATCAGATTCAAATAGTTTTTGCTCTTGAAGCAATGATCGGCGACGGACAAAAGACAGTTCGCGTCTGGCGGCAAGTAGATGCGCGCGACCGTGCCCTTCTTCGAGAGCACCGTATCCATGAAGCCGGGGCCCTGATGGCTGAAACCATTGTGATCGTTGCGCCAGCAAGTCGACGTGAGCAGCGTGTTGAGCGACGGGACCGGCGCTCGCCACGGCAGTTCTTCACACGCCTCGAGCCACTTGGCGTGCTGAGTCGCCATCGATGCGACGATCAGCGCGAACGCTTCGTACGTCGCGAATAGGCCGTGACGACCGGTGAGTACATAGCCCTCGAGCCACCCTTGGCAATTGTGCTCGCTCAGCACTTCCATCACGCGCCCGTCCGGCGAAACGTGATCGTCGCCCGCAAAGGGCGGCGCGACCAAGCAACGCTGCTCATGCTCGAACACCGCGCCGAGCCGGTTCGAGTTGGTCTCGTCAGGGCAAAACAAGCGAAAATTGTCCGGATTTTTCTGGTAAATGTCGCGCACCATCAGACCGAGCTGGCGCGTCGATTCGCGCAGCTCCGCGCCCGGGCGCGGCACCGGTAGCGCGTAGTCCGCGATCTCTGGGACGTTCAAGGGGCGCATCAACTTGCCGCCGTTGCCGTGCGGGTTCGCGCCCATGCGTCGCTCGCCCTTTGGCGCGAGCGCGGCGAGCTTCGGAATCAATTTTCCCCGATCGTCGAACAACTCCTCGGGCTTGTAGCTCTTGAGCCAGCGCTCGAGGATCTCGAGGTGCTCGTGATTCGTACGCACCTCGGCGACCGGCACTTGGTGCGCGCGAAACGTGTTTTCAATCGGCACACCATCGATGAAACGCGGACCGGTCCAGCCCTTCGGAGTACGAAGCACGATCACGGGCCAGTGCGGCCGGGCGCGGACCACGCCGGATTCGCGCGCTTCACGCTGAATCGCACGGATTTCGAGCAAGCATTGGTCGAGTACCTGCGCAAGGCGCGCGTGAACTTCGAACGGCTGGTCCCCTTCGACGAAATGCGGCGCGTAGCCGTGACCCCGGAGCAACGCAGCGACGTCTTCGTCGCTCGAGCGCCCGAGCACGGTCGGGCCGGAGATCTTGTAACCGTTGAGATGCAGGATCGGCAGTACCGCGCCGTCGCGCTTCGGGTTCAAGAAGCTGATGCCCTTCCATGAGCCTTCGAGCGGGCCAGTCTCTGCTTCGCCGTCGCCGACCACGGCAGCCACCAATAAATCTGGATTGTCGAACGCGGCGCCAAACGCGTGCGTGAGCACGTAGCCGAGCTCACCGCCCTCGTGAATCGAGCCGGGTGTAGGCGGACTCACGTGACTCGGAATGCCGCCTGGGGTCGAGAATTGGCGGAACAAGCGGCGAACGCCCGCGACGTCTTCGGACACGTTCGGATAGATCTCCGAATACGAACCTTCGAGGTAGGTGTTGGCGATCACGGCGGGGCCGCCGTGACCGGGACCTGCGAGGAACAGCACGTTGAGATCGTCGCGACGGATCACGCGGTTCAGGTGCGCGTAGAGCAGATTGAGCCCGGGTGACGTACCCCAGTGGCCGAGCAAGCGCGGCTTGATGTGCTCGGGCCGGAGCGGCTCGCGGAGCAGCGGGTTTTCGTACAAATAAATTTGCCCGACCGTAAGAAAGTTTGCGGCGCGGAAGTACGCGTCGAGCTCGGTGAAGTCTTCTTGAGTGGTTGATTCCATGTGGTGCTCCGAATTCGCCCCGAAACAAGTGGGCGTGCGTCAACTCCGCGAGTTGCTCACGGAAGCCTCGTCCCCATCGCGACGAAGGGGCGTGTCATTTTCGTGCAACAGCCGTATTGCCGGTGTTTCGAGGTCGTCGAATTGTCCGGCTCGCGTGGCCCAAGCGAAAGCCGCCACGGCCGCGAGCGAAAGCACCAACGTAACTGGCAGAATCAAAAAGATGATGCTCATGACGCGGGCTCCTCGAATGTGCGCGCGCGCAGCGCGGCGGTGACGACGGTAATCGAGCTGAGTGGCATCAAGATGGCGGCCACGAGCGGATCGAGGTGCCCCGTCACAGCGAACCCGATCCCGATCAGATTGTAGCCGAGTGAAAGCGCGATTCCGCGGCGAATCACCTGCATCGTGCGGCGCGCGCCTTCGGCCGCGAACGCGATCGTTGCCAGTCCTGGTCGGGTCGTAAATGCGTCGGCGGCGGACAAACAAGCTTCGGCTCCGCCGTGCACGGCGATGCCGACGTCGGCGGCGACCATCGCGTTTGCATCGTTCACGCCGTCGCCGACCATGAAAACGCGCTGCCCAGCAGCACGAAGCTGTGACACGGCTTCGCATTTGGCTTCAGGTGTGGCACCGCCGACAGTCGCTTCGAACGAAATACCGAGCTCCTTCACGACCGAATCGACCACGCGCTGATGATCGCCGGACAACACTTGAAAGCGAAAACCTAGTGTGCCGAGGCGCTTCAAGCTAGAGCGCGCGTCGCTGCGCACGCTGTCTGCAAAAGCGGCGACCGCGCGCACTTGCCCGTCCATCGCGACGAGGACCGGCGTGCGTCCGCCGTCAGCATGACTCTGCACGGCGCGCTGTGCCCATGCAGGAACGCGTTCGAGCTCGCGCTGCACGAGCGAGAGCGAGCCGACCAGCACGTCCCGCCCGATCACGTGGGCGCGCAGGCCACCCGTGAGCTCGACTCTGTTCTCGCAATAGAGCTCATTTTCCGCGAATGCGCGTTGAAACGCGAGCGCGATCGGGTGACCTGAATTGGCTTCTGCTGCGCGCGCGAATGCTTGGGCCGTTTCGTCCCCGAGCCAGGAGACGAGTGTGAGTCGGCCTTCGGTGAGCGTGCCGGTCTTGTCGAAGACGATCACCCCGGGCTGACTCAGTGCTTCGACGAATTCGCCGCTCTTGAATAGCACGCCGCCGCGCGCCGCCTTGCGTAGGGCCGCGCTGACCGCGAGCGGCGTCGCCATGCCGAGCGCGCACGGGCAAGTCACGACCAAGAGCGCCACCGTGTGATCGACGGCGTGCGCCGGGTCGAGCCAGAGCCAGAGCAGCAGAGTGAGCGCGGCCACGACCAAGATCGCGAGCACGAAGCGTCCGGCGACGCGATCGGCGAGCCGCACGATCGGGGCGCGTTCGCGCTGCGCCGTTTCCACGCTTTGCATCAAGCGCCCGAGGCGCGTGCTCGCGCCCGCCGCTTCGACGCGAATTTCCAGCCGCGAACTGAGATTGGTCGTTCCGGCGTGGACGCGCTCGCCCGGACTAAGCTCGACCGGCAGCGATTCGCCGGTCAAGAGCGAGCAATCGACGGCCGAGCGACCTAGTGTGACCACGCCGTCGATCGCGACGCGTTCGCCTTGGCGCACTTCGACAATATCGCCCGCGACGACGCCGTCAGCGGGAACGTCGCGTGTGCCACCACTTTCGAGCAAGTGCGCGATCGATGGCGCGAGCGCACTCAGCAAGTCACTCGCGCGCGCTGAGCGGCGCTGATGCGTGCGTTGCAGATAGCGACCGACCAAGAGCAAGAAAATCAACGTGCAGAGTGAGTCGAAGTAAACCTCACCTGTGCCGCGCAGCGTGTTCACGGTGCTACCCAAGTAGCCGGTGAGGATGCCGATGCTGACCGGCAAATCCATGTGGGGAGTGCGCGTGCGCAGCGCCGCGAGCGCGCCGCGAAAGAACACCGCACCCGCCCAGAACACCGTGGGCGTCGCGATCAGCAGGCTGCCGAAACGAAACAACGCGACGTATTCCGCGCTCATGCCGGCGAAGTTTCCGGAATAGAGCGCGAGCGCCATCAACATCACGTTGCCCGCGGCCGCGCCGGCGATGCCCAGACGCAGCAAGAGTGCACGATCGCCTCTACGTTGTTCGGCGGCGAGCGCAGTCGAGTGCGCGGGATGCGGGCAATAACCCAGAGAATCGAGCGCACGGGCGATCTCGCTCAACTTGCACGCGCTCTTTTCCCAACTCACGCGCAATGTGGATCGACCGAGATCGTAGCGAGCTTCGATCACCGAGGGCACGACGCGGGAGAGTCGCTCTACGAGCCAGACGCACGCCGAGCAGTGCACGCCTTCGAGCACGAAGTCCGTCGCGACAACGCTCGGTGAGAGCACTTGGTAATGCTCTTTTTGAAACGTAGCGCCGTCGAGCTCTTCGAACTTGCGCTGGCTTCGCCTTGCGGTATTCGGTGTCACGCCTGCGAGCGCGCGTTCGTCGTAGTATCGTTCGAGCCCCGCGGCGTGCAAAATACCGTTCACCGAGCGACAGCCGTCGCAGCAAAACTGGTTGAGCCGATCGGCTTCGATCCGCGCGGCCGGTACCGGCAAAGCGCAGTGTGCACACGAGACGAGGAGTGTGAGCTCGTTGTCTCGGCGCACGGCGCGCTCGATTTCTACGGCTGCGGACATCAGTGGTGTTTCCGGTGGCAGGGGCAATCACCGGCTTTCGGCAGCGCCGCTTTGGCGGTTTGAAACGACTCGGCGTTCGCGCCGGCGTGCGTGATGCTTGCGATGGCAAACGCGGGCAGATTGGCACGCATGGTCAGTGTGAACAGACCGACGCAGAAAATCAGCGCGGCGCTCAAGACGGGCAAGTGTCGGCGCACACGCCCGAGTGCCGCGCCTGCGATCACACCGAATCCCAGCAACGCCGGCAAATTGCCCGCCCACAGCGCTGCCATCACCAGCGCGCCGCGCAGTGGACTCGCCGTGCTCGCGGCCGCGACCGCAAACGCGTAGAGCCAACCGCAGGGAAGAAGTGTCGTCGCCAGGCCGAGGATCGCGGCGCGCTCGAGTGGCGGACGCTTGCCGAGTCGAGTCAGAAAGCGTGTCAGCACGTCCGGTAAATGGAGTTGCCGGCCGAATACGCGCACACCTTGAGTCGAGAGCAATGCGCCGAGGCCCCACAGAATCATCACCGAGCCAGAAGCGATCGCCGCGATGCGACCGATGCCTGCGGCGCTGCCCGCCAAATCCAAAGCCTGACCGAGCGCGCCTGAGATCACACCGAGCACGAGATAAGAAACCAAGCGCCCGGCGTTGTAGGCGAATTGAGTCGCAAGGCGCGTCCGCCCGTTCACGCCGTAGCCGGCGATGGCGACGAAACCACCGCACATGCCTGCACAGTGCACGCTGCCGAGCAAGCCCGCGGCAGCGACCGGAACGATGAGCTCGAGCGTCATGGCGTTCCGCGAGGCACGAGTTCGCTGCGGAGCTCGGCAGTGAAGTGATCCGCGTCGCGATCGGCGCTGACTCGGAAGTCCCACACGCCAAGATGACTCGTCGCCAGTGTCGTCTCGTAGCGTCCGGGCGCGCGCTCGACGAAATCGAGCGTCGTGATTTCGCTCGCCGCGAGGTTCGAAAAAGCTTCGGCGCGAACGCGAGCGCCGCTCACCGGCTGGCCCGCATGATCCCGAACAACGAGCTCGATCGAAGCGCGGCGGCCCGCATCCGGCGTGAGCGTCTGCGGCAGCGAGAGCTGGTAGCTGAGGCGCTGGTTTTGAGCCGCCTGAGCTTGCACCTGATCCCAGTGCACGGCCTTTTGGTAGTAGTCGGGCTCGGTCGAAAAGCTCGGGTCGTGCGTCGCAACGAGCGCCATCGAGCCGACGCCGATCACGCTGCTCGCTAGCAAGAACACGGGAACTAGCGCCCAGCGCAGGCCGCCTTGCGGTCGTGGAATCGAAAGTGAGGATGCTTGGGTCATTTCAGTTCACCTCGGGTCCGAGCAACTTGTAACGAATCTCGACGCGATAGCCGTGCGCGTCGTTCACGCGGAAACGCACATTGCGCGTGCCATGTCGAAATGCATCTTTGGGCGCGAGCACGAACACGGTCGTCGTGCGTTGGTCGCCGGCTGCGATCAGCAACGGATCTTCCGGCGCAATCAAGCGCGCATTGGGAAAATCCTCGAGCTCGAGATGGTAGCTCTGGGCTTGGCCAGAGCGATTCTGAACCTTCACGCGCAACTGGTTCACGATGTTCGAGCCGCTCTCGCTGAACGGCGCGCCGACGCCGCGCAAGATAGTAACATCCGCGCTTTGCTTCGTGGATACAGCAATTGTCAGGGTCGCGATCAGGCCTACGAGCAGCGCCGAATAGATCACAGTGCGCGTGCGCAACATCGACGGCGCTCTGCCCGACTCGAGTTGTTCTTGCGAGGCGTAACCGATGAGACCGTGCGGCTTGTGAATTCGATCCATGATCGAATCGCAAGCGTCCGCGCATTGCCCGCAGGCGATGCACTCGAGCTGTAGCCCCTGCCGAATATCGATGCCCGTCGGGCAGGACGCGACGCAAGCTTGGCAATCGATGCAATCGCCGTGATTGGGCTTTGGTTTGCCTTTGCTACGTGGCTCGCCGCGCTTCACGTCATAGCCGATGAGCAGCGAACGCCGATCGAGCAACACCGATTGCAGCCGCGCGTAGGGGCAAATCACGGTGCACATCTGCTCGCGGAAGTAGGCGAAGTCGAAGAACATCAATCCCGTCGTCACGGCGACCACGAGAAAGCCGCCCGTGTGTCGCGAAGGCGACTCCGTGATCCAGGTGCGGAGCGCATGCACGCCGACGAAGTAAGACAAGAACACGTTCGCGAGCGCGAACGCGAGCACTAGGAACACGACATTCTTCGCCACGCGCCGCAGGCTGAGCCCACCCTGATCCAAACGCAGCTGCGCCTCGCGCTTGCCTTCGAACAAGCGCTCGACCGGGCGAAACAAAAACTCCATGTACACCGTTTGCGGGCAAGCCCAGCCGCACCAGGCACGACCGACCAGCGCCGTGAGCCAGAACACGCTCGCGAAAATCGTGAGCATGAGCAGCATCAACAGCACACCGTCCGTCGCGAGAAAGGTGTGGCCGAAGAACGTGAATTGCCGCTCGATCACGTCCAAGAACAACGCGGGCTTGCCGCCGATCTTGAGCAGCGGCAGCGCGATGAACAGCGCCATCAATCCCCACGCCGCGACGTGGCGTCGGCGATGGATTCGGCCCGGGTAGAGCCGGGGCCGGATGCGGTTACGCGTGCCGTCGGCATTCAGCGTTGGCAGGACGCGCTCTGGGGAAATAGGCGGGTTCATCGCTCTACTCGTTCAAGGCAGCGGATCGCCTTCGGGCGCTTTGCCGGGCAGATTCTTGCCGCGCTGCGTGCCGACGAACGCGACCACTTTGCGCAGCTCGATCGGCGTGAGCATGCGGCCCCACGCAGGCATGCCCTTGGCGGCTACACCACCATCGACCACGCCGTAGATGTCGGTCAGCGTGCCCTTGCCGTGAATCCAATAATTGTCCGTCAGATTCGGGCCGATGATGCCTTGCGCGTGATCGCCGTGGCAGGGCGAGCAGCGCATGCCGAACAGCGCCTTCGCGTCCGTCATCAGCGCGGGATCGGCCATCAACTTGCCGAGCGAGTCTTCGCTCACCGGCTGGGCCAGGGATTGCTTGGCCTCTTGCTCACGGGCCGCGGCCATATCTTGCAAGTAGTCGTCTTGCACCGAAGTCCCATTGTGCGAGACGTGATAATGAAAAAAATAGCCAATTGAGAATATGATTGAGCCGGCCCAGATCCAAAGCCACCAACGTGGCAGTGGATTGTCATATTCTTTGATGCCGTCGTATTCGTGTTCGAGGATGCGCGGTTCCGGGCTCGCGGGCTTCACTGCCGCGCTTTCGACTGGATGCTCGAGCGCGAGCGGATGTGCGGAATGCGTGGTCATGGCGCGTCACTCCGCCGCGCGTTTTCGCGTTGCAGGGGCAAAAGACTGGCTTCGTGGAAGCGCTCTTTGCCTTCGAACAGATAAATCCCGACTCCGAGGAAGATGCCGAGGAAGATGAGAAGCGGCACTTCAGCGTAAATCGACATGTGCATTGCGGACATGACATCGCTCAGTTTCATGGACTAGAGGCCTTCCGTGTGGGCTTTGGGAGCTTGAATATCCGTGGCGAAGCCCGGGCTCGGAGCGGAGCTCTGCGCTTGGTTTCGGCTCGGCGCAGGCGCAGGCGGCAGTTTCTTGATGTCGGTGCCGAGCCGCTGCAGGTAGGCGACGAGCGCGATGATCTTGCGTTGCTCGAGCCCAGTCGGGCCGCCCTGCGCGACGATGTCTGCGCTGATTTGCTTCGCTTGCGCGCGCGCCATGTTCTCGGCGTGAAGTACCGCTTCGCCGTAGGGCACGCCGAGCATCGCCATCGCGTCGACCCGCTTTTGAATGCCTGCGTAGTCGAGGTCGCTATCGAAGAGCCAGGTGTAAGCGGGCATGATCGATTGCGGCGTGGTCGAGCGCGGGTCCTGCATGTGCGCACGTGCCAGAGGTACGGATACTTGCCGCCGACACGGTGCAGATCCGGTCCGATCCGGCGCGAACCCCACTGAAAAGGGTGGTCGTACACGAATTCGCCCGGCTTCGAGTATTCGCCGTAGCGCTCGGTCTCGGAGCGGATCGGGCGCACCATCTGCGAGTGGCAGTTGTAACAACCCTCGCTCACGTAGATGTCGCGACCGGCGAGCTCGAGCGGCGTGTACGGTGTGACTGCGGCGATTGTCGGCACATTCGAGCGAATCAAGAACGTCGGTACGATTTCGAACAGTGAGGCGGCGATCACCGCAGCGGCGACCCAGAGCGTGAACTTGAGTGGCTTTCGCTCCCACACGCGGTGCCACTTCGCTTGCACGAAGTAGATCACGCGATGCCCGGTGTCGGAGATCGTGCTGTGCGCCGGAAGGGCAAACTCCGTCGTGGGACCTTCGTATTTGCCGAGTGCAGGCGCTTCGTCGCTCGCCGGTCCGTAAACCTTCGGGCGGCTCTTCCATGTCATCAAGAGATTGACGAACGCGAGCACGACGCCGCTCATGAACAAGAGCCCGCCGAGCGCGCGCACCCAATACATCGGCAAGATGCGCACGACCGTCTCGACGAAGTCCGGATACGCGAGTCGGCCAGTGCTGTCGAACGCACGCCACATCAAGCCTTGCGTCACGCCCGCCGCGTAGATCGCGACGATGTAGAGCAGGATGCCAATCGTGCCGACCCAGAAGTGGAGCTCGGCGAGCTTCTTCGACCAGAGCTTGGCCTGGAAAATGCGCGGCGCAAGATAGTAGAGCATCCCGAACGTCATGAAACCGTTCCAGCCGAGCGCGCCCGAATGCACGTGGGCGATCGTCCAGTCCGTGTAGTGCGAGAGCGCGTTCACGCTTTTGATCGAGAGCAGCGGCCCTTCGAACGTGGCCATGCCGTAGAACGTGATGCCGACGACGAAGAACTTGAGCACCGGATCGTCGGACACGCGGTTCCACGCGCCGCGCAGAGTCATGAGTCCGTTGATCATGCCGCCCCAAGAAGGCATCCACAGCATCACGCTGAACAGCATGCCGAGCGTCGAAGCCCACTCTGGCAGCGCCGTGTAGTGCAAGTGATGCGGCCCGGCCCAGATGTAGATGAAGACCAGCGACCAGAAGTGCAAGATCGAGAGCCGGTAGGAGAACACCGGGCGATTCGCGGCCTTCGGCAAGAAGTAATACATCAGGCCGAGAAACGGCGTCGTCAGGAAGAACGCCACCGCGTTGTGCCCGTACCACCACTGCATGAACGCATCCTGCACACCGCCGTAGATCGAGTAGCTCTTGAACAGCGAGACCGGCAGCGCGAGGTTGTTGAAGATGTGCAGGATCGCGACCGTGATGATCGTCGCGACGTAAAACCAAATCGCGACGTAGATGTGTCGCTCGCGCCGTTTGGCGATCGTGCCGAAGAAGTTCACCGCGAAAGCCACCCAAACGACCGCAATCGCAATATCGATCGGCCATTCGAGTTCCGCGTACTCTTTCGATTGCGTGATGCCGAACGGCAGCGTGAGCGCCGCCGAGACGATGATCGCTTGCCAACCCCAGAAATGGAATTTGCTCAGCTTGTCGCTGAACATGCGTGCTTTGAGCAAGCGCTGACTCGAGTAGTAGATGGCCGCAAAGATCGCGTTGCCCGCAAATGCGAAGATGGCTGCGTTCGTGTGCAAAGGTCGCAGCCTGCCGAAGCTCAACTGCGCCAAGCCGAAGTTCAACTGCGGCATCACGAGCATCAGCGCGAGCCAGAGACCGACGAGCGTCGCGACGACGCCCCAAAAAGCCGTAGCGAATACGAATTTGCGGACCGTGCCGTCGTCGTATTCGAATTTCTCGATTTGCGTGGACATGGGTTGGGCGCCCCATCGCAAGACGCGTGCCTTTCAAATTTCCGCGTACATCCCGGAAAAACCGCAAAGCGGCGCGCGCACGAGCAAGCGCAAATCTTGCGCCGCGGCGAAAGAATCGCGCGTCACGTTCGCTGAGAGCTCGCCTCGGCGGAGTTCCACGTCTCGACAGCTCGCATTTTAGGGCGAGGCGTAGCGATTTCGCAGTTGGCCGGTGAATTGCAACGGCTCGCAGCATGTCCGCTGACTCCTCCGATTTTGTCGTCCTGCTCGTAGACGACGAGCTGCGCACGACGCGCCGCTTGGCCGAGATGCTCCACGAAGATGGGCTCACGGTCGAGATCGCCCGGGACGGAGTGGCTGCCATCTCGCGCTTGGCTCAAAGCCCACTGCCTGACGCGCTGGTGACCGAACTCACCACATCGCATGCGAACGGCATTGCGATCAGCCAATTCGCGCGCAGTCGGCAACCCGGACTGCCAGTGTTCGTTGTCACCGGCTATCCCAATCTATTCGAGCCGGATGCATTCGGCGCGCCGCCAGCAATGCTCTTCACTAAACCGGTGGATTACGCAAGCTTGAAGGAGGCTCTGCTCGCTGCCTGGAACGAAAAACGAGCGAAGGACCAAGAGGAAGCAATCAGACCACGAAGACTCGGTTGCAGTGATTGAGCTAGAGTCACACCCGACGATGGCAGAGGAAACTCGGTTTCAAGAGCTCAAGCGTTACGTGCGTTTCAATGAGCACGACGCAGAGCTGCTCGTCGCGTTCCGTGCTCGAGCGGAGCCGGAATTTCCGCGCATCGCGCAGGAATTCTACGATCGCATTCGCGAACACGCGGACGCGCACGACGTCTTCACCGGCGAGGAGCAGATTCAGCGCTTGCAGCGTTCGCTCGTCGCTTGGATGAGGCGCATCTGCGGCGGAACATACGACGAGGCGTATCACGAACAGACGGCGCAAATCGGCCGAGTACACGTGAAGATCGGCCTACCTCAGCGCTATATGCTGACGGCCATGGCGCTAATTCGAATTGCGCTCCTCCGGATCGCGGATCGTGAGTTCGATGCGGAAGCGAGCGCGACGCGCGAGGCGCTGCTCCGCATCTTGGATCTCGAGCTGGCGGTGATGCTGCAAGCGTACAAAGACTCCTTCACCGAACGCATTCGGGCGATCGAGCGCCAAGAAGGCGGTAATCTGCGTCACGCGCTGGCTCGCGCCGAGCACCGTTACATCAACGCGGTCGAGCTCGCGAGCGTGCTCATCCTCGGACTCGATCGTGAGGGCCGAATTATGCTGTTCAATCGCGAAGCGGAACGCATCACCGGTTTCGCGCGCGACGAAGCACTCGGACAGCCTTTTCTCACCTTGCTCGCACCAGAAGAGTCGGACGCAGCAGGGCAAATGCGGCTCAAAGACGCCTTGTCGGGCCGACTTGCAGAACAAGTGCGCGAAGGGACGATTCGCACACGAGCCGGCAAAGTCCGCGACATCGTGTGGAACCTGGCGTACGCCGGCGAGCACGAAGACGACGACGTCGTACTGTTCGCGATCGGACGCGATTTGACCGAAGCACGCGCGATGGCCGAACGAACGCGCCAAGCCGAGAAACTCGCCGCGATCGGCACGTTGGCTGCGGGGCTCGCACACGAGATTCGAAATCCGCTGAACGGCGCCCAGCTCCACGTTTCGTTCCTCGAGCGCGCGATCAAAAAGAAAGCCTCCGAGCAAGACATGCTCGACGCGACGCGCGTAGTGGCCGACGAGATCAAGAGGCTCGCCCACCTCGTAACGGAGTTTCTGGATTTCGCGCGCCCGAAGCCGCTGCAGCTCAAATCGACCAGCCTATTCAAGCTGGTTGAGCACGCAAAAGGCATGGCCTCTTCCCAAGCAGAAAAGCTCGGCGTCACGCTTAGCTCGGATTCGCCGAGTGCGGACATCGAGTTTGAGGCCGACCAGGCGAAGCTCACTCAAGTGCTGCTGAACCTGCTGCAAAATGCCGTCGAGGCGACTGGCGCCGGTGGGGGCGGACAGGTGACTTTGCGCAGCCGGCGCGGCCCGCGCCATGTGTTGATCGAGGTCGAGGATGACGGTCCCGGGTTGCCTGCGCCCGACGCGCCGATCTTCGACGCCTTTTTCTCCACGAAAGAGGGCGGCACCGGGCTTGGCCTGGCGATCACCCACCGGATCGTGACCGACCACCGCGGAACGATAGACGTTTCGAGCAAGCCCGGCAAAACCACCTTTCGCGTTACTCTACCCTTACGTCAGACTCTGGAAGCTGCATCATGAGCAAACCTCGAATATTGGTCGTCGACGACGAAGCGAGCGCACGCAGCGGGCTCGCCAAATTACTCACTCAAGAGGGTTATACGGTGGATGCGGCCGAGGACGGCGTGTCCGCGCTGGAGTCGGTTGCCGAAAAGCCGCCCGCGCTCGTCATCACCGATCTAAAAATGCCGAACATGGATGGGATGGGACTCCTTGCGAAGTTGCGCGAGCAGCACGCGCACATTCCGGCCATCGTTACGACTGCGTTCGGCGACGTTTCGGTGGCGGTCCAAGCGATGCGCGCCGGTGCCGAGGACTACCTGACCAAGCCGATCGACTTCGACGCGCTCTTGCTCGGTGTCGAGCGCGCGCTCGAGCGGCGGGCGATCGCGTCCGAGGCGGAAAATTTGGGGCGCCAGCTGCGCACGCGCGATCAGGTCGGGCTCGAAGGGCTGATCGGCACGAGCCCCGCAATGCAGCGCGTGTACGGCATGGCGCGCCAAGTCGCGCCTTCGCGCGCGACCGTGCTCATCACCGGCGAGAGCGGCACCGGTAAGGGCGAACTCGCGCGTGCCCTACACGCGTTGAGCCCGCGCGCGAGCGCGCCGTTCGTCGCGCTGCACTGTTCGGCGCTGGCCGAGAGCTTGCTCGAGAGCGAGCTCTTCGGGCACGAACGCGGAGCCTTCACCGGCGCGGACAAGCGGCGTATCGGGCGCTTCGAGCAAGCCGATGGCGGCAGCTTATTCCTCGACGAAATCGGCGAGATTCCTGCAGCGACGCAAGTGAAGCTCTTGCGCGTGTTGCAAGAAAAGACGTTCGAGCGCGTCGGCGGCAACGAACCGATTCGGGTGGATGTGCGGCTCGTGGCCGCGACGAACAAGGATCTCCAGGCCGAGGTGCGCGAACGAAGGTTTCGCGAAGACCTCTACTATCGGCTGAACGTCGTCCACATCGAGATGCCGCCGTTGCGGCTGCGCGGGCAAGACGTGCTGGGCTTGGCGGAGCACTTCGTGCGCAAGTTCGCACGCGAGAACCATCGCCAGGTCACCGGCCTGAGCCCGGCGGCGCGCGCCAAGCTGATCGCTCATCGCTGGCCCGGCAACGTACGCGAGCTCGAAAACGCGATGGAACGCGCAGTCGTGTTCAGCGAAGGCGAGCTGATCGAATCAGATGCTTTGCCGTTCGACGCCGCTCCCGAAACCTCCGACGGCGTCCGTATCCCCGGCGCGACCATGGCCGAAATCGAGAAGCACGCGATCTTGTCGACGCTCGAAGCCGCCGAAGGCTCGACCACGCGAGCCGCCGAAATCCTGGATATCAGCGTGCGCACGATTCAATATCGGCTGCACGAATACGGCGTCGCCGCGTCGAAACCGCGCGCCTGAGCTCAACGCGACGCGTACGACTCAGCGCGCACGACGACGACCGAGCATAAGGCATGATTGACGACTCGCGCCGCGGTCGTGCCGAGCAAGCGATCGAGCCCGCCATAGCCGTGTGAACCAATCACGATCAAGTCGGTTTGGTGAGCCTGCGCACCGGAGCAGAGGGCTTCCCACGGAGCCGCGATGGCAACTTCGATTGCCGTGCGCGTGCGCACATCTTCTGCGATGCGCGCCAAGCATTGCTCGAGGCCCTCCCGAGCGCGGCGTTCGAGAAATTCGGTGACGCTGAGCTTCGGATCTTGCCAAGCTTCGGGCGGAATTTCCGGCGGCAAACCAATCGCGCGTAGCAGACGCAGGCGAGCGGAAAACTGACGCGCAAATTGCTCCGCGGCATCGAGCACGAGTGACTCGCGCGGCGAACCGTCGAGCCCTGCCAAGATACTTCGAATGATCATTTCGGGGATTCCGGCTCTGAAAAACGGCTATTTGGCGAGCCGAGTATGCAGGAGGTCGGCGAAGGCGCGACACGCATCGACGGTCGTGAAAATGCCCACGACCTTGTCGTGCTGTGCCACCACCGCGGAACCATATTTCTTGGCGGCCATTTCCAAGACGACTTCGTCGAGTGGCGCCTCGGGCGAGACGAGATACGGCGCTTGGCTCATCGCTTCGCTGACCAGCACCTTGCGCGGATCGACGTCTGCGATCGTCTCGACCATATTCAAATCGCGGTCGGAGACGACACCGACAATCTTAGCGCCGCGCAGCACGGGCAGATGGCGCACGTGGTACTCGCGCATCATCCGATGGGCAAGCGCCATCGGCTGATCTTCGCCAATCGTGTGCGGGCACGTGGTCATGTATTTTTGAACGATGGGAATCGGCTTTGACATCACGAGGCGTCACTGCAGGCGCTATGCCAGGCGCAGAGATCACTTTCTCAGTGTGCAAACCTCAGATTCTCGGCCGCGTCGATACTGCTAGGCGCGCTGGGCGCAGCGTCTGCGTCTACCCGCGCAGAAGCTGCGCGTGGATTCGCTGTGCGCGCGAAACGGCGGGCGAGAAATGCTCCGCACGCTGCGTGCTGTCCAGTGCTTTGCGCTCGGTCCCGACGAGTACTTGGAACAGCTGAGCAAAATCAAAGCGGCGGTGCGAGTGCCGGTGATCGCCTCATTGAACGCCATTCGCGACCCCGTCTATTCGGCGGCATGGCCGATGCACATGCCGGGCGGAGCCAAGCTTGCCATGCCTTCAACCACCGATACGGCGCGCGGACTTACGAGCCAAGAAGCCGAGCTGCGCCTAACGCAATTTGGTGAGAACGATCCGCTACCGCGACGCAAACGCAACGCACTGCGGGATTTTCTGGGGCGCTTCACAAATCCGCTAGTGGCGATTCTGCTCCTCGCGAGTGTCGCTTCTGCCTTCGTCGGGGATTTCGTCAATGCGTCGCTCGTACTGTGCATCGTCGCGGTGAGCGTGCTGGTCGAATTCATTCAGACTCGCCGTTCAGAGCGCGCGGCCGAAGCACTTAAGGCGCAGGTGGCCCAAACCGCGACCGTGCTACGCGACGGGCGCTTCAGCGAAATTTCGCGGCGGCTGGTCGTGCCGGGCGACGTCGTCAAGCTGGATGCGGGCAGCATGGTGCCCGCGGATTCAGTCGTGCGCGAGAGCAAGGACTTGCACCTGAGCGAAGCCGCGTTGACCGGCGAATCTCTGCCGGTCGAAAAGCAGCTGAGCGACAGCGTTCTCATGGGCTCCTCGGTCGTGAGTGGCACGGGCCTCGTGGTGATCGAGAAGACCGGCACCAATACGGCCTTCAGCGAAATCGCGAAGAGCCTCGCGCATCGTGCGCCGCAATCGGAGTTCGAGCGCGGCATCACGCGCTTCGGCGCATTCATCCTGAAGACGGTCGTGTTTTTGGTGCTGTTCGTATTCCTAGTCGCGGCGCTGATGCACAAGGATCCGTTGCAATCGCTGCTCTTCGCGGTGGCGCTCGCTGTCGGGCTCACGCCCGAATTCCTGCCCATGATCACGACCGTTACGCTCACGCGCGGCGCGGTGCGGATGGCAGAGTCGAAGGTGCTCGTCAAAAACCTCGCGGCGATCCAAAACTTCGGCAGCATCGACGTGCTCTGTTGTGACAAGACCGGCACGCTCACCACGGGCGAGATGACGCTCGACGCTTGGCTCGATCCGTTCGGCGCGGTGTCCGAGCGCCCGCTCTTGCTCGCGTATCTGAACAGTTACTTCGAGAGCGGTATCGACAACCCGATGGACGAAGCTCTGCTGCAGAAGGCCAGGTTGAACTCACTCGACTCGGCCGTTTTACGCCACGCGCACCCGGACATCACGGGGTTCTCGAAGCTCGACGAAGTCCCGTTCGACTTCGAGCGTCGTCGCGTCAGCATAGTGGCGGCGCGCGGAGACGAAGCGATCCTCGTGACGAAGGGCGCGCCCGAACATGTGCTCGAAGTTTGCACGCGTTTCGAAGCGAACGGGGAAGTGAAACCAATCGACGAAGCCGCGCACGCACACGCCGTAGCTACCTTCCAGGCATTGAGCGCCGAGGGCTATCGCGTACTCGGTGTTGGCTACGGCGAAATGGCGCGTAACCAGGCATGTTCCAAGACCGACGAGCACGACTTAATCTTGGCCGGGTTCGTCGCCTTCACCGACCCCGCGCGCCCCGACGCAGCCGAGGCACTCGCCAATCTCGCAACCGAGGGCATCCGTGTCCAAGTGCTGACGGGCGACAACGAGCTCGTCAGCGCGCAAATTTGCCAGCGCGTCGGCGTACCGGTCGAGCCCGACAAAATCTTGCTCGGCAGCGAACTCGACAAATTGAGTGACGCGGCGCTCTTTCACGAGGTCGAGAACATCCGCGTGTTCGCGCGCGTATCGCCTGCGCAGAAGAACCGTGTACTCTGCGCGCTCAAGGCACGCGGACACGTGGTTGGTTTTTTGGGGGATGGGATCAATGACGCGCCATGCTTGCACGCGGCAGACGTCGGCATCTCGGTTTCGAGCGCGACAGACGTAGCGCGCGATGCTGCCGATATCATTTTGCTCGAACCCGGATTGAACGTGCTCTTGACCGGCGTGCTCGAAGGGCGGCGCGCGTTCGGCAACGTGATGAAGTACTTGCTCATGGGCACGAGCTCGAATTTCGGCAACATGTTCAGCATGGCGGGCGCGGCCGTGCTCTTGCCGTTTCTGCCAATGCTTCCGACTCAGATCCTGCTCAACAATTTTCTGTACGATCTGGCCCAGATCAGCATTCCGTCGGACGAAGTCGACCCCGAGTTCGTCAAGAAACCGCGCCGCTGGGACATCGATTTGATCCGTCGCTTCATGCTCTGGGTCGGCCCCGTGAGCTCGCTCTACGATTTTCTGACTTTCTTCGTACTGCTCAAATACTTCCACGCGAGTGAGGCTCTCTTTCACACCGGCTGGTTCGTCGAATCCCTCGCTACGCAGTCGCTGGTCATCTTCGTGATTCGCACCGCGAAAAATCCATTCACCAGCAGGCCGAGCAAGGGCCTGATTGCAACTTCGCTCGGTGTCGTTGCGTTGGGTTTGGTTTTGCCTTTGACTCCGATGGCCCACGCGCTCGGCTTCGTGCCGTTGCCAGCCGCCTACTTCGCGTTCCTCGCGCTCGCTACCGCGACGTACATGGGACTGGTTGAAATCGTGAAACGCATCGCGCTACGCGACGCGCTTACTTGAAGCGGGCGCTAGGAACATGGGTCAACCAGCATCACCGGACGCGAAGAATCAGCGCGCTGCTCACGTTTCCGGCGCGCGCTCAACCGTAGATTACGGCGGTTGCAGACGGTGCGACGGACACAGAAGATCGCCAGGCCGGCGACTGCGATCAGGATGCTCAGCGCGCCAACGTAGCGAGCGATTCGGCTTCCGAAAGCCGATCTCGCTCACCACGGCACCACTGCCTAAGGCTTTAGGGTGGCGCGCGGCGGACAGAGAAGCCGCTGTGCGTTCTCGTAAAAGATCCGCGCGATGTCGTCGCGGTCGAGCCCTGCCTTGGCGAGCGTGGCCGCTAGACGCGGGAAATCCTCCGCGCTCCGAAAATCGACGACCGGGCTGACGCCGTTT
>DATATR010000480.1:0-10661 GCA_036268695.1 Polyangiaceae bacterium | reverse complement strand
TTTGATCGTGACAGGTCTGATGCAGGTACAGCGCGAGGCTGATCTTCGGCGGATTCGGGTTGAACGTGATCGGCACTCCGGGCGGCGTCACGCCCGCGGGCATGCCGACCGGAATCGGCGTGTTGAGCTGCATGCGAATGTTTTGCAAGTCGTTCACCACGACGTCGAGGCCGTCCGAGACGTCTTCGACGTTGTCGCCGCGCTGCACGCGGATCATCAACGATTCGCCGTCGTCCGGGTTGGCACCGAAGAAATCGGGGTTCAAGTCGAACGGGCCGTTCCAGCAGCCGTTGACGTAGAGATGGTCGCTGCGCACGTCGCCTTGGCCTTCGCCGACGGTGCAAGCAAGCGGCGCCAAAGCGAGCGCGCACAAGACGAGCCGCTGGCACGCGTTCATGCAAAGCTCTCCGCGCTCGAATCCGCTCGAGCCACGCGTTCGGCCCGCTCGGTCCGATCGATCATGCCGCCGCCGAGCACGCGCTCGCCGGCGTAAAAGACCGCGAATTGTCCGGGCACGACCGCGCGTTGCGGCTCGTCGAAGAATACGTGCGCCTGCTCGCCGACGCGGCGCACTTCGGCGGGCGCCGGCGCGCCGCGATAGCGCACTTGCACGCCGCAGCGCAGCGGCAAACTCAAATCCTCCGCCAAAGCGAGCTCGCTCAGCGCGGCGCTCGCTGAATACAGCGAATCGACGGGACCGAGTGTGACCGTGGCGCGCTCGGCGTCCACCCCAACCACATACGCGCGTTGGCCGAGCGCCACGCCCAGGTTTTTTCGCTGCCCGAGCGTGAACCGGAAAATCCCATCGTGCTCGCCGACTCGTTCGCCCTGCTCGTTCAAAATCGCGCCCGGGCGCACGCGGCCGTCCGCGCGCTCGGCGACGAAGCGGTCGTAGCGACCCGTCGGAACGAAACACAGTTCTTGGCTCTCGCCTTTTTGCGCACCCGGCAAACCGAGCCGCAGCGCTTCCTCACGAATCTCGGGTTTGTCGCTCTCGCCGAGCGGAAACAAAAGGCGCGAAAGCGCGCGCTGGCCGAGCATGTGCAAAAAGTAACTCTGATCTTTGCCGTGATCGCGACCGCGATGAAGCTCGAAGTGCTCGCCCGGGCGCACGACGCGCGCATAATGCCCGGTCGCGACGCGATCCGCGCTCAAGCGATCGGCGAGCTGAAAGAGCTCTTTGATTTTCACGCCGCGGTTGCAGCGCACGCACGGGCTCGGCGTTTCACCTTCGAGATAAGCCTCGACGAAGGGCGCGACGACTTCGCGCTGAAATAGCTCGCGGCGATCGAAGGCGTAGTGCGGGATTTTCAGCAAGTCCGCGACGCGCCGCGCGTCGTGCACGTCTTCGGGTGCGCAGCAGCGGCTCTTCACGGATCCGTCGTCCGGGTAGTCCCAGAGGTGCAAGGTCACGCCGACCACGTCGAAGCCCTGAGCGCACAAGCGTGCCGCGGCCACCGACGAATCGACGCCGCCACTCATGGCGATCAGCACGCGCTCGGGCATGACCTAGCGAGCGTAACACGCGGCCCTCGGGCGAGCCGCAAGAGCCGCAAATCGAGCTCAATGCCCGCCGCTCGACAACACCGTGTGCACCGCGTTCGAGGCGCGATCGACGATCTTCGAGGCCAAATCCACGGCTTCGGTGTAGCGATAGATGCCGGCCTGAAGTGCGATCAGCGTCGCGGTGTCGTAGTTGCGGAGCTCGGAGGCGCTCGCGACTTGATGCTCGCCGAGATCGATTTCGCGGCCGAGCCGGCGCGCGACGCGCAGGAACGGGCTATCTGCGCTGGGCTCTGGCGCGACCCGCGCAGGCTCCGGCGGCGATGGTTCGGTCGCCACGATGCGCTCGCCGGCAAAGCCGCTGATGTTCATGTTCAGCTTGTTCCATCGGCGCGCAGGGCAACCCAGTTGCAGAAAAAACTAGGTCGATATGTCTTTCAACTGCTTGGCCAGGCGCCCGAGCGCGCGCGTGTGCAGCCGACTGGCCCACGACTTGCTCAGCCCGAGCTCGGCGGCGACGTGATCGAAGCGCGCACCCTCGAGATAATGACGGCGCACGAGCTCCGCCTCTTCGTGCGGCAATTCAGCGATCGCGCTTTGCAAGGCAGCGCGCAGCTGAGCCGTGCCGACGGCTTCCTCCGGATTGTCACTCGCGACGAGCGTGCGCTCGCCGTCATCCCCATGTGCGGTTGGCGCGAGCAGACCAGCAGCCAGGGCCGTCGCCATCGCGGCCAAGTGATCGTTCAAGGCTTGTTCGGCTTCGGCTGGACCGGAACCGGGCGCGCGCGGCGCAGCCAAATCTTCTTGCGCGCCTTCGCTGACCCGCGTGGCCGCTTGCAATCCGTTGAGCCGCTCGTGCGTTCGGCGTGACAAGCGAGCCGAGGCGCGCACGCCATCGATGATTGCGCCGCGCACGCGGAAATTCGCGTAGCCGCGGAACGGCACACCGCGCGATTCATCGAAACGACGCGCCGCGTCCCAAAGTCCCTCGTGCCCGAAGCTGACCAGCTCCTGCAAGTCGGCAACGCCGCCGAGCGTGCGCAGGATTTGTCGCGCGATCATTTCCACGAGGCTGAGACCCGAGGAAAACCGCTCCTCTACTTCAGGTGAGTCGCTCTTTTCCACCACGCGCGGGCGACTCTAACAATTCTCTCCGGCGGCGCATCAGCATTGTGTCGGCTTTGCGCGCCGAGCCGATGTTCCGTCGGTTCCCGGCACGTTTCAGGCAACCGTTGCGCTTTTTCGCAGCCACTCCTGAAGGTGCGATCAGCCTCGTCACGTGCCATATTCCCGGGAGTCATGCTCCGCTGGGGCACAGTCGCAGTCGCTTATCTCGTCGCCAGCGCGGGCGCGGTGACGATTGCCATTCTTTGGCGCGGCACCTTGGTTTATCCGGAGCCGTGGTTGGTTCTGCCCGCGCTCGCGAGCCACATTTACAGCGGCGCGATCGGCCTCGCCTTTGGCGGCTTGGTAGTGCTCAGCACGCGCGTGTTCGTCAATCGCTTCGGCTGGGCCAGAAACCTGCATCGCGAATTGCGGCCCGTCGCGCGCGATCTGAGCGCGGGCGGCATCGCCGCCGTCGCGCTCCTCAGTGCGTTCGGCGAAGAGCTCTTGTTCCGCGGACTCTTGCAACCCTGGCTCGGGTTTTGGGTGCAAGCCCTGGTGTTCGGCGTGGTGCACGCGCAGCTGCGCGGTCCAAGTCGCTGGGCATGGGTCGCTTGGGCGACGGTCATGGGCCTAGCGTTCGGCGCGATCTACGCGCTGACCGGCTCGCTCGCGGGAGCCATCGCAGCGCATGCGCTGATCAACTGGCTCAATCTCGGCTACTTGAAGAGCTATGATCCGGAACCGAGGAGGCGCTCGCTCGGTGGGCTTTTGGGCCAGCGCAGCTAGTGCCTCGTACTAGTCCGTCGGCCTCGCCGAACGGCCGCGCACCCGAATCGGCGCCCCCAAAACCATCTGAAGCACTATTTTTCGTTCAGCCGAGAAACCCGAGGCGATCCCCCGTGCTAAGTCGTCGTCTGCTATTCTGACCACTCCCGAAAGCATACCGCCCGTGATGGCTGCGCCCGACTCGAGTTACCCCGAAGACAGGCCGCGGGTGCTCGTCGTCGACGACGAGAAATTCATCCGCGACATCATTGCCGATTTCCTCGGTATGGAGGGTTACATCGTGCGCACCGCCGAAGACGGCGTGAGTGCCACGAACGAGCTCGAGCGCGCCCGCTACGACATGGTCATCAGTGACCTGAAGATGCCGAAGATGGGCGGCCTCGACTTGCTGCGCGAAGTCGCGCGCACCCACCCGGACACGCTGACCGTGATCATGACCGGCTTCGGCACGGTCGAAACCGCGATCGATGCCATGAAGCGCGGCGCGTACGACTACATCCTGAAGCCGTTCAAGGTCGAAGAGATCGTGCACATCGTGCAGCGCGGGCTCGAAAAGCGCCGGCTCGCCGCCGAAAATCTGAGGCTACGCGAAGCGCTCTCGCTCTACAAAGTGAGCGAAGCCATCACCGCGAGCCTCTCGCTCGACGAAGTGATCGCGACCGTCGCCGACAGCGGCTTGAACGAAATCCGCGCCGATCTGGTGATGACTTGGCTCGACAACGGCGAGGGCGCGTTTTTTCCGCGCAACGTCAGCCAAAGCTCGGCCTTCCCCGAAGCCGAAGAAGTCGGTGAGCTCGACGCAATCGTCGTGAGCGAGCGCCTCCGGCGCGAGAGTTTCGTGGTGGAGCATGGCGCGCGCGCGCGCGAACTGTTCCGCGCTCTGCCGTCGCGACAGGTGCAGAGCATCACGATCGTCCCGCTGAAAATGCGTGAACGGCTGCTCGGCTGGATCGCGGTGGTTTCGCTGACCGCGAGCCGACGCTTCGACGAAGGCCAGCGTAAGTTGCTCAGCATCATCGCCTCGCGCGCGGCCGCGGCGATCGAGAACGCGCGGCTATACGAAGATCTGCAAGCCACCTTTCAGCAGACGATCCAAAGCCTCGCGCGCACGATCGACAAGATGGATCGCTACACCTCGGGTCACTCCGAGCGCGTCGCGCGCTACGCCGTGAACCTCGCGCGCTGGCTCGGCCTCGACGAAGTGCAGATCGAAATCGTGCGCCACTCCGCCTTGATGCACGATATCGGCAAAGTCGGCTGCGTGATGAACCTGAACAAGACCGGCAAGCTCACGCAACAAGAATACGAAGTGTTCAAGCGCCACCCGACGTACGGGCGCGAAATCCTCGACCCGATCAAATTTTTGCAACCCGTGATCCCCGGCGTGCACTTGCACCACGAGCGCTGGGACGGTCGCGGTTACCCGCTCGGTCTTGCCGGGCAAGACATCCCATTGATCGCGCGCATCATCGCGGTCGCGGACACTTATGATGCGATGACCAGCGATCGCGCCTATCGCCGCGCCTTGCCGCACGAAGTGACCGTGAACGAGATTTTGCGCTGCTCGGGCTCGCAGTTCGATCCCGAGATTGCCAACGTGTTCACCGAACAAATCGATGGGCTCCGCACCGAGCTCGTCGATTCCGGCGCCAAGATTCCGGAATGACGAGCTCGAAGACAGTGCGCGCGGTGTGGCTCGGCCGCGCCGCGTATGCGCCCGTGCACGAGCTACAACATCAACTGCACGAAGCACGCAAGGCCGGCCGCATCGCCGACACGGTGCTGTTCGTCGAGCACGAGCCGACGATCACGCTCGGCCGTGGCGCGAAGGCCGAACACATTTTGGCCTCCAACGCCGCGCTCTCGGACGCGGGCATCTCGGTGGTATCGACTGGGCGCGGTGGGGAAATCACGCTGCATGCGCCGGGTCAGCTCGTCTGCTATCCGATTTTGGATTTGCACGATCGGCAAGACGTGCGTCGCTACGTGCGCGATTTGAACCGCGTGATGATCGAGCTTGCCCGAAGCTATGGCGTGGAGAGCGGCGCGATCGAAAAATACATCGGACTGTGGGCGGATCAGGCCGAGCCGCGCGCGTGGACGAACGTCGAGAGCGCGCTCACACCGGTCAAGCTCGGCGCAATCGGCGTGCGCATTTCGCGCTGGGTGACGATGCACGGCTTCGCTTTCAATTTGAGCACGGATTTGTCGCTGTTTCGCCTGATCATTCCCTGCGGCATCACTGAGTTCGGCGTGGGCTCGATCCAATCACTCACTGGCGCCGCGCCGAACGTGAAGAGCGCCGCCGAACGCACACTGCCGCTCTTCTGCAACGTATTCGGCTTTCCGAGCAGCACGCTCGAAACGATCAGCACGCGAGAGCTCAGCGCCGAGCTTTCGACCGCGATGTCATTTTCGACTCAAGCTTCGCTCTGAGCGCCGCTCGAGCGCGTCGCGACGATCAGGACGTTGCCGAACGGCGTGCCATCCGAGGCGCCGAGCACTTCGCAGGCAAAGCCGGCATGCGTGAGCGTGGCTACGAACTCGCTCGCGGGGCGATAGTGCCGATCCGCGCGGCCGCGATTGTAGCCGCTGATTTTTGCGAGCCACTCGAGCACGCGCGTGACCGCGGCGCGTGCGCCGGGCACGCCATCGAGCTCGCGGATCAAGATGCGACCGCGTGGCACGCGTTCGGCGATTCCGCGGAGCAGCGCGTCTTGCTCCGCGAGCGGCAAGTAGTGAAGTACATCGATCAAGAGTGCGGTGTCGGCTTCAGTAGCGGGCAGCGCGAGTAAATCGTGCACCGCAACGCTCGCGCGGACGCCGGCCGCGAGCTTGCAAACGTCGACTTTTCGCGCATCGCCGTCGAACGCCGTGAGCGCGTCGAGCCGCGCCGATTCCTGTAAAAACAAGCCGAATTGGCCGCGGCCAGCGCCGGCGTCGAGCACGCGCCCGAAATCACCCGGCAAACGCGCGAGCAGACGTGTCAGCGGGTCGAAGCGTAGTTTTGCCGCGACGTACACGCGATCGGAAATCGGCGCGCGGCGATAGCGCTCGATGGTGCGTGCCAGCGCGGCTTCGAATTGGTCGTCGCTCGTCGGGGCTTCGTCGAGATCTGCGCTTTCGCGATTGCGCCGCCGGGCGACGGCAAACGCGACGCTCGCGCCGAGCACGGCGAGCCCCAATCCCACGAACAAGCTGCCCACGCCAGCTTCGAAGACGAACCCCAAAATCCCGGTCTGCTTCGCGCGCTCGAGCGTGAAGGCCGCGTGCTTGCCCGTGAGCACGAGTGTGCCGACCTCGACTTCGAGCGTGATCAAAAATGGTGCGATGAACGGATTCGAAATATTGGCCGCGAGGTACGTCGCGAGAAAGTCCAAACCGAGTGGCAAACACCACAAGAGGCACAAGAAGAAGTGCAAGCCATAAACAGGCAAGCTGCCGATGAACAAACCCGAACCGACCGCGAGCGCAACCCGCGCGGGTGATTGACGCACACCGCGCAAACGCCGCCAGATGCGCCGGATCGTATTGCGCGTGCTCAAGCCGGCGGGAACGACGATTTGCCGCGCTGGCTCTGCGCGATTTTCAGGTACATCTGCGCGCTTTTGTGGGCGCTGTCGCGGGCCAAAACGGCTTCGAATTCGCCGATCGCGGGCTCGTACTCGCCGGCGGAGAGCATCGCCACGCCGAGCAGTACGCGCGCTTGCACGTAGTTCGGGTTGCTCTGCTTCGCGAGCTCGAGCTGCTCGCGCGCTCGCTCCTTCTGGCCGAGATCGCGGTACAGCGTCGCGAGCCGCGTGCGCAAATCGGCGAAGGTCGGGCAGAGCGCGACGCCGCGTTCGAGCTCGTGCACGGCTTCGGCCGGCATGCCCACGTCTTGATAGGCTTGGCTGATTTCGGCGTGCATGTTCGCGATCCGACCCATCGCGAAGGGATCGGCTTGCGTGCCGGCAGCGCGCCCGCGAATCTTCGCGTAGATTTCGCGCGCCGAATCGTATTTGCCGAGGTCATTGTAGGTGACCATCAGGTTGAGCTGCGCTTCGGTGTAATTCGGATTCAGGCTGACCGCCTTTTCGAAATACTGTTCTGCTTGCGTGAAGTCGCCTTGTGCGTGCGCGATCACGCCGAGCATGTCGAATACGTCCGCGAAGCGATCGGTTTGCTGAACGACTTGTTTCAACAAGTATTCGGCCTTGTCGAACTCGCGCTTCTGGTAATGCTCGCGGCCGAGCAGGAGCAGTTGCTTGAGGTGGTCGTCCATGATGGGCGAGTGTGTTTCAAAGGCGGAGCTGACGAAAGCCTCGAACCCGTATCGCACGAGGAAATCACACACGGCCGCGCCGCGGCGCGGGCTACCAGTGCGTGAATCCACCCTCAAACCGCTGAATTAAAAGAAAATTCAGGCATCGGTGCGGCGCTCGAGCTTGCCCCGCCTGGCCTGCGCTGCTACCTCGCCATCGTGTCCTCTGCTCCGGGAGCCGGAGGATCGCGCCACGTCGGCCGTGTCGTCGATCCTTCAGTACGCGACGACGGAGATCCCGAACCCGATCTTCAATTGACGTCGGACTCGGCGGCCGAAGAGGCCTTGTCGGAGGAAGCCGTGCGTCGCCGGGCGGTGAGTGACGGAGCGCAGAGCGTGCGCGAACGACTCTTGGCGCGCGCGGAGAGCGCGCGACAGAGCGCGGAGCTGCCGGTGCGCGGCGGTCTCGATGAAATCGGGCAAGCCGAAGAGCGGCACTCGATCGGCGGCGAGCTCGACGCGCTCGCTGCGCCGTCGGTGCGCGCGCCGTCCGCGCCGATTGGCCCGCGCAATGCCGAGCAGCTCTCGCCGACGTTGATCGCGATCTTCGGCACGCTGATCGGTGTCGCGACGGTGCTTTCGATCATCGCGCTGATGATCAACATCGATCGTCATCGCGCTCCAGCCGTGGCAGCGCCGAGCGCGCTCGAGTCCGCGCCCGCTCCGCTCGTGATCGCCGAACCGCCGCCAGTGCCGAAGCGCGAACGGCACAAGATTGCCGGCCCTTGGCGGATCGCCGACGCGAAGGGTGACGCGAAGACGCGCATCGTGGAAGGCAAGGTCGGCACCGATCCGTTCATCAAGGCGCTCACGGGCGCGGGCGTCGAGGAGAAAGAGGCGTATCGCGTGCTCAAGGCGATGAGCGGCGTGCGCGATCTCGACAAGTGCAACAAATCGGATCGATTCGCGGCGTTGATCGAGCGCGGCACTTCGCGACTGAAGGCCTTCGAATATAGCGCCGGCGCCGAGGAAATTTATCAAGCGCGCGAAGGCGACGATGGCCTGCTCAAGGGCCTCAAGCTCGACTTGAAGGTCGAGCACAATCAAATCACGGGCGCGCTCGTGTACGACGGGCACGATTTCGATGCCTCCGCCGAGCGCGCGGGCTTCGACGGCGGGCTCGGCCACGTCGTGGCCATCGCGCTGCAGGGCCATCTGTCGATGGACGAGCTCGAGCGCGGCGACACGATTCGCGTGATCGCGCAAGAGCTGACCGTGCTCGGCGAGTTCGCGCACTACACCGGCGTCGAGGCGCTCGAAGTGCGCCACGCGAACCCGAAGCGAGACGCACTCCGCGTCTACTACTTCGATGATCCAACTCTGAAGGGTTATTACGACGCGTCCGGCAAATCGCCGACCGAGGGTGGTTGGCGCAAACCGATTCCGGGCGCGCCGATCACTTCGCCGTTCAACCCGAAACGCATGCATCCGATTCTGCACAAGATCATGCCGCACTTGGGCACGGACATCGGCGCGCCGCTCGGCACTCCGGTCGGCGCCTCCGCCCCGGGCGTGGTGAGCTTCGTCGGACCGGGCGGGGCCGCGGGCAACCTGCTCAAGATCAAACACGCTGATGGCATCGAAACGGGTTACGCGCACCTGTCGCGTTACGCCGAAGGGATCAAAGTCGGCGACCAGGTGAAGCGCATGCAGATCATCGGCTACGTCGGCTCGACCGGGCGATCGACGGGGCCGCATTTGCATTTCAGCGCCGAGCGAGACGGCAAATTTTTCGACGCCGAGACGTTGAACCTCGACGGCATGCGCGTGCTCGATCAGGCTCAGCGCGAGCAGTTTTCTTCGGTGGTCGCCAAATACAACCCGCTGCTCGACGCGATCCCGCTGCCGCAACCTTTGCCGCCTCTGCCGAACAACCCGAGTGCGAGCGAGCCGGCGCACGCTGCTGCGGCGAACGCCGCGGCGCAAGATCCGAGCCTCGCCGAAGACGACGAGCCGAGCGCGAGCGCGTCGGTGGCCGCGGCGCCGAGCGCGAACGCGAACGCGAACGCGAAGACGCCTGCTGCTTCCGGCGCGACACCTGGCGCGGCTCCCGCGCCGACGAAGAACGGAAACGGCTCGATTTACCTGACCGACAAGGATTTGCTCAAAGCTCAGTCTGCGACGGACGACGGCGAAGTCGAGGAGTAGCCGCGAGCGTCAACACGAAGCTGCTGCCGTGCGGTCGCGCGTCTTCGACCCAGACGCCACCGCCATGCGCTTCGGCGATGTGCTTGACCAGCGCGAGACCGATGCCGCTGCCGCGCGCCTGCTTGCCGAGCGCGGTCTTGCCGCGCACGAAGCGCTCGAAAATGCGCCGGCGATCTTCGAGTGGAATGCCGGAGCCCTGATCGCTCACGCGAATCTCGATCGCGTCTTGTCGGCCGCGCACCGACACGCTGACGACCTTGCCGTCCGGCGCGTACTTGAGCGCGTTGTCTACCAGGTTGATGACCGCGATTTCGAGCGCGCGTTCGTCCAATTCGACGGCTGGTAGATTTTCCGCGACGCTGAGCTCGAGCGCGATGTCCTCGCGTTCCGCGCGCACGCGGCATGCTTCGACCGCGCGCGCCACCACCTCACCGACCCTGCCGCTGCTGAATTCGTAGGCCGCTTTGCCGCGCTCGACTTTGGCGAAATCCAAAACGTTTTCGATCAGCGCACCGAGGCGCTCGCTCTCGCTCACGATGATCTGCAAATATTGCCGACGTTTTTCTTCGTTTTCGACGCGCCCGCTCTGCAAAAGCTCGCCGAACATGCGCACCAACGAGAGCGGGGTCTTGAGCTCGTGCGAGACGTTGGCCACGAAGTCACTCTTGAGGTTGGAGAGCTTTCGTTCGCGCTCGGCGGCAATCAAGATCACCGCCAGCCCCGCGACGACGACCAGACCGGACATCGCGACGAGTACCATCTCGAACACGCGCCGCCGAGCGACCGCCGCGGCCAGCTCTTCCGCGGAGTTCAT
>DATATR010000479.1:0-27286 GCA_036268695.1 Polyangiaceae bacterium | reverse complement strand
TATACGCCGCGGAAATGCCGAATTTTTCCGAGCGTGCCCGCTTGGCTGATTTCGTGTGCGCGCATCACGGCGGGCACGCGGCGATAGTTGTGGCAGAGCATGTGCAAGACGCCCGCGCGGTTGACGGCTGCGAGCATGGCTTCGGCTTCGGCGAGTGTGTTCGCGAGCGGCTTCTCGCAAAACACGACTTTGCCTGCTTCGGCGGCTGCGAGCGCAATCTCGCAATGAGAGTCGCCGGGCGTGCAGATGTCGACCACGTCGATGTCTTTGCGTTCGACGACGCGGCGATAGTCGGTCGCGTGCTCGTCGAAGCCGAGCGCGCCGGCGGCTTTCGCGACGCCCGCTGCGTCCCGCCCGCACACGACTTTGAGCACGGGCGAGCGCGGCAATTCGAAGAAATGCGCGACTTGGCGCCAAGCGTTGCTGTGCGCCTTGCCCATGAATTGATAGCCGATCAAGGCGACATTGAGCTTGCCCATCTACACTCCTCCGTCGCTCTCCGGTATAACACCGCTCCCGCTCATGACCGCTCGAAAATTGCGCTGGGGAATCGTCGGCACTGGCCGCATCGCGCGCACGCTCGCCGAAGCGCTCGCGCGCTCGAAGACCAGTGAGCTCGTCGCCGTCGGCAGTCGCACTGAAGCGGCGGCGCGAGCTTTCGCGCGCGAATATGCGGCGCCGCGCGCACACGAAAGTTACGAAGCACTGTTTGCCGATCCCGAGGTCGACGTCGTTTACATCGCGACACCGCATCCTTCGCACGCGCATTGGTCGCTTCGCGCCGCGCGCGCGAAGAAACACATCTTGTGCGAGAAGCCGCTCGGCATGAACCTCACGGAGGTCACCGAAATCATCGACGCAGCGCGCGTCAACGGCGTGTTCTTGATGGAAGCCTTCATGTACCGCGCCGCGCCGCAGACCAAGAAATTGGTCGAGCTCATCTCGAGCGGCGCGATCGGCCGCGTGCACGCGCTCGAAGCATCGTTCGGCTTCGACGGTGATTTCCCGCTCTCGAGCCGCTTGCTCGACAACCAACTCGGCGGTGGCGGCATCCTCGACGTCGGTTGTTACCCGGTGTCGATCGCGCGGCTCTTGGCCGGTGCCGCCACGGGCGCGCCGTTCCTCGATCCCGAGTCGGTGTTCGGGCTCGGTCATGTCGGCGAGCGCTCGCACGTCGACGAATACGCGATCGCGATCCTGAAATTTCCGGGCGAGATCGTGGCTTCGCTCGCGACCTCCATCCAGCTCAAGCGTCACAACGTCGTGCGCGTGTTCGGTCGCACCGGCTCGATTTTGGTCGAGGATCCGTTTTTGCCCGCGCGTGATGGCGGCAGCACCGAAATCGTGATCGAACGGCCCAATCGCCCGAACGAAGTGATTCGCGTGGACGCGCCGGATTCACTCTACGTCTATGAAGTCGACGCGGTGGCCGCACAAATCGAGCGCGGCGAAGCGCGCGAAATGAGCCACGCGGATTCGCTCGGTAATGCACGCGCGCTCGACCAATGGCGCAAGGCAGTCGGCGTCAGCTACCTCGCCGATCGCAACACGCGAGTCGAGTGAGATGAAGCCGCGCCTTCACAACATCCTCAGCTACTCGGGCGCGCTGCTCGTGTTTTTGCTCGTGCTCGGCTGGCGCGCGCAAGTCCAGGGCAACGGTTTGAGTCTGAATGCGGAGCTCGCTGCGCTCTTGTGGTGCGCGCATTTCTTGCGCCGCACGCTCGAATCGGCGTTCGTGCATCGCTATGGCAAGCCGCGCATTCTTGTCGGCGATTACCTCACCGAATACATTTATTATTGGGGGTTTGGCGCCTGGATCGCGTGGTCAGTCGCGGCCGCGACGCACCGCGCGCCCTCGTTTCCCGGGCAGATTGCGGGCAGCGCCCTCTTTGTTTTGGCCGAGGCGGGAAACGCGCGCGCACACTGGATGCTGCGCAATTTGCGCCGCGTCGGCACGAACGAAAGAGCGATCCCGCGCGGTTTCTTGTTCGAGTGGGTGTCGTGTCCGCACTACTCGTGCGAGATCTTGTCGTGGCTCGGCTTCAACTTGGTCACGCAGACGATCGCCGGAGCTCTGTTCATGTTGGTCGGCGCAGGCATCTTGGGTGTTTGGGCGCACACGCGACACGTCGCCTACAAAAAAGAATTCACGGGCGAGGCGGGCAGCGAGCTTTATCCGGCGCGCCGGCGCGCGCTCGTCCCCGGCCTGTTTTGAGTCGAGCTCAAGGGCTCGGTAACGCGTGACACACGGGCGCGTCGTTGTAGTGACAGAGCTCACGCGTGCGCGCGAGCAAAGCATCCGCGTTCTTGTCGCTTTGCGGCACGCCGCGGCCGTTGCGATACATGTCTGACAATGTGGCGCACGCGGCCGACGAATTGTGGTCGCATTGGCTGATCCACAAAGTGAGCGCAATTTTACGGTATTTTACAGCCTTGTCTGCGTCCGTTGCGCCCGCGCTGCCGGCCTCGAAAGCGCGTGCGGCGATGATGCACGAGGCCGCGTCTTTCTGATCGCAATGCATTTCGGTGCGGAGTAGCGCGTCTTTGTCGGACGGAAGCGGCGCCGAATCCGCGCTCGCTGCGGCGCTCGGAATCGTCGCGCTCGCCGTCGCGCTCGCTGCGGTGCTGCCGGTCGCGCTGGGCGCAGTCACGGTGCCCGGCGCACCGGCGGCGGCAGACGCAGCGGACAGTGAGACGGCGAGCGGTCGCGCGCTCGCTGTTGCTGCAGTCGGCGTGCGCGCGAGTTCGTTCAATGGGCGCATCGGTAAAGCGCTAGTCGATGCGGCCGGCGGCGGCGCCACGGATTGCGCAATCGGAGAGCCCGCCAGCGCGGCGAGCGCGCCGCAAGCTCCGCCAATCGCGATCGCGATTTGAGTCGCGCGCGCCGCCATCAAACTAGGCCCTGACGCTCGAGCAGCGCATCCACCTGCGGCTTTCGGCCGCGAAAGGCAACGAATAAATCCATCGGATCCGCGCTGTCTCCACGCGAGAGCAGCCGCTCTTTGAACTCTTGCCCGACGCTTCGGCTGAGCACGCCCTCGGCTTTGAAACGGCCGAAAGCGTCCGCGTCCAACACCTCCGCCCATTTATACGAGTAATAGCCCGCGGCATAGCCGACAGGGTGCCCGAACAAATGCAGGAAGCCCGCGAGCATCGCGTAGTCTTCGGGGAACGGAGCCACTGCGTGCCGTTGTAAGATGTCGCGCGCGTAACTCATCAGCTCGCCGTCTTTCTCCGGCGAATAGTCGATGTGCAACGCGAGGTCGACCGCAGCGAAGCCGAGCTGGCGCATCTGCATGTTGGCCGCGCGGAACGTGCGCGCCGCGATCACTCGCTCGAGCAAGACCGCAGGCAGCGGCGCGTTCGACTCGTAGTGACGCGCGAACAGATCGAGCGCCTCGCGCTCCGAACACCAATTTTCCATGATCTGCGACGGCAGCTCGACGAAATCTTGCGCCACGCGCGTGCCAGCCAAACTCCGCACGCTCACACGGCTCAAGCAATGGTGCAGCAGATGCCCGAACTCGTGGAACAACGTTTCCACGTCTCGGTGCAAGAGCAGGGACGGCCGACCACCCGCGGGCGGGCTCGCATTCAGGCAAAACACGGCCAAATTCGGCTGCGGCGGCACCGCGGCGATCAGGCCGTGCATCCACGCGCCGCTGCGCTTGTTCTCGCGCGGGTAGAGGTCGACGTAAAACGTGCCGAGCTCGGCGCCGTCTTCGCCGCGCATGCGATACGCGCGCACTTCCGGATCCCAGCCGGGTACTCCACTCACTGCTTCGATGCGCACGCCGTACAAACGTTGCGCGAGCGTGAACGCGCCGCTCAGCGCGAGCTCCGCAGGGAAGTAGGCGCGTAGTTCTTCTTCATCGAGCGCAAAGCGCGCACGGCGCAACTTCTCCGCGTAGTACGTCACATCCCACGGCTCGAACGCGGGCGCGCCGTTGCCCTCGAGCTCCAGGCGGAACTGATGGAGCTCGCGATTCTCGCGTTCGAACGCGGCTTGCGTGCGCTCGCGCAGCTCGTCGACGAAGCGCTTGGCATCGGCGCCGGTTTTGGCCATGCGATCGTCGAGCAACAGGTCGGCGAAATCACGGAAGCCGAGGATGTTTGCCTTGGCCTTGCGGAGCTCTAGGATTTTGGCGATCAGCGGGCGATTGTCGTGCGTGCCCGTGGTCGCGCGTGTGTTCTGCGCGCGCCAGATGCGTTCGCGCAGCGAGCGATCGTCCGAGTAGGTCAAAACTGCGGTCAGGCTCGGCGCTTGCAATGTGAAGCGATAGCCGCTTTTTCCTTTTTGCTTGGCACTGTCTTGCGCGGCGAGTCGGGCAGATTCGGGCAGCCCGGCGAGCTCGGCTTCGGTTTCGATCACGATTTCGAACTCGTTGCTCGAATCGAGCAAGTTCTGCGAAAAGCGCGTGGTGATCAGACTGAGCTCGCGATCGATCTGCTTGAGCTCGGCTTTCTTCGCGTCGTCGAGCTCGGCGCCGTTGCGGCGAAAATCAGCCAAGGTCTTGTCCAAGAAACGACGCCGGGTCGGCTCGAGCGCGCGCGCTTCGGCGGTGTTCGCGAATTCGGACAGCACGCGCCAAAGCCCCGAATTGAGCGGAATGCTCGACCACAGCGCGCTCACTTCCGGAAGCACGACGTTATACGCCTCGCGCAGCGCGGGCGTGGTGCTCACGCTCTCGAGGTGTTCGACCAAGGACATCACGAGCTCGAGCTTTTCGCTCGATCGTTCGAGCGCGCCGAGCGTCCCTTCGTACGTGAACGGCGCGCTGCCAGCCGCAACCGCGTCGATCGCCGCCGTGGTCTCGGCAAGCAACGCGCGCACCGCCGGCTCGACGTGTTCGGCGCGAATGCGATCGAACGGGATGGGCCGGGACAGCGAGAGCAGCGGATTTTCCATGGCGCGTTTCAATTTAACCCGGCATGGCGCACGGTGTGTGGCTTTTTGCAGGTGCGAAGGGCAAAGTGAACGCAGCATGAGCGAGAGCGTGGCAGAAGGGCAGATCCTTTGGCAGCCCACGGAGGCGGAACGGCGCGCGAGCCGCATCAGCGACTATCTCGACTTTCTGAGCCGAACGCGCCAGCTCGATTTCGCGGACTACGCCAGCTTGTACGACTGGTCGGTGCGCGAGCTCGGCCAGTTTTGGTCCTCGATTGCCGAGTATTTCAGCGTAAAATTTCACACGTCACCGGCGAAGCTGCTCGACGGGGCGCTGCCGCACGCGCACTGGTTTTCGGGTGCAACGCTCAACTACGCCGAACATGCGCTGCGCGAAATCGGCGACGAACTCGCCGTCATCGCGCGTTCGGAGAACGGCGCACGCCGAACTTGGACGCGCACTGAGCTCGCGCGCGACGTCGCTTGTGCCCGCGCCGGCTTGAGGCGACTCGGCGTTGGCAAAGGCGATCGCGTCGCGGCGCTGTTGCCGAACGGCGGCGAAGCGTTGATCGCGTTCTTGGCCACGGCGAGCCTCGGCGCAATTTGGTCGAGCTGCGCGCCGGAGTTCGGCGTGGCGAGCGTGCTCGATCGCTTCCGTCAAATCGAGCCCAAGGTGTTGCTCACGATCACGAGCTACGAATACGGCGGAAAAACCTTCGATCGCGCAGCGGACGTGCGCGCCATCATCGCGGGCTTGCCGAGCTTGAACGCGACGCTGAAAGTCGGTGCCGGGCCGGAGCTCGACGGGGCGCTCGCATTTCCCGAGCTGCTCCGCGTCTACGAGCCGCTCGCGTTCGAAGCGGTGCCATTCGAGCATCCCATTTGGGTTTTGTATTCTTCGGGCACGACCGGCTTGCCGAAGCCGATCGTGCATGGTCACGGTGGAGTTTTGCTCGAGCAACTGAAGGCGCTCGCGCTGCACATGGATCTCGGCGCGCGCGACACGTTCTTCTGGTTTTCAACGACCGGTTGGATGATGTGGAACATGCTCGTCTCCGGGCTCTTGGTCGGCTGCAAAGTGTTGCTCTTCGACGGCAGCCCAGGCTTTCCGGATTTGTACGCGCTGTGGCGCCTGGCTGAAGTAGAAAAAATCACGTATTTCGGCGTCAGCGCGCCGTTTTTGCTCGCTTGTCAAAAAGCTGGCATCGAGCCCAGCGAGCGCTGCAATTTGCAAGACATGCGCGCGCTCGGGACGACCGGCGCGCCGCTACCGGCGGACGGTTTTGGTTGGGTGTATTTACACGTATCGCGCTCGCTGTTGCTCGGCTCGGTCAGCGGCGGCACCGATGTGTGCACGGCATTTCTGCTTTCGTGTCCACTCTTGCCGGTGCGCGCGGGCGAAATCCAATGCCGCGGGCTCGGCGCAAAAATCGAAGCCTTCGACGCTGAAGGCAAGAGCATCGTCGGCGAAGTCGGGGAGCTCGTATTGAGCGCGCCGTTTCCTTCGATGCCGATTTATTTTTGGGCTGATCAGAGCGGCAAGCGCTTCGAAGAAAGCTACTTTTCGACGTACCCCGGTGTCTGGCGCCACGGCGATTGGCTCAAGCTCACGCCCGCAGGCGGCGCCGTGATTTACGGTCGCTCGGATTCGACGCTCAACCGCGGCGGCGTGCGCATGGGCACGAGCGAGTTTTACCGCGTGATCGAGCAGATGCCTGAAATCGTCGATAGCTTGGTGGTCGACACCGGTTCGCTCGAAGACGCGACCGGCAGATTGTATTTGTTCGTCGTACTCGCGCCGAACGCCGCGCTCGATGAAGCCATGAAAAAAGGCATCGCCAGTGAAGTGCGGCAAAAGCTCTCGCCGCGCCACGTGCCGGACGAAATCTTGGCTGTGCCCGCAGTGCCACGCACGCTCAGCGGCAAGAAGCTCGAAGTGCCGGTGAAGCGCCTCTTGCTCGGCGCAGCGCCTGAAAAAATTGCGAGCCGCGACACGCTTGCGAATCCCGAGGCGTTCGACGCGTTCGTCACGCTAGCGGCCGAGCTCCGCGGGACGTGAGGCGCTAAGAAGCGCGCTTGGCGATCAGCGCACCGAGTCGCGATTTGGCTGTTTTGAAGGCGATTTCTCCTCGATCGATGCCGAGCCAAGCGCGACCCAGGCGTTCGGCGACCACCAGCGTGGTGCCGGAGCCGCACATCGGATCGAGCACGCGGCTGTCGGGCAGCGTGGAAGCTCGCAGGATGCGTTCGAGTAGCGTCTCTGGTTTTTGGGTGGGGTAGCCAGTGGCTTCGCGGATCAACGGAGTGTTCGCGCGCATCGACGGACAGTCGAGCCAGACGCTGCCGAGGCGCCGGCCTTCGTCCGCGTAGTAGCGGTAGGTTTTGCCGCCGACCACGCGATCGCGATAGTTGCGCCCGCTCGCGTCGACGTTTTTGAAGTGCATGCGCAAGCTGGTCGCGGCGTGGCGTTCGCGGAGGGCCGGATCGTCGCCGTTCCAGATCATGCTTTTGCCGCGCGCGAACACGAGCAGCGTTTGATGCGTGACGCTGGGCCCGCTCCTGCGCTTGCCGCCATTGCCCGGCACCCAGATGATTTCGCCCTGAAATGCGCCGCGGCCAAACACGCGATCGGCCAGCACTTTGGCATCGTGCACGGCGCGGTGATCGAGGTGAAGCCACAGGCTGCCCTGGTCGCTCAAGGTGTCGCGCACGATTTCGAGGCGCGGTTCGAGCATGGCGAGGAATGCGTCGATGCCACCCCAAGCGTCGCGATAGGCGAGTTTGCCCGCGACACGCTCGCCCTTTTTTTGCCGCGCGCCTCGCTCGCCGCCGGCATTGAACGGCGGATCCATGTACGCGAGATCGAACGCGCCGTGCGCGCGAAGCTCGCTCAAGACTTGGAGGCAATCGCCGTGCACGAGCTCGCCTAGCCCGATGCGCACGCTCGCGCTCATGCGCCTCCGGGCTCGATGCTCGGTTTCGCTCCGCTCTCGGCGCTGGCGTTGGCGGGCAGCGCGGTTTGATTGAGCTCGAAGGGGTCGTCGCGCGCGATTTCGGCCCAATCTCGGGCATCCAGCGCGTGCACGGGCGCGTACGGTCGAAGCCACTCCCAGCGCGGACCGCCACCGCTGCAGCCAGCCACCGCTTCTTCCGGCGAGCAGGCGATGCGCAGGTGCACGTGATCGTCGTGCGGCAAGCTGTCGCTCGGCTGCAGCATCACCGTCTCGGCGTGCCAAATCAATTCCGGCGGTTCACCGAGCGCGCGCGCATGATCGATCAACAGCGCTTCGAGGTCGCGGTGCACGAACATGAACTGCACCCCGATTTCGGGCGAGCTCAGCAGCGAGCGCAAGAGCAGCCATTCGCGATCGATGTCGAGCCGGACGTATTCGTTCTTTGCCTGGACCAGCGCGAGGCCGTCGCTTTCGAAGCGCACGAAACCCGGGCTCGAAATCGAAATGCCCGAAGGTGTTTCGACCAAGAAGAGCAAATCGACGTCGCGTCCGCTGCGGTGCGAATCGTGGCCTGGAATGCGGCCGCCGGTTTTGGCCGAGAGATCGCCGATGAAGAGCGGCGCGCCGCCCGGCGCCTTCAGCGCCACCTCCGCCGCGGCCTGTTCGAGCGCGTGCACCAAGCGCGGCCGACCGAAGTAATGAGTGCCTTCTGGGCGATAGCGCACGAAGCCTTCGCCGCGCACGGGTAGCTCTTCGGCTTCGGTGAGCACGCCGTGGTTCGGCACGCCGACGGTGCCCGACAGACCGGGCGCAAGCGGTGTCGGTGTGCCGAGGCACGCGGCTAGACAGAGCGGGCTGGCTGCGGCGAGCCAGCGCTTCACGGCGCGCGCCCCGGGATCATCGTGCGAATGCTCTCGGCCACGGCCGTGAAGGCGTCGCGCGAGGCCATGCCGTCGGCCAAATCGAGCTTGGTGTCGCGCACGCTGAGGTAGCCATGATCGATGAAGGCTTGAAACGCGTTCTGCAAAATCGGTTTGCTGACCGCTTCCGCGCGCTCGATCGCACCCTCCAAAAATAAACGATGACCGAGCGCGAGCGCCTTTTTCGTGAGCTCCTTTTCCGCAATCGGCGATTTCTCGAGCAATTCGAGCGCGCGCGCCGCGACGTAATAACCCTCGATGAAATTCTGCAAAATGCCGGCGTAATGCCGCAGCCAGGTGCGACCGTTCCAGTCGTCATGGCCCGCGCCATCGCTGAGCGCGTCGCCGTCGTGCACGAGCTCGCCCGCTTCGACCATCGCGCTCACTGTGCTGGCGAAGATGGTTTCGAACGGCGCGTCCGCGCGGAAGCGGAACTCGAATTTGAATAGCTTGGACAGGGCTTGCACGCGTTCGCTCACCCATGCAAATGAAGCCTCGCCAGGTGAGGTGAGCAGCGCCATCGCGACCAAAGCGCGCTCGACGAAGAAATGCACGATGATGTTCTTCGACGTGTCGAGCGCGAGCCGCTTGTTGCGGAGCACGCTGTAAGTCGCGCCCGGACCGGCTTTCTTGTTCGAAGCCGCGGGGTCGTCGACGTATTGCACTTCGAGGATCTCGGCGTCGACGAACATTTGGCAAGCTTCGCGCACGGCTTCGGCGCGCAGTTTGCCGCCTGGTCCGCGTAGGGTTTGGCTGGTGCGCGCGCCGAGTCCTTCGGCGACGGAGAGCAACTTGGCGCAAAAATCCACCAGCTCTGCGTGACCGATGCCGCGCTGCTCGTGGGACAAGAGCGTGAGCGCCGTGAGCGCGCCGGGCGTGATCGCGGTCACGCGATTGATCTCGTCCATCACTCGGTTGCCGAGGCGCGTGACCAAGCTGCGGCGCTTGGCCGGACTGAGCGTCGCGTCCGGAGCGATCGCGATTTCACGGCGAATCTCCTCGAATGTGAGGATGGTGCCGACTTGCATGTTGATCGTGCCGTAGCGGTGGCGAAGGAGCTCGCTGCTCTTCAGTAACCCCGCGGCGTCTTCTTTGGTTTTTTCGGCGCCGCGGAGCTCGCGCTCGTAACCTTGCGACTCGATTACGCGCTCGTAGCCGATGCTGATCGGCACGAAGAAACATTCTTTGTCTGGAATGGCGAGCGCGGCGTCCGCGATCATGTTGAGCAAACCAAACTTCGGCGCGAGCAATTTACCGGTGCGGCTGCGCCCGCCTTCGAGAAATAACTCCACGGGGTAACCGCTGCGCAAAAGACGCCGCACGTACGCATCCACGACCGCGGCGTACAAACGATCGCCCCGGAACGAACGGCGAATGAAGAACGCGCCGCCGCGACGGAACACGGCGCCCATCGGGAAAAAATTCAAATTGTCGCCCGCGGCGATCACCGGCAGGGGCAAATTGTGTTGGTTGAAGATGTAACTCAAAATCAAGTAGTCGATGTGACTCTTGTGGCTCGGCAAGAGCACGAGCACGCCGTTTTTCGCGGCGCTGCGCAGCCGCTCGATGTCGCCCTTGTCGAACTCGATGCCGGCGTAGATGCGCGTGAACACGCGATCGAAGATCACTTCCAGCGCTTTGATCGTGGTGCGATCGGGCGTGGCTTGGAGCTCGCGCAGCATCTCTTTCGCGCGCTGGCGCAGCATGTATTTGTCGGTGCGCTCGTCCGCCAAATCTTCGATCACCGCGCGCATCTTCGGGCTACGCAGGATCTCTTCGCGCACGCGTTCCGGCGGTTTCTCGGCTGGGCCAGTCACGCTGCGCCGCTCGCGTTCGAGCCGGCCGAGCACCGCGTACGTCAAGCGCCGCACCAAAACCGGATCTGGGCTGCCCGGGTTGTCCTTTAGGAACCCCGACAGGTTGATCGGCTCGCCGAGCTTCAGCTCGACGTGTTTGTAGTTGTAAAGAAACTGCGCGACCGTGCGCACTGGGCTCGGCCATTCGCGCGGCCCGAGGATGAAATCGAACGGCTCAGTGCCGCGCGAGTCCGGAAATTTGGTCCACACGAAGACCTGCGGCACGAGCAAAATCGGACGGTCGCGCTTGCGCTGCAGCTCGAACAGCGTGCGCACGAGGCCGTCCCCTTCTTGCAAACCGCGGCCTCCGCTGGCTCCGGCTGCGACGTCGAGCACGCCGGGCGGGCGCTTCAAGAACAATGCGGCCGAGCCGCCGCGCTCGAGCGCGTCTTCGAGCTCCGCCGAGCGCGGCACGGTTTGGTTCGGCAAGATCGCGTTGAGCCAACCCTTGCCCATCGGGTTCAGAATCCAGAGCCCGAGATCGTTGACGAAGCGGATCTCGGGCAGGTGGTGGCGCTTGGTCAGGTAATCGAGCGCGAGAAAATCGATGAAATTGAGGTTTCGCAGCACGTAAACCACGGAGCCCTGCGAAGCCAGATCGGTGACCGCGCGCACCCACGCGTCGTCGACCTGAATCTTTTCGAAGAAGCGGCGATACACCGCGCGGAGAGCCGGGTTGGGCTCGTACGGTCGGGTCAGTTCGCGTTTCGCCATCGACGGAAAGGAGGCCAGAGTGTGGAGGGCGCGATCATACTTGCTGGGCGCAGGCCGCGCGAGTAGTCGATTCCGGGCCTCATGCTCGAGCGAAGGCTTTTGGTTTCATCAACGCGCGCGGTTCGGCTTCTGACCCTGGCACTTTGCGCCGCGAGCCTCGCCGGCTGCAAGAAGAAGCCGCCCGCGCCTTTGCCCGAGCCGCAAGCGGAAGACGAAATTGTGGCACAAGCGCCCGCGCTCGAGCCGACGGCGGCTCCGTCTGCGGGGCCGGTTCGCTCGCGTTGCCACGAGCTAGCGGGCAAATCGTTCACGATCGGCGAGATCGCGAAAGAGCGCACGCCGGCCGAAGACGAAGACGACGCTGGACCGGACCAAGACGACGAGGTGCCCGCGCCGTATTCGGTCGAGCTCGGCGCCGCGCGCGTCGATAGTGGCGGCTTCGTGCTCGGCGCGCTGCGCTCGAAAAAAGGCGAAACGCACGCGCTGATCGCGCTTTTGCCAGCTGATGCCGCGAGCGGCAAGGTGGTCGATCTCGGCGTCGTGCACGGCGATCCGGATCCGCCGGCGTTCGCCATTCACGGCGCGGACGTCGTGGTCGCGGCGTCCGACACGGACGCGGGCGGCGGCATGTTGCGCCTCGGTTTGGTGCGCGATGCGCGCGCCTCCGCGCAGACCTCGTGGGGGCAAGAGATCACGGGTGTGCGCCGAGATTCGACCTTCGCGCTCGAAGTCGCGGGCGACAAAGCGCTGCTCGTTTATGCCAGTGAAGTTTCGGGAAAGATCCGTGTCTTCGGCGCGCTGCTCGATCCGGCGAATTTGAAGAACAAACTCTCGCCCGAGCCGCTCAGCGCCGCGGGCGCGGACGTCGATTCGCCGCGCCTCGCGCTGCGCAAAGGCGGCTATTGGCTCGCGGTCGCGCGTTCGCTCGACGCGCCCAAGAAGCCCGCAAAAAAGCCGAGCGACGCCGGCTCGGAGCTCGGCGAAGACGAGTCGTTGCTCGACATCGGCACGCGTCGGATCGAAGTGACGAAGCTCGACGCGCAGGGCAAATCAGCGTCGTCCGCGCTGGTCGTCAGTGCGCCGGGTGCGCACCCGATGACCTTCGATTTGGCGGCCGCGCCCGACGGCGGCGCGTACGTGAGTTATCGCGACGACGACAGCACACCGGGCACGGACGGCGGACCGCTCAGCCTCGTGCACGTCAAGCTCGACGGCACGTTCGAAAAGTTGGAGTTGAACGCGGATGCGAGCGGTACCGGCGCGCCCTCCTTGCTGATCGACGCGAGCGATTCGAGCAAAGTTTGGCTCAGCGCTGCCGGCGAAAACGGCGCGACTTGCTTCGGTCGCATCGGCGAGCACACGACGCTCGCGCCGGACTCGAGCGTGCGCGGCGCGGATTTGATCGCCGTGCAGGGCGGGCAGTTTCTGCTCGCTCGCTCGAAGAGCACCGCGGCCGAGCTCAGCGTTGCCGCGTGCGGCGAGTGAGCGCGAAGCTTCGCGTCACTTGACTACGATGGGCACGATCTTTTGCACCCATTGCGGGGTGTGATTGCCGGTCGGGTGAGTCATGTCGTCGTCTTGGGCGGGCAGCCAGACCGGGGCAAAGCTCGGATCCATTTCGAGCGGTTGTCCCGGCGTGGCGCGCACCGCTGCGAACCAAAGCTGCGGCTCGGTGTCGCTCGCGCCTTGCAAGCGCAGGCCGTACGCGCGTCGCGACGCGAACGCGACCCAGTAGATCTGCTGCTTGTTGAATTCGCCGTGGTCCGGACTCCAGCGCGGCCAAGAATTCGTGAGATCGCCGTCGCCGTTCGCGAGCGCGAGATCGACCGGAGTGCCGCCGGAAGCGGGCACCACCATCAAGCGCGCGGACAAGTCGCTGTAACCGTCGCATGGCGCGCTGCCCCACGAACCCACGTTCATCGGCGCCGAGCACGAAGATTGATTGAACACGACGAATTTCCCGTCGTCGCTGATCGCCGGGTAGTAACTCGATTTGCCGGCTGCGCGTGGCACGAGCAATTTCGCCGGACCCGTCGCGGTTTGGCCGTCCGATGGCGCGATCCAAATCTGCGAATCGAGCACCAGGTCGCCTGTGGGCGCGGGCACCGCGGCGCTCGGCGTGAAATCGAACGAGACGAACGCGATCGAATCGCCGATCGGCGACCAGAACGGGTGGGATTTGGGTTCAGCCGTGTCCGCCGCGAACAGCTCGGAAACGTCGGTCAGCATCGCGTCCGCGCTTCGGAGCAAGAGCTTGCCGTGGAATTCGTTGATCAGCCGTGAATTGTCCGGCGAAAACGTGGTCATCGCGGCATAGCCCGTGGTCGTGTCGAGCCGCGACGCGATCGGCATCTTCGAAGCGACGTCGATCAGCTCGAATGCCGCCGGCAAACTGCCGCCGAACGAAAGCGCGATTTTCGAGCCATCGCGTGAAATCGCGTGGCAGCCCATGCAGGCGTGCGGGCCGGCTTGATCGGGCGGCACCATCGAGCCAGTGAGCATCGGTGAATCGGGATTTTGCGCCCAATAGGTTTCGGGCGTGCCGCCCGCGTCCGCGAAGTTGTAGCGACGAATTTCGGTCTGGCTCGCGCCGGTGCTGCTCGTCGTCCAATAGTAGAGGCCGCCGGAAAGCCGATTGTACGTCCAGGATACGTCCGTGAGCGTGGTTTCGCCGACGTTGCCGCCCATCGTGTCTGCGAGGCGAATCGTGGTCGTGAGCGCGCCGAAGTAATTGGCGTCCCCGAGCGTGTTGCACACGCCGGCGGGAATCGTGAGCACGCAGCCCATCGGATCTTGTTCCGCCGCGGCGCACGTGTCGTAAAAATTGAGATCGAAGCCGTCGACGTGAAAGTTCACGCGCGCGATCGTTTGCGTGGCGACGGTGCGCGTGAGGTGAATCTCGACCGGCGCCAGATTCGCCGGGAAAAGCGCGTGGGCGAGGGGATACGCGACGGTCGGTGCGGCGGTTGGATTCGGCGTGCCGTCGAACTTGGTCTTGTTCCCCATGTCGAAGCCGGCGCCGAGCACGTCGCCACCTGCGGGCAGTGCGCTCGGCGGCGGCGTGGTGTCGCCCATGCCGGGCATTGCGCCGCCGCCATCGGGCTCGGGCTCGATGATGATGCTCGTGTTCCCGGCGGTGCTGCTGCTGCCGGCGCTGCTCGTGGTCTGACTGCCGCCCGAACCACCCGAGCCGCCCGTGCTGGGCTGAATCGAGGAGCCTGTGGTCCCCTTTGCAGCGCTGCAGGCGAACGCGAACAGCGCCGCCGAAATGATCGGCAGAGCGAGAAAAAGGCTGCGATTTGCGGTCACGGCGGCTCCCTGCGAGGTTGAGGTGGGTCCCCAACGTCGGAGGTAATGTCCGGACCATGTCGCAATTTTCTAAAAATGAGCGGATCTGCGCAAACCCGCCGAGACGAGGGCTGCAAATGCACCTTTTCGAGCGGCGGACACCGATCCGTGGCTCGAAATTCAGTTGCAAATGCAACTGAGCCCTGAGTGCTCATCACGTCTCGCGCGCGGTCGCGCCGGTATGGTTCGTGTTCCGCTCGCCCGGGAGTCCCACTTGCCTGCGTCAGAGCCCGACGATTTCGACCACTTCGAGCTCACCGTGCCAGCCCACGCCGAGCGCGCTCGACAGCGACGAAGCGAGCTTTTTGCCGAACGTGCGCGCGACGAGCTCGCACGACAAATCGAGCGCGAGCGCGCTGCGCGCTGCGCTGAGCAGCTTTCCACTGGCGCAGATTCCGCTTTCGGCGTTTAGCCGCGCGTGAACGCCGAGCGCGCCGAGCTCTTCGGCGAGCTCCGGCGTGACCGCGATTTCGCCGGTGTCGAGTAGGCCGGCGCGCGCGGCCAGGAGCGCGCCGTTGCCGATCACCAAGACGAACTCGGCTTCGTGCGCGGCGCGCCGCACGAAGTCCACCACCGCTTGCTCCTGGGCCGCTTTGCGCGCCCCATAACCCCCAGGGATGATGAGGCACTCCACGGCGCTGTTCGTGGAGAAAGTGCGCGTCGCTTCCAACGCGACGACGCTGCGCGTCGCCACGGCGCCGCGCCCGTCGCTCGTGAGCTCGAGCTTGAACGGCTGAAAGTTCCATTGTCGCCCGGCCGCGCTGAGCAATGCCATCGGTCCTGCGACGTCGAGCAACTCGACTTCGTCGAACACCAAGATCGAAGTGGCGTACGGCTTCGTGCGCACGGATCCTCACAGGCTGAGCAAGGTCGAGCCGATCGTGCCGCGATTTTCGAGTGCGCGCTGCGCCTCGCCGGCGTTCGCGAGTGGAAAGCGCTGCCCGATTTCGATCTTCACGCCGGATTCGATCGCGCCGAACAGCGCGCTTGAGCTGGCGAGCAATTCTTCGCGCGACGCGGTGTACGCCACGAGCGTCGGGCGAGTGAGGAAGAGCGAGCCCTTCTGCGAGAGCTGCAAGATATCGAGCGGCTCGGGTTTGCCCGAGGCGTTGCCGAAAGAAACCATCATCCCGCGCGGCTCGAGGCAACTGAGCGAATCCAGAAACGTGGTTTTGCCGACCGAGTCGTAGACGACCGCGACGCCGCGATCAGCCGTCAGCTCGCGCACGCGCTTCACGAAATTTTCCCGCGTATAAACGATTGTTTCGTGGCAGCCGTGACGGCGCGCGAGCTCGGCTTTTTCGTCCGAGCCGACCGTGCCGATCACGCGCGCGCCGATCGCGGCGAGCCATTGACATGCGATCAACCCGACGCCACCTGCCGCCGCGTGCCACAGCACGGTTTGCCCGCGCTCGACGGCATACGTGCGATGAATCAAAAACTCCGCCGTCATGCCTTTGAGCAACGACGCGGCCGCGACTTCGTCCGTGATGTCGTCGGGCAACGGAATCAAACGATTCGCGGCGTACACTCGCGCTTCCGAATACGCGCCGGGCGGCCCGCCCGCATAACCCACGCGCTGCCCGACGCGCACCTCGCTCACGCCGTCGCCGATTTTTTCGACCACGCCCGCCGCTTCCGAACCAAGCCCCGACGGCAACGGCACTGGGTAAAGCCCGTTGCGGTGATAGAGATCGAGGAAGTTCACACCGATCGCGCGATGTCGCACGAGTACCTCGCCAGGCTTCGGCTCCGGCAGCGAAACCTCTTCGAGCGTGAGCACCTCCGGCCCGCCGGTGCGAGCAAAACGAATCGCGCGCGTCATGCGCCGAGGTTAGCGTCCATGCCGCGCTTCGAATTTTTGTTTTTGGGGGTTGCGCGGAGCGGGCAGGGTGGCGTCGTGTCGCAGGCGGATTTCTGTGGTATCCCCAGTGCATAGCGCCGATGTCGTCCGATCCTGGCTTCGAGCTCAAGCCTTCGTCTTCCCCGCTGCCCGCGCGCGAGCGCGAACAGGCGATGAAAGATCTCGGCTTCGGCCGGCTCTTCACCGAACACATGGTGACGATTCCGTATCGCGCGCCGAACGGCTGGGGCAAAGGCTTGCTTTCGCCGTACGCGCCGATCCCGCTCGATCCTGCCGCTTCCGTCTTGCACTACGGCCAAGCGATCTTCGAAGGCTTCAAAGCCTATCGCCAGCCGAACGGCGGCATCGCCACGTTTCGCCCCGCGTCCAACGGCGAACGCTTCAATCGCTCCGCGGCGCGGCTGGCCATGCCGGCGCTGCCCGTCGAGCGCTTCGTCGAAGCCGCGGATTTGTTGATCCGTCAAGATCAAGGCTGGGTCCCGCCGAATCCGGGCGAAAGCCTGTATCTGCGCCCGCTCATGATCGCGACCGAAGCCGTGCTCGGCGTGCGCCCAGCCAAAGAGTATCTGTTCCTTTTGTTCGGCTCGCCTTCGGGCAACTATTTTCCGCAAGGTGTGAAGCCGCTCACCGTTTGGCTCTGTAAGGAGTACGTGCGCGCCGCGCCAGGCGGCACCGGTGAAGCGAAGTGCGCCGGCAACTACGCGGCGAGCTTGGTCGCGCAACAACAAGCGCTCGAAGCCGGCTGCCAACAAGTGGTGTGGCTGGACGCCGTGCACAAACGTTTCGTCGAAGAAATGGGCGGGATGAACCTGTTCTTCGTTTACAAGAGCGGCGCGGGCGTGAAGCTCGTGACACCGAAGCTCACCGGCACGTTGCTCCCGGGCATCACGCGGGACAGCATCATGACGCTCGCCCGAGATCTCGGTTACGGCGCCGAAGAAGGTACGATCAGCACCGAAGACTGGGAGCGGGATCTGAAGAGCGGCGCGCTCACCGAAGTGTTCGCTTGCGGCACCGCGGCCGTGATCACGCCGGTTGGGCGCGTGAAATTCGACGGCGGCGAATGGACCGTGAACAACGACGAAACCGGGCCCGTGGCCACGAAATTGCGCGAATCGCTGCTCGCGATTCAGCATGGTACCGCGGCGGACGTGCACGGCTTCATGCATCACGTGCTCTGATCGAACGCGACACTCGTGCTCGTTCACCGCAACCGGTGAGCTCCCTCTGCTTTTGCGAGCTTTCGATCGAAGCTCGCGAGTGGCAGGTGTCCAGCCCCGCGCGCAACCTCTAGAATCATGCAGTCGGCAAAATCGCTGCCGATCCCAGTGCGGTATTGCTTCACGGCGGCTGCGACGATGTCGGGCTCTTGTACGACGAGGTGCTCTTGCTCGAGCAGCATCTCAATCGCAGCCGCTATCTGCGTGCGCTCGAATTCGTAGACGGACTCCAGGACCCAGGCCAGCTCCACTAGGACGAGGTGAGACATCCAAGCCCCCCGTTCAGCGATGTACTTTTCGGCAGCGGCTACCTGAACCTTGTCGTCTCGGGTCGTCAGACGAACCATGACGTTGGTGTCAACGGCGCGCATGCTTCCGGCGCAAGTGCTTCTGAATCCCTTCGCGCAGCTCTTCGTCGGTCTGACGAGGGGGTGCACCGTGTGGAAACAAAGCAGAGTGCAAATCCTGCATGTTGTATTTGGGCGCCCGTCGCACGACGAGCTTGTCGCCTTCCTGCTCCCATTCGATGACCGATCCGGGGCCGATTCCGAGTCGTCGTTTTTCCCGATCATGCGGGGATAGACTCACGGAGTCCGGAAATACACTTCGAGCCGCGGCGCGGCGCCGCCATCCATGCCCGTCGAAAACGTCGCGCCCGCGCCCGAACCGCCGCTCGCGATCAGCGCGATGCCGTGATCGAGCTCCGGATTTTCGGTGGCGAAGCGCAGTAACTCGCTGACGTCGATGCGGAGCGGCTTTGGCGGCGAACTCGAGGCCATGCCGCGCGCGTACGGTGGCGCGAGCTCGGGCTTGTCCGACCAAGTGTGGAGCGTGCTGGCGCACCACGCCGAGCGCACGCGCCATGCTTCGACGCGCACGGATGCGCTGTCGTTCGCGGCGTCTTCACGCGGCTCGAGCGCAATGAAGGCGGCGAGCGGCGCGCCGCGCTCCCGCCACTCGCTCGGAAATTGCAAATAGAGCGCGCTCCGCCCGCTGGTTCCGCCAAAGGTGAGCGCGCCGGGCACGCCGTCCAGGCGCTCGGCTTGCGAAAGCACGGCCATGCTGCTCGGTGCGGATACCCAACGCTCGGTCTCGGCAGGGAGCGGCGCGATCGTCCGCGGCGCGCAGCCACTTTGCGCGAACGCGACGCCCCAGGCAACCCACCCCAAAATACCAACGCGCGGCATCATTGTTTTCTGCCACGGCGGCGCGCGAGCAGCACCTCGGCCGCTGTCGGCTTGCGCGGCGGCGGCCGATTCGAGCTAGCGCCACCACTCGGCGGTGGTTGAGAAAAACGCGGCGGCACCGACGGCGGCGCAGTCTGCTCCGAGCTCGGCGCGGTCGCGAAGGGCCGGCGCGGAGCGATCGGCGCAGCTACTGCCGGCATCGGCAGCGAGGGTTCGCCCGTCGCGATCGGCAGAGCCGCATCCGCACGCGTTTTCGCGTCGCGGAGCGACTGCAAGGTTTCGCGCTGCGCACTTTGCGAGCGGCGTGGTTTCGGTTTGCGCTTCGTGGCGCTCGAAATCCAACTGCTCAATGCCGAGCTCGCGTGCACGACGAAGTCCGGCATCGCCAAACGTCGCGCCGCGACCGCCAAGAGCAAAAAAGCGGCGGCGAGCAGCACCAAAAGCTGATTCAAATTCTGATACGCAAAGCGCAGCGCGTCGCGATCGGCGAAAATGCCGGCCAGCGTGTCGCGCATTTTGCCGCCGGTGACTTGCGTGATGCGGCGAAGCAAGCCGCGATCGGTTCCGGTCGGGCGCAGCTCTTCGCCGGCGGAGAGCGCGGCTGCAGTCGTGCCGAGCGCTTCGTTCGATTGTTCGTCGACTGCGGTCGCGACGTACGCGCCGGGGCGCGCGAGCGGCAAGCTGCCCGCGTACGAACCCGCGCCGGCGGCGTCGAGCGGCACGGTCGCGGAGAACCCATCGGGGCCCGCGACGCGCACCTCGAGCCGCCGGAAATTCTCGGCGTGTCCGTGCTCATCGACGACGCTCGCGCGCACGCGCAGCTCGCCGCCGAGCGTGTCGGCTTCGACGCGCACGCGCGGGTTGTCCGCGCGCCGCGAAAGGTCGCGGCCGAGCTGGCCGAACATGCGCTCGGCGCCTTCCCAACTAGTCCAGGAAAGACCCCAACGATCCTTGTAATCGCTGGTGAACGCGGCCGCGCGTCCAATGCCGGCGGACCAAGTGGCGAGGATCGGATCGCCTTCGGGCCCGCTCAAATGCACTTGCGCGCGCCCTTTGGGCAGGGTGACCACGTAGCCTTTGAGCGGCGGTGCGCTCGTGAAATCGATGCCGCGTGTGGCGGCCCCGCCCGTCGCCAGCTCCGGCTTGAACGCGAGCTCGTTGATCGAGCTGCGCGCGGCCAAGATCGTTTCTTGTGCGAAGACCGCGGGCAAGCGGCTCGCATCCTCGATCAAATAGAAGCGGCCGTCTCCGAGTTTGCTCATGTGCTCGAGCGCCGGTACGTCCGAGCCGCTGCCGAGCGCGACCACGCTGGTCGTGATCCCGCGCGCTTTGCCGGAAGTGACGAGCGCGAAGGCATTCGTGCGCTCTTCGGCGTCATTGCCGTCGGAGAACAAGAGCAGATGTTTCAACTGCACGTGCTCTTTGGCCAGGGCTTTATAGCCATTTTCTAGGGTCAAATCGATGTAAATGCCGCCGCCGCCGGGACCCACCGCGCGGATGTCTTTGGCGATCTGCGCCTTGTCGAGCACGGGGCCGAGCGGCACGGTCCAGCGCACCGCGGTGTCGACATGCATCACGCCGAGGCGATCGCCGGCGCCGAGCAGTTCCGCGCTGCGCACAGCGGCTTCGTTGGCAAGCTCGAGCTTGGTGTTCGAGCCCGCGCTCATCGCCATCGAACCCGAGTAGTCGACCGCGATCACTTCGGCGAGGCTCGCGCGCCGGCGCTCTTGCTTCAGATCGAACGAGACCGGGCTCACTTCTTCGATTGGGGTTTTGCCGAAGCCGCCCGGGCCGAGCGAATGATCGCCGCCCATCAGCAAGAGTCCGCCGCCTAGATCGCGCACGTACGAAGCGAGCGCGTCGATTTGCGACGGCGCGAGCTCGCTCGCCGCGATGTCGCTGAGCACGATCAAATCATAGGCCGCGAACGCGCCGAGATCTTGCGGCACGCCGGTCGCGCCCGCGACTTGGACTTTGAACGCCGCGGCTTCGAGCGCTTTTTGCAGTGCGCCCGCGAGCGGTGGATCGCGCTCCAAAATCAGCGCCACGGCTTCGCCGCGCACGCGCACGAAGGCCGAGCCGGCGTTGTCTTCGTGCGCTTGGTCGAGCTTCGGATCGAGCGCGCTGACTTCGACGTCATAGCGATGAAAACCGGGCTCGGTCGCGACTTCGCGCAGGTGCAACACGTCTTCACCGGCCGCGATTTTGGTGTTGCCCTTGCGAATCAATTCGCCGTCGCGGAGGACTCGCACTTCGACTTCGGCCGCGGACGTCGACTCGGTGACGACGCGCAAATCGAGGGCTTCGCCCGCGTTCGCGCGTGGCACCGTGCGCACCGAAGCAACACGCACATCGGGGACTTTGGCTTGATCGAGCGGGACGACGTCGACCGGCACTCCGGCGGCGACCGCGGCCGCCGCGTCGCTCAGCGGATCGCCGCGGGTGCTCACGCCGTCGCTGAGGATCACGATCCGGGCGGCCGCATCGGCCGGCACTTCGCCGAGCGCGCGGCGAAGCGCGGCGCCGATGTCGGTGCCGTCGCGGCCGATGTCGGCTTTTTGCGGCGCGGGCAAGATCGAATGCTCGCGCAACGGATCTTCGACTGCGGCGCTGGCGCCGAACGCGATCGTGCCGATGCGATCGTGCTCGCGCATGCCGAGCTCGGCGACGCGTAGTTCGCTTTCGATGCGGCTGTCCGCGCCGGGCACCAAGTCGATGCTGCGGCTGCGATCGATTGCGACGAGCACGGCCAACCGATCCAGTGGGCGCCCGAGCTCGACGCCGATCAGCGCGTACGCGGCGGTCAGCGCGGCAACGCTCATGGTGAGCACTTGCAGCACCCGTCGCGCGCGATGTTGTCGCGACGGCAAGCGCCCGAGCCGAGCCGCGACGAACCAAACGCAAAGCGCCGCCGGAATGCTCAAGACAGGGCGCTCAAAGCGCAGATAGGGCAAATAAAACCAAGAAAAATGCCCGAGCGCGATCAAGAGCAACGGCAGCGCCGCGAGCGCGCGCACGACGTAAAGCAGAGCTTTCACTCGGCAGCTCCCGCGCCGCGCTCGGGTCGGAGCGGCAAGCTGAGCGTTGGTGTGCGCGGACGACGCGTGACCCAAAATACGTCGCACGCAATCAGCGCCAGCGCGAGCGCGGCGAGCAGCCAAGACCAATCGGTGACTGCGTCCGCGAGTTCGTGCGACGTGCGCACCGGCACGGCTTTGCCTTGCGCGAGCGGGAGCGGTTTCGGTCGCAGATCGCTTTCGCGCTCGCTCGTCAGGTTGGCGCTGAAGAGCGCGCTGCCTTTGGTTTTGCTGCCGTACACGGCGTAGTAAAAACCGGCGCGCGCGAGGCTCGGCACGACGCACAAGCCGTCGCGCGCGGTGAGTTTTTGTTTTTCGCCGCTCGGGGTTTCGAGCTCGACTTCGTTCACGTCGATGGGCACGCGCAGACTGTACGGTTCGCCGGTGCGCGCCGGGGCTTCGGCAAAGCGCGTGCGATGGCTGCGCGCGAGCTCGACCACGTTGCGCATGAAGAGCACGAACGAAGCCTTGAGCGGCCAATTGCTTTCGCCCACATCGAAGCCGATCACGGTAGCGGTGCGGCCCGGCGTGGAAGCGTCCGCGATCAGCGTGCCTTCGCGGCTCTGGACCAGCGCGGCTTGTGGGCTGTCGGCTTCGAGCCGGTGCGCGCTCTTGAGCTCCACGCCGTCGAGCGACAGGAAGCGCAAGCGCGGATCGACTTCGGCCCACGACGTGACGCTCGGATTTTCGATCGCCGCGCCGACCAGCGCGGTGCCGCACTGGCCTGGAGGTGGATTGAGCAAGAGCAAATCCGCGCCGGGCAGGTTCGGCGGGCACGCGCCGTCGACCACGACGAGCGCGTCGGGCGCGACGCCCGCGCTCGCCAAGCCAGCGACCGAGCTTCCGAGCAGCTCGACGTTCGGGTCCGAACCGAGCGCGCGCGCGACCCAAGCGTTGCTCTTGGCCGGCGCCATCACCACTTCGAGCTTCGCGCCGCTCGGCACGCGACCGAAGGCGCGGTCATCGGTGGCAAAGGCGTCGTGCGGTGACAATTCGACGACGAGACCGGCGCCCGCGTCGCCTGGCGCCGGTTCGAACGTGAGCACGACCGGCGCGCGCTCGCCGGGCCCGAGGTCGATCCGCCGCGAGGCAAGCGGCTCGCTCACGTTTCGTTCGCTCAACGTGACGTACAGGCTCCTCGGCTTGAGCCCGAAATTTTCTACCATCGCGAAGGCCTCGACTTGATCGCGATGGGTCGCGGAGTCTTCGCTGCTCGCGATGTCGAGCCGAATGATGCCGGCGTTGTCTACCGGCTCTCCGACCCTGACCAGCTCGAGCGGCAGCGTGCTCGAGGCAAAAGCGTCTCGTTCGGCGAGCGCGCCATCGCTGACCACGACGAGCCGCGACCCGTGTGCGAAGGGGCGCAGCTGCGTCGTGGCCGTCGCGATGGCCTGGGTCATGCGCCCTTCCGCGTCGGAAGGCTCGAGCTTGGCCAAGGACGCCTCGAGCCGCTTCGGGTCGCTATCCATGGCCGACACGACCCGGGCATCGCGGCCCGCGGCTATCACTACGGCCTCGGCACCCGGAGCCAAGGCACTAACGACCGAGGCAGCGGCGTCACGCGCGTGGGCCAGGCGCGTGCGGCCATCGGGCTCGAGCGCGGCCATCGAGGCGCTGGTATCGACTACGATCGCCACGTGCTCGCCGGAGATGTGTCCGCCGCGGGTGGCAGGGCGCGCAAGAGACAGCGCGAGCAGCGCGAGCGCCAAGAGCTCGAGCGCGAGCGGCAGCTGCGAAACGAGCCGTTTGAAGGGATTCTTGGCTGCAATATCGCGCGCCGCCGCCGCCCAGAGCCAAGTCGAAGACACCTTCACGCGCTCGCGGCGCACCTTGAGCACGTACAAGAGCACCAGCGGCAAGAGCAGGCTAAGCAGCCACAGTCCGCTTGGGGCTTTGAGCTCGAGGGGCACCGAGCGAGAGCATAGGAGGAGTGCCTGCGCAGGGCCATACGCTCGGCAGCGATGAAGCGCTTACTTCGGCTCTTCGTTTGGGTGGTTGCGCAGTTTTGCGTAGCTCTCGTCGCGGTCTCGGCGAATGTCGGAAAGTAACGTTTCGAGCCGTTCGACCCCGACTCGAAGCGCCGTTTCGAGGTTCGCCTGGCTGATGCGCTGACGTAGGGAAACAGGCTCTTTTTGCGGGATTGGCAGCGCAGTCAGGGTCGCCAAATCGACGAAGGAGGTGCCTTCTTGGCTATGACCCCGAACGCGATCGAGCGCGGTCTGGCGCACGACCTGGATGGTCGGATCGGGTGTCCGGCGTAGGAATGGAATCAGGCGATCGGGGTCCGTGGCGTCGGGGCGGGCGTCGGGGTGGAAGGCGGCCATCGCGAACGGGATCTCACCGACCTCGTAGCGAGCGCCGTCCCGCTCACGCAGGGTGCGGACGAAGCTCTCGAAGCCGAGCCGATCGAGCTCCAAGTCGGGATAGATGAAGAGGGCGATCTCGGTCTTGGGTTCATGCACGAGCGCGGCGAGGAGCTCGAGCGATTGCTGCGGATCGAGCGAGTTTTCAGCCAAAATCACGCGTTCGACGACGCTGCCTTTGCGCCGCGCGGAGGCCGCCCAAGGACACAAATCGAAGCCCTCGACGAGCTCGAGCGCGTAGCGTTTATAGACCCTGAGCGCCTCGCGGCGGAGCGCATCGTCGTCGATCACGGTGCAGCGAGTGTAGCGAAGATCGACCTGCTTCGCTCTCCGCGCGGCTCGCGAAGCGTGTCTTTGCTGACACGTTTTTCGATTCGAGAGTGCGTTCGCCAGAGCTCCCGATCGTAGGCACTGAGCATGCTCGACTGAACAAACGTTAAACACGTTCTTGACGTGGCATGCAGATGGATTGCAAAGTGTCATCTGGTTGCGCATGCGTTATGCGCGCAGCTTAGAAAAACAGAGGACGGATCAATGGCCGCGAAGAAGAAGAAGGGCGCAAAGAAAGCGCCTGCAGCGAAGAAGAAAGCCAAGAAGAAGGGCAAGAAGAAGGCTGCTAAGGCGATGGCCCCCGAGGCGATGCCGATGGCCAAGCCCGCCAAGAAGGCGAAGAAGAAGAAGGCCAAGAAGAAGGCCTGATCTTCTCCGAGTGAGCACGAGCGCCACCGCGCTCGCTTTTGCGATGTCGGTGGCGCTCGTGACTCACTCGTTTCTTTTTTGGTTTTTGATTTTGCTGACCGCGTTCACTCTGATTCACGCAGGTGATGGTTCAGAGGTCAGTCGCTAAGTCAGCGTGATTTGCCGTAAATAATCGGCGAAACGCGAGTTCGTCAGTCGACGGCTTTGGCCACGAAGCGACGCACGGCGCCTTCGAGCGGTTCGTCGTTCGTGATCCGCACGTAGCTGGCGCGATGTTTACGCGCCCAGGCTCGGAGCTCCTCGATCAAGCCCGTGAGCCGAGCGACGTAGGCGTCGATCGCCGTCGCATCCATGCTGAGCTCGACCGCGCTGTCCGTCTCGGAGTCGACCAAGCTGAAGTCACCGTCGAAGCTCGGTTCGATTTCTTCGCGCGCGAGCACCTGCACGAGCGCGATCTGATGGCCCGCGGCGGCGGCTCGGCCGAGCGCGCGGGTCACCGGGCCCGGATCCAAAAAGTCACTCAGCACGACCAAGAGGCCAGGTCGGGTCGCACGTTGCAGGGTCGTGTCGAGCGCGCGCGCTAGGTCGGCGGAGCCGCTCGCGCTGGGTTCCGAGAGCTCGCGCAGCAGCGCCGCCAATGAGCCGCGACCACGCCGCGGCGGCCCAACCCGCTCGAGCCCGCGGTTCGATGTCCTACCTGGGGCTTCACGCGCCAGCAGCACCTGCGTGCGCTGTCCGCCCGCGAGCGCCAGATAGCCAATCGCGGCGGCCACCCGGCGCGCGACCTCGAGCTTCGCTGGTTCGCCGAAAGCGAGCGATGCGGAAGAATCCAAAAGCAGCCGCAGCACGCTGTCTTCTTCGGCGCGAAACAGCTTCAAAACCGGCTCTCCCGTGCGCGCGAACGCGGCCCAATCGACGCGCCGGAGATCGTCACCGGGCGCGTACGGGCGATGATCTTGAAACTCCGCGGAGCCGCCGCGACGGCGCGCGACGCGCTCGCCACTGCCGCCGCTCTGGACCAAGACTGCAAGCCGGCGCCGGAGCGCCTCTAGTTCGCGCACGAAGGCTGGGTCGAGCAGGGTACGCGGGCCGTCCATGGCTCAGCCTGCGCTGGCTTCGGCGGCGGCGCGCAGTGCCGCGTCTTCGTCGTCGAAGGCGCGCTGCATGGCCTCGCGCGCTTCGCGCTCGGTTTGGAGTCGTTTGCGCACTCGCAGGCCGGCGGAGGCGAATAAACCCGTCCCAATCAGCGCCCACGCGGCGGCGCAGGCGCTGCCGGTCATCGCGATCAGCCCATGGTCCGGCGCGCTGCTCGCGAGCGCCTCGGCCATCGTGATGGCGAACGTGGGTGAGGGGCCTGCCATCAGCATCGCGCGATCGTGCTCGGAGGTGATCACGCCGGCAATGGCCATCGCGATCCAAGGTCCGACGAACGCGAAGAACAGCGCGACCGCGAGCAACAGGCGCGGCGTGCCCGCGCCCTGAGCGCGCGCGCGTGCCCAAGCGTTGAACCCGACGACGAAGCCGAAGAAGCACACGGCGTAGCCGTGAAAGGCGATCAGCGCGTCGCGATCGGCGGCTGTTTTTGTGGTGATTAGCGCGATCGCGCCGTTGGCGATGATGCCCGCAATCGTGAGCAGCGCGAGCAAGACCGACGCGCGCAACACGCCCGGCCCGAGGCCGCGCAGGAAGCCCGAGCGGCCCTTTCGTTGCCAATGAATCAAGACGCGCGCTGACGGCGCGAGCGGCTCCCCGGCGAACAGGAAGGCACCGAAGCAGCCGAAGGCCCAGATCAGCGAGGCGTCCGCGTACGCCCAGTCCGCGCTTCGCACCGCGAACGTGACCAGCCCGAGCGCGGCGCTGAACAGCGGCATGGACACCAAAAACCAAACCCGGAGCCGGGTCGAGCGATCGTCGCTTGCCGAGCCCATGTTTGCGACCGTGACTTCATAAAAGAGCCAGGCTGGGATCGCCGTCAGCACCGCGGGCAGGAATAGTAAAAATGCCAGGTAGCCGAGCCCGACGTCTGCCCGGACGAGTGCGGTCGGCAGCCACACGGGTGGGCCGCCCGGCACCCCGGGCCATTGCTCGTGCGCGGCGAACGAAAGACCCACGCCGGCCGCGCCGTAGACCGTCATCGAGACCGGCAAGGCGAACAAGAGCGTGACGATGATTGCCGCGGCTGGGCTCGCAAACTTG
>DATATR010000478.1:0-14702 GCA_036268695.1 Polyangiaceae bacterium | reverse complement strand
GGCATGGTCGTCCCGCCAAATAAAGCAATCGTCGGCGCCAATGCATTCGCTCACGAGTCCGGCATTCACCAAGACGGCATGCTGAAACACGCCGGAACGTACGAAATCATGCGGCCGGAGACGGTCGGCGCGAGCAAGACGTTGCTCGTCATGGGCAAGCACTCGGGTCGCCACGCGTTCACGGTGCGTTTGAAAGAGCTCGGCCACGCGCTCGAAGGCGAAGCCCTGGAAGCGGCGTTCCAACGCTTCAAAGTCTTGGCGGACAAGAAGAAGCGGATCACCGACGCGGATTTGGAAGCGCTTGCCGCGAGCGAAGTCGGGCGCGGCGTCGAGTACTACGCGCTCGACGCGGTGCAGGTGGTCGCGGGCACGAATGGCATGCCGACCGCGACCGTGCGTCTGCGCTGCCCGGACGGCGAATTGCGCGTCCACGCCGCAGTCGGTACTGGGCCGGTGCACGCCGTGTTCACTGCGATCGACGAAATCGTGCAAGCGCCGAGCGAGCTCGTCGAATACACGATCAACGCCGTCACCGAAGGCATCGACGCGCTCGGCCACGCCAGCGTGCGCGTGCGCGCGGTCGGCAGCAGCGACAATCGCTTGAACGCGCAGCACGGTTCGGGCGGAGCGGCGATCTTGCATGGCCAAGCCGCGGACTCCGACGTGCTCGTGGCCAGCACGAAAGCTTATCTCGGCGCGCTCAACCGGCTCCTCGCGACCCTGGGCACGCACGACAAATTAGCGGACAAATCGCAAATAACTGAGAAATCGTCGGCGCGCGAGCAGACGCCGGGAGCAGCGGAGTGAAAATGGCAAAGACGCTTTTCGAAAAGATCTGGGATGACCACGTCGTCGTGGAAGAGCCCGCGCGCCCCGCGGTCATTTATATCGACCTGCATTTGATCCACGAGGTCACTTCGCCGCAGGCATTCGCCGGCCTGCGCACGCGCGGCCTCAAAGTGCGCCGTCCGGATCGCACCGTCGCGACGATGGATCATTCGACGCCCACGACGCCAAAAGCGCTGCAGGTGATCGACGATCAAGCGCGCGCTCAGCTTTCGCAGCTCGAGAAGAACTGCGCCGAGTTCGGCATTCGCTTGTTCGCGCTCGGCGATGCGAAGAACGGCATCGTGCACGTGGTCGGGCCCGAGCGCGGCTTCACGCAGCCGGGCATGACCATCGTCTGTGGTGACAGCCACACGTCGACACACGGCGCGTTCGGTTCGCTCGCGTTCGGCATCGGCACGAGCGAGGTCGAGCACGTGCTCGCTTCGCAGTGTCTCCTGCAATCCAAGCCGAAAACGATGGAGATTCGGCTCGACGGCACGCTCTCGCCGCTCGTCACGGCGAAGGACATCATCCTCGCGGTGATCGCCAAGATCGGTACCGGCGGCGGCACGGGTTACGTGCTCGAGTACACGGGCAGCGCGATCCGCGCGCTCGACATGGAAGCGCGCATGACCGTGTGCAACATGAGCATCGAGGCCGGCGCGCGCGCGGGACTCATCGCGCCGGACGAAAAGACCTTCGCGTACGTCAAAGGCCGCGAGTTCGCGCCGAAGGGCGCGGATTGGGACGCGGCGCTCGAGCGCTGGAAAAAGCTGCCCAGCGATCCGGGCGCGAAGTACGACACCGTCGTCACACTCGACGCGAACACGATCGAGCCGATGATCACGTATGGCACGCACCCGGGCATGGCCCTGCCGGTCACGCAAACCTTGCCCGCGGCTTCCGATTTCAGCGCCGGCTCGGATCGTCAGAACTTCGAAAAGGCGATGACGTACATGGGCCTCGAAGGCGGGCGCCCACTGCTCGGGCATAAGGTCGACGTGGTGTTCGTCGGCTCGTGCACGAACGGGCGAATCAGCGATTTGCGGCTCGCGGCTTCAGTGATGAAGGGGCGCCACGTCGCGCCGGGCGTGCGCGCGTTGATCGTGCCGGGCTCGCAAGAAGTGAAGCGCCAAGCCGAAGCCGAAGGGCTCGATCGCATCTTCACCGACGCGGGCGCGGAGTGGCGCGAAGCCGGTTGCTCGATGTGCATCGCGATGAACGGCGACCAGCTCTCGCCGGGCCAATACGCGGTCAGCACTTCGAATCGCAATTTCGAAGGTCGTCAGGGCAAAGGTGGCCGGACGTTCCTCGCTTCACCGGCGACGGCTGCCGCTGCAGCCGTTACCGGCAAGGTCACCGACGTTCGCACTTTGGCTTCGGTTTAGTCGATAAGGAATTGAGAATGGCAAGCTTCACGGTCATCGGGGGCACAGCCCCCGCCCCGCTGAAGTGAATTCAGCAGGGCCCCACCCCCAGGTTTCGGGTCCCCACCCCCAAAACAGATTTCAAAGAGAGTCTCATGGCAAGCTTCACCAAGATTACGTCTCACGCCGTCGTCATTCCTGCCGAGAATATCGATACCGATCAGATCATCCCGGCGCGCTTCCTCAAGGTCATCGACAAGAACGGGCTTGGCAAGAGCTTGTTCTGCGATTGGCGCTATCTGCCGGATGGCACGGACAACCCGGATTTTCCGCTGAATTATCCGGCTTCGCAGGGCGCGCAGATCTTGATTGCGGGCGACAATTTCGGCTGCGGTTCGTCGCGCGAGCACGCGCCGTGGGCGCTCGTCGGTTGGGGCATTCGGGTCGTGATTTCGACTTCGTTCGCCGACATCTTCAAGGGCAATTCGCTGAAGAATGGGCTCTTGCCCGTGGTGGTGAGCGCGGACGTGCATCAGAAGTTGCTCGCGGTAGAGCGCGCGGATCCGAAAGCGCAAATCAGCGTTGACCTCACGAACACGACGCTCACTTTGCCGGACGGTTCGACGACGAAATTTCCAATCGACGCGTTCGCGCAGCACTGCTTGCTCAATGGCATCGATCAGCTCGGGTACATCTTGGGCTTCGATGAGAAGATCAAGGCGTACGAGTCCGTCCACCCTCTCGTTAGTTAACACAGGTAATTGAGTGTTCATCACATCTCCTGCGCATTTCCAGCCCTGCGCGTGCAGTGGCGCTCGGCCGCTCGCGCTTCTGGATGCGCGACGGGCGCCTGTTCGGTCAGACTTTTGTGGGCGTATCGCTGCTCGCCTAATCCGTGATCAGCCCGGCGAATCTGATGCCTTGTTTTATTTCCGTGCAGCCGACCGGTGCCGCTTCGCGCGCGCTCGGGCGCGAAGGAAGAGGCTCAGATGTGATGAACAGCCAGAATCGGTCTACCTTCACGCTCCAGGTCTCCAAGAAATGAACACAGTCTCCGGGAGCGCAGCTCCCGCCCCGCTGAAAATGTCCCCCGGGGATCACGAAGCGCGTAATTCAGCGGGGCCCCACCCTCAGGTTTTGGGGCTCCAACCCCAAAACTCACCGCCAATGCGAGCTTGAAGAGCAAACGCGGGCTACCTGTTCCGAAATAGGTCTCCAAGAAATGAACCCCAATCCTCCAGTCAGTAACGAGGTTCCACTCGTTCAAGTGTACGACACCACGCTCCGCGACGGCACGCAGCGCGAGGGCATTTCGTACACGCTGGAGGATAAGTTGCGCATTGCCGAGCACCTCGATGCGTTCGGCGTGGCGTTCATTGAAGGGGGCTGGCCCGGATCGAATCCGAAGGACGAAGAGTTTTTTGCGCGCGCGCGCGATAAGGCTTGGAAACACGCCAAAATCGCGGCGTTTGGCTCGACTCGGCGCGCGGGTATCACGCCCGATCAAGATCCGAATATCCGCGCGCTGATCGCCGCGGGCACCGAGGTTTGTACGATCTTCGGGAAGTCTTCGCCGTTTCAGGTGAGCGAAGTCTTGCGCACGACGCGCGACGAGAACTTGCGCATGATCGAGGACTCGGTCGCGTTCTTGCGCAGTCAGAACAAACGCGTGGTTTACGACGCGGAGCATTTCTTCGACGGCTATCGCGCGGACGCGAGTTACGCGCTCGAGACGCTCCGCGCCGCGATCCGCGGCGGCGCCGAGGTCGTGGTTTTGTGCGAGACGAACGGCGGCAACATGCCGTGGGACGTCGAGCAGATCGTGGCCGACGTCGTCAAAGCCGTGAATCACCCAGTCGGCATCCACGCGCACGACGACACGGGCTGCGGTGTCGCGAACACGCTGGCCGCGGTGCGGAGCGGCGCGCGTCACGTGCAGGGCACGATCAACGGCTACGGCGAGCGCTGCGGCAACGCGAACTTGAGCGTGATCATCCCCAATCTCGAGTTGAAATTGGGACTTTGCGCGCTGCCGGCGGGGAAGCTCGAAGAGATCAGTGAGCTTTCGCATTTCGTCGCGGAAGTGGCGAATTTAGCGCCGGATGCGCACATGGCTTATGTTGGCAAAAGCGCGTTCGCGCACAAAGGCGGCGTGCACGTCGCGGCGCTGCGACGTAATCCGGATTCATATCAGCACATCGCGCCGGAGCTCGTGGGCAACGTAATGCGCGTCGTCGTGAGCGAGCTCTCGGGCCGCGGCAATGTGCTCGCCAAGGCCGAAGAGCTCGGCGTCGAAGTCGGCGCGGGCAGCGAGATCGAGGCCCTCCGCGAAATCAAGGAAGCCGAAGCGCGCGGGCTTTCGTACGAAGGCGCGGAAGCGAGCGTCGCGCTCTTGTTGCAGCGCAAAGCGGAGGGCTACACGCCGCTCTTCAACGTGATCGACTATCAAGTGCAAGTCGGCAAGCGCCGCGGCACGGAGACGTTCGCCGAAGCGGTCGTCAAAGTCGAAGTCGGCAAGAGTACGCTGCACACAGCAGCCGAGGGCAATGGCCCAGTGAGCGCGCTCGACGCGGCTTTGCGCAAAGCGCTCGAGCCCGTGTATCCGGCGGTGCACGAGATTCATTTGGCGGACTACAAAGTGCGTATCCTGGACGGCACTGAAGGCGCCGAAGCAATCACGCGCGTCTTGATCGACAGCCAGGACGCGCATCGCAGCTGGAGCACCGTGGGCGCTTCGCCGAACATCATCGAAGCGTCCATGCACGCGCTGGTCGATTCGATCGAGTATGGCTTGATGCAGGGCGGCGCAGTGTTGCCGGCGGACGCGATCGAAAACGCGCCGCGCAGCGCGTCGCGCGCCGCGCCTTCAGCGAAGACGAGCGTCGAAGCGGGCTCCTGAGCTAGTGTCCTGAGTCCGTCTCATTTCGGGGTCGCCTTCATGATCACTCCGGCGCCCGACTCTGCGCCGTTCGCCCAATAGACGCTGTGATCGTCCAGCGCGATGACGCTGGGCCCGTCTTGATTGTCGACGAGCGTGACCGTGGGACCGCCTCCCAGCGCGACGCGCTGCACGGTGCTCGCGGATGTCCAGTAAACATTGCTGGCGTCGAGCGCGATGCCGCCGAGGAACCCGCATGGCACCGATGATAGTTGTTGCGGCGTGCCACCTAGCTTCGAGATCTTCCACAAGCCGGAAGCATCCGCCCAATAGACGCTCGCGGCGTCGATGGCGATGCCGCCGCCCGGACCTGCCGACTGCGTCAGGACTTCCAGCATGCCGCCATTGAGCGACACCTTCATGATGCTCATCGGCTCGGAAAACGTCGTGAAGTAGACGCTAGTTTGATCGACCGCGAGGCCATACGATTCGAAGCTCGAGTCCGACAGCGCGCCGTCCGAAGTGAGCGCGCTCACACTGCCACCGGTCAGGGCGACACTGACGATGGCCGCGCCGAAGCCATCCGTGCCATAGACGGCACTCGGACCGAGAACGATCGGATCATTGCTGAACGTGGTCGCCAAGGTGACTGCATTCTTGCCGTCGAGATCCGTCTGCAGCAAGGCGGACGCTGCGCTCACGTAGAGATTCTGCCCGCTGAGCGCGAGACCCGCGGGCAGGTCGAGCGAAGCAAGCTGCTGCGTCGAGCCACCTGTGATGGGGGTCTTGAATAGCCCGCCCATCGCGTTGTAACCAAAGTCGGTGAAATAGACGGAGCTTGCGTCGACGACGAGCCCGCTCGGAGCCTTCGCCGCGGTACTCAGGGTGACGATTGCTTCGCTCGACGTCTTGGTAGGCACCGGCGTGACGCCACCGCCACTGACGGCACTACCCGACACCCCGTTATTCACTGGGCCGCTCATCATGCTGCTCGTTGAGCCCCCAATTCCGGCGCCGACGCCCGTTTCAGTCACCCCGCCGCAGGCCGAAGCGGCGAGCAGCAACGCCACCGTCGCGCAAACTGACGAATTGAGTTCGCTCATCACTTCTGCTCCCCAAAACTCACGCCGCTGATGCTCATACCACGAGGCCAATGCAATTGACGCGCCCTCGCCGCTGACCTCTCGAGCGATGCGCTCGCTCCCGCCGTAACTGCCAACAACGCGATGGCCGCGAGACGGCCCGATCAGGGGCTCGGCACAAATTGGCTCAGCGCTTCCGCGCCGTTTCAAAGCGTGGCTGATAAATTCGGCGTAATTTGCGGTTCTGTTTGCGCCAGCTCGCAGGCACACAACCTGCTTTGCCAGGGCGCATGAGAAAGCTCTCTTGGGGTGGACTCACAGTCCTGGCGCTATCGACATTGGTCTCGGCCTGCTCGAGCTCGGGTAACGGAAGCTCCGACGCACAACCTGCGATCGCAGAAGCCGCGGTCGAGCGCACGCCGGCGAGCGCGATTTCGACGGACGTGATGACTGCTGCGGTGACCGCGAACAACGCGTTGGCGGTTGATTTGTACCAGCACGTGCTCGCGGGTGCCGGTTCGGGGAACGTGCTCATCTCGCCGGTCAGCGCGTCCTTCGCGCTGACGATGACTTATGCGGGCGCCGTGGGTGACACAGCGACGGAAATGGCGAGCGCGCTACACATCGATCCGAGCGCCGGCTCCGCGATCTTCGATGGGCAGAACGCGCTCAGCCAAGCCCTCACCCAGCGTGGAACGGATGCACTCGCCCGGGCACAGCAGAATGCTCAGTCCGGCAATCAACCGGCGCCGAGCGCGGACGACTACGATCTCAACGTCGTCAACTCGGTGTGGGGAGAAAAGACGTACCCTTGGGAGCAACCATTCCTCACCATCTTGGCGCAAGACTACGGCACCGGCGTATATCAAGAAGACTTCATTCACGCCTTCGAACCCGCACGCGCCGCGATCAACTCGTGGGTGAGCGACGAAACCAAAGACAAGATCAACGATCTGTTGCCCGCGGGTTCGCTCGACTCCACGACGCGCATGGTGCTCGTGAATGCGCTGCACTTGAAGTTCCCCTGGGAACACACCTTCGATCCCACGCAAACCGCGAGCGGCGATTTCACACTCGCGAGCGGCAGCACGGTGAGCACGAGCTTCATGAACCAGTCGCAAATTTTCAATTACTCCGACGACGGCAAAGCGCAGATCGCTTCCTTGCCGCTATCGAATGGAGAGCTCTCGCTGGTCGTTGCGCTACCGCACGCCGGCGTCGATCTCGCCAGTTATGAAGCGAGCCTCAGCGCGACTTCATTCGATTTGACGGCGACGGGTGATGCGCTCGTGCAGCTATCGCTGCCCAAGACGCAATTCACCTCGCCCTCGGTGTCACTCAAAAACGCGCTCGAGGCGATGGGCATGCAGCGCGCGTTCGACGCGGCCGCAGCCGATTTTTCCGGCATCTGCGCGCATCCGCCCGATGGCGGCAAGCTCTCCGTCTCGGACGTCCTGCAGAAGGCGATGATTTCGATGCAGGAGAGTGGCGTCGAGGCAGCAGCCGCCACGGCAGTCGTGTTGCGGGACGCCGCCGTGGAGTTGCCGCCGATGCAGGTCACGATGGCCGTCAATCGGCCGTACCTCGTTGCATTGGTCGACAATCCGACGGGGGCGATTTTGATGCTCGGTCAGATTGTGGACCCGACTGACGCGGGCAGTCCGTGATCGTCAAATCCCGCTGAACCACCGCTTCGCGCTGGTTTCTTGCCGCGTTTGCATTAAAGTGCGCCGCGTGAAAGCGAAAATCGTTTTACTTCCGGGTGACGGCGTTGGACCTGAAGTCGTCGAGCAAGCGCGCGTCGTGCTCGAGGCGGTCGCGCAGCGCGGCGGGCATGAGTTCAGCTTCGAGTCGCAGTTGATCGGCGGCATCGCGATTGACGAAACGGGCGATCCGCTGCCGGCCGCGACGCTCAGCGCGTGCAAAGCCGCAAACGCGGTCATGCTCGGCGCCGTGGGCGGGCCGAAATGGGACGATCCGAACGCGAAGACGCGGCCGGAAAAAGGGCTGCTCGCGATCCGCAAAGGGCTCGGCTTGTTCGCGAACTTGCGGCCGGTGAAGAGTTACCCCGAATTGGTCGATGCTTCGCCGCTCAAGCGCGAGCGCATCGACGGTTGCGACATGCTGATTTTGCGCGAGCTCACCGGCGGCCTCTATTTCGGCAAGCAATCGCGCGAGCAGACGCCGGACGGCATCAAAGTGATCGACACGCTCGAGTACACCGAGAAAGAGATCGAGCGCATCGTGCGGCTTTCTTTTAATTTGGCGCGCGGGCGCAAGAAAAAGCTCACTTCGGTCGACAAAGCCAACGTGCTCGAGTCTTCGCGCGTTTGGCGCCAAGTCGCGACGCGGGTGAAGGCGGATTTTGCGGACATCACGCTCGAGCATCAGCTGGTCGATTCGTGTGCGATGCGCTTGGTCACCGCGCCGAACAGCTTCGACGTGATCGTGACCGAGAACATGTTCGGCGACATTCTCTCGGACGAAGCCGCGGTGCTCACCGGCTCGCTCGGCATGTTGCCGAGTGCTTCGCTCGGTGAAGGCACGCTCGGCTTGTACGAACCGATTCACGGCTCCGCGCCGGACATCGCCGGCAAAGGCATCGCCAACCCCGTGGGCACGATTTTGAGCGCGGCGATGCTGCTCCGTCACAGCCTCGGGCTCGAACAAGAAGCGCGCTCGGTCGAACGCGCGGTGGAAGCGGCGCTCGCCGCCGGCGCGCGCACCCGCGATCTCGGCGGCGACAAACCGCTGTCCACGAGCGGCATGGGCGAAGCGATCATCGCGAAGCTTGGTTGAAGCGCGCGCACGGCGACGAACAGCGCAGAATTGCCCGCGCCGCGCATGGCGCGGGCGGTGCGCCGTCCGCGCCCACGCCCAACCCAAATCAAAGCGGCTGTTTCAAAGCGCGGCTTCGACTCGAGCGGTGCGCGTGATTTCGCCCATTTTTCCGCTTTGATAGTCGCGGAATGCGGCTTGGATTTCTTGCGGCGTGTTCATCACGAATGGGCCGTAACGCGCGACGGGCTCGTTCAGTGGGACGCCCGCGAGGAGCAGTAGGCGCGCGCTCGAAGTCGCGCCGTCAGCTGCGCGGAGGCGCACCGAATCGCCTGCGCCGAGCACGGCGAGCTGGCCGTGCGAAACCGTGCTGCCCGCAGCGCCGACGCGCGCCACGCCTTCGAAGACGTAGACCAGCGCTTGTTGCTCGGCGGCGAGCGGCAACGTGACGTCCGCGCCCGGTTCGAGCGACCAATCTTGGTAGACGATTGGCGTGTGTGTATCGATCACCGCGCGCGCGCCGAGCGCTTCACCTGCGATCACGCGCACGCGCGCTTTGCCGTCCGCGCTCTCGGCATGCGGGATTTTTGCGGCTGAAACCTCTTGGTAGCGCGGTCGCGTCATCTTCGAACGCGCGGGCAAGTTGACCCAAATTTGAAACCCGTGCACGCGGCCGCCCGCGTCGCGAATGGCGCGTGACGGCATTTCCGAGTGCACGATGCCAGCGCCCGCGGTCATCCATTGCACGTCGCCCGCGCGCAGCACACCGCGATGACCCGCGGAATCTTCGTGCTCGAACTCGCCGCTCAAGATGTAGCTCACGGTTTCGAAACCGCGGTGTGGATGATCCGGCGCGCCGAGCGCTTCACCGGGCGCGAAGTCAATCGGTCCGAATTCGTCGAGTAGGAGAAACGGATCGACGACGCTGAGCCCCATCGTCGGCAAGGGGCGGCGCACGATGAACCCGGCTCCCTCCTCTTGCTGATGGGCCGTGATGATCCGGCTCGCTTCGCGAACATTGCTCATGATTTGATTTGCCTCCAGCGCGTTAAATTAAGGCCGATCGCGCGCTGGGCAATCGAGCTTGGCGCAATGGATCGTTGCTGGAGACGCAACAGTGTCTCCCTATATCAATGCACCCGACAGGGACAAGGGCGCCCGATTCGCTGCCAGAGCCGCTCTGATCAATAAGTGACGAGGTTTCATCCGCTCTGAGCGCCGGTTCGCGCCAAAGCTTCCGGCAAGACCTCACTCAGGCGTTCGGCCCACGCGGCTTGCGCGGCTGCGTCGCCGAGCAGATCTTGTCGTAATTCGATTTCGACGTGGAGGTTGCCGAGCCGTTCGCCATATTCGACCACGCCGTAGTCGGTCAAATCGCCGACGGCGTACGGCTGATTGTCGCCCACGACGAGCGCTCTGTCCTGGCGCAATAGTTCGAGCAGCACGTGGGCGAGCCGCGCGTCTCGGTTGTACAAGATGCCGACGTGCCAGGGGCGCGCCACGCCTTTGAACGTGGGCGTAAAACTATGCACGGCGATCAGCGCTGTTTTTTGGTTGATTGGTGCGCGGCGCGCGAGCTCGTTCGCGATCGCGGCGTGATACGGCGCGAAGAGATCGCGCGCGCGACGCTCGGCTTCGGCCGCGGAGAGCTGTTGATTGCCTGGCACGATCGTCGTTTCGCTGACTTCGACGATTGAAGTCGGCACACCGGGGCGGCGATTGCAGTCGATCGCGAGGCGCGAATAAGTTTGGAGCGCCGCGAACGCGCCGAGCCGTCGTGAAAGCGCGCGCGCGACGCCGGCCGCGCCCAGATCCCACGCAATGTGCCGGCCGAGTTCGCTTTCGGGCAAACCCAAATCACCGAGCGCGCGCGGCAAGCGGTTGCCCGCATGATCGCAGGTGATGAGGAATGGCGAGCGCGCGCGGTCCGGCAAGACTTCCGCGGGCGACGGCTCGTCCGGCGCGAGCAACGGCGAAAGCTCGACGAGCTCCGTTCCGTTTCGACTCGTCTCGGCAGACACGACTAAACGCTCGCGCGGCGTTCGAGCAAGCGCGGCACGAGCGGGAAGCGCTGATTCGCACGCGCGATCACTTCGAACACGCGCACGCGCCAATTCACTTCGAAGCGATCGACGCCGTAACCCGCGAGCAAAGACGTGATCGCCGCGCGGAGCTCGAGCCAATCGCTCGGCGACATCAGCACGTCCACGAACGAGGGCGTGTAAAAGCCTTTGACGAAGCGGCGATACGTCGCGACGCTTTTGAGCACGTAGCGTTCGTACGCGAGGAACTGCGAGCGATCGAACTGGCGCGCCCGAAGCGCCGCGTCCACGGCTTCCGCGGCGCGAAAGGCACCCACCAAACCCAAATAGACACCCGTCGAGAACACGGGATCGATGAACGCGGCTGCGTCGCCCACCATGAGGAAGCGATCGCCAGCGACGCGGCGGCTCGTGTACGAGTAATCCGAGACGCTGCGCACGGGCGCGACGCGTTTCGCATCGGCGAGCCGCTCGCGCACGAACGGCGTTTCGGCGATTTGGCGCTCGAAAAAGGCTTGATCCGGCTTCTGGCCGCGGAGCGTGCGCGAAGGCGCCACCAGGCCCACGCTGGTGCGATCGTTCTTCAGCGGGATCACCCACCACCAACCCTCCGGGATGAGCACGACGCTGATGTCGCCTTCTTCTTTGCCCGAGTAGCGCGTGGCGCCTTCGTAGTGCGAAAAGAGCGCATAGTTTTTCAGTTCGTGATCCATCTCGCGCAAGCCGAGTCGCCCCGCGAGGAGCGAGCTTTGCCCGCTCGCGTCGATCAACATCTCGGCGTGAATCGTGCTTTCGCTGCCATCTTCGGCGCGCGCGACCAGCTCGACGCCGCGTTCGCGATCGAGCTCGAAGCGCACCACTTGCATGCCTTGTTGCACGGAGACGCCGTGCTCGGCGGCGTTGTCGAGTAGGATCGCGTCGAAATCCGCGCGGTCGACTTCGAAGGCGGAACCCGGGCCTTCGACGAGGCCTTCGGCGAACGCATAACGGCGCTTCAACGCGCCGTCCGCGGTCACGAACTCGGCGGCATATTTGGGCAAGAATTCGGCCGCGAGCACCCGGGGCATCGCGCCGAGCTGCTCCAAAAATGGAAGCGAACAGGGCAGCATCGATTCGCCGATGTGGAAGCGCGGAAAGCGCTCCTTCTCGAGCAGCAGCACGCGGCGCTTGGCTTGCGCGAGCCGCGTGGCGGTCGCCGATCCGGCTGGGCCACCGCCGATGACGATGACATCGTAGCTGCTGGGTTCCATCTGCGGCGGGTGTAGCGCGGAACCAGCGGCAGCGAAAGATCAGACGCTCGCGCGCTCAGCCGCGGCTGATTTGGACGCGCTCCGCAGAACCAATGCTATTGCGCGGACGGCGCGCGCACGGCGACGTCCGCGATCCATTCCCAACCCAGTGCTCCGTGGTGCGTGATGACGGTGACGGGCTCGCCGCCGTTCAGTTCGAAGCAGATGGCTCTGCCGAACGGAGTGCACTTGAATCGTTCATCGGTGCCCGGCTTTCGCCAAGAGGCGAGCCGCGCGCGCATCGGTTGTTTCGTGTAGCGAATGAAGCCGAGAAACGTGGTGTCGTGACGCGCGCTCGGCGAACGATCGAACACGACGTTGCTGCCGAGCCCGACGCCCACCGCCAAAAACGGTGCCCACAATAGGACGTACACACCCATGCTGCTCTTGCGGTCCTTGAACCGAGGCAGCTGCCACACGCGCCAAGCAACGAACGAGCAGCCGACGCCGAACACGAAACAGATCAGGTACGGCGATGTATCGAGCGGATCCCACAGATTCCAGGCGAGGACGGGCGGCAAAACGAACACCATGAGCAAAGCCCAGACGACCAGTGAGTTGGCGTAGTTGGGCATTGGCTCGTCGTTCGCTCCCAAGTCTGTCGCTCAGAGTGCCATCGGTTCGATCGGCGCGGGCGCGCGAATGTGAGCTCAACGCGCGGAGCGTTCGGCCGCGGCGCGGATCTGCGCTTCGCTTGGCGCATTCGTCGATCCGCGTGGATCTCGGGAATTTTGAAAGTCGACCATCCAACCCGGGTATTCGGGCGGGAGCGCGCTGGCATCGTCGAGCAGCTTGAGCTGCTCACTCGATAGCTCGAGCTCGGTGGCGGCCAGATTGTCCGCGAGTTGATCCGGACGCTTCGCGCCAATGATGATGCTCGTGACGAAGGGCTTACGGAGTTGCCAAGCGAGCGCGACGCGCGCGACGGAAGTGCCCGTGCCTTCAGCGACGGTTCGCAGCGCGCTGAGCACGCGCGGCAAACGCTCCATGTTCACCGGCGGAAAATCGAATGACGCGCGGCGAGCGTCGGCCGGCCCTTTCTTGTCGGGATCGAACTTGCCCGACAAAAGGCCGCCGGCCAGCGGACTCCAAGGCAGGATCGCGAGCCCGCGTGCGCGGCACATCGGCGCGATCTCGCGCTCGATATCGCGGCCCGCGATCGAGTAATAGACCTGCGCGCTTTGAAAGCGAGCGAGGTTATTTTGCTCTGCGAAGGTGATCGCGTGGGACGCGAGCCACGCAGGCAGATTGCTGAAGCCGATGTAGCGCGCCTTGCCCGAGCGCACGACGTCATCGAGCGCGCGCAGCGTCTCTTCGATCGGCGTCGCCGGATCGAAGCCGTGGATTTGATACAGATCGACGTGATCGAGCCCGAGCCGCTGCAAACTGGCGTCGATACTCGACAGGATGTGCGAGCGCGAGAGCCCGACTTGATTGATGCCCGGCCCGACGCGACCACGCACCTTGGTCGCGACGACGATTTGCTCGCGCGGGCGATCGAGCGATTTGAGCGCGGCGCCGACCAGCCGCTCGCTGTCGCCTTCGGAATAGACATCGGCGGTGTCGATGAAATTGACGCCCGCGTCGAGCGCGGCGGAGACGAGCGCGAGCGCTTCTGACTCCCCGAGCTTGCCAATCGCTTGCCACATCCCGCTTCCGCCGCCGAAGGTCATCGCGCCGAGGCAGAGCTCCGAAACATACAGACCCGTATTGCCGAGGAGATTGTAACGCATGGCGAGGAACCTAGGGCCGGGAACTCGCCATGCCAATGCTTGTCAACGCCGACGGCGCATGCTGGCCTGTCGCGCATGAAAGTCATCATCACGGGTGCGACGGGCATGGTCGGGGAGGGCGTGCTGCTCGAGTGCCTGAACAACCCGACAGTGGAGCGCGTGCTCGCCGTCGCGCGCCGCTCCTGTGGGCACACCCATCCGAAGCTCAGCGAATTGTTGATCCCGGATTTTCGTGAGCTCGAGAGCGTGGAACCCGAGCTCAGCGGCTACGACGCTTGCTTCTACTGCGCCGGAGTGAGCTCGGTTGGAATGAAAGAGCCGGAGTACACCGCGATCACTTACGACACACCGCTGCACTTTGCGCAAACACTCGTACGCCTCAACCCCGGGATGGTGCTCGTGCACGTTTCGGGCGTGCAGACCGATGGCAGCGAGCAAGGCAAAGTGATGTGGGCTCGCGTGAAAGGCAAAGCCGAGAATGCGCTCGCACGATTGCCGTTCAAAGCCGTCTACAACTTCCGCCTTTCACTCACCAAGCCGACGCCGGGCCAGCTGCACATCAAAGGCACGTACAAAGTGCTGCTCGTGTTCTATCCGCTGCTCAACCTGTTCTTTCCCGGCTTGCCGCTGAGCGCAGTCGGCCGCGCGATGATCAACGCTGTACGCTACGGCGCGCCGAAAACCGTGCTGGAAGCCAAAGACATG
>DATATR010000477.1:0-2414 GCA_036268695.1 Polyangiaceae bacterium | reverse complement strand
CAAAATCACTTTTCCGATCACCTTACCGAATTGGGTTTTGAATCCATTCACGGCCAAGGTCTTCAATGCGCTCGTCTACAATTCGCACGTGCGCAAAAAAGGGTCCAGTTTGCTCACGCCGGACACCTTCTTCTATCCGCTCGACGCGATCCTGCATTGGAACCGCGGTTACGGCTCGCGCGGCTTCACTCAATATCAATGCGTGCTGCCTCGCGCAGCCGGAGCTCCGGCGGTGCGCGAGTTCATGGAGCTTTTGACCCGGCTCGGCGGAGCCTCGCCCTTGTGCGTGATCAAGGACTGCGGCCCCGAAGGCAAGGGCCTCCTCTCCTTTCCGCTCGAAGGCACGTCGATTGCGGTCGACATGGCCGTCTCGCCTGCGATACAGGGCATCGTCGATAGGCTGAACGAGTTCGTGATCGCCGCCAAAGGCCGCATCTACTTGAGCAAGGATCGCTTCACCCGAGCCGAGCATTTCCGCGCGATGGAGCCGCGCTTGCCGGCTTTCTTCGCGCTGCGCGAAAAGTGGGATCCGAAGCGACGGCTGCGCAGCGCGCAGTCGAAGCGGCTGTTCGGCGACGCAGCCTGAGTTCTTTTGTTCGTCGAGTCACGGCATGAAAGCGATCGTATTTGGGGGCACGACCGGCATGGGCCGCGCCATCGCCCGGCGCTTGGTCGAGCGCGGAGACAGCGTGTTTCTGCTCGGGCGCAGCGAAGAAGAAGTTTCGCGCAGCGCGGCGGACTTGAAAGCGCGAGACCCGGCCGGCAAAGAAGTCCGCTTCGCGCTCTGTGATCTGGAAGATCCGTCGAGCTTCGCGGCCGCGCTCGACGCGGCGGACTCCGCGCTCGGCGGCTTCGATACCGTGATCGTCACGGCTGCTCTGTTCGCTACGCAAGCGGCGCTCGAAGCGGACATCGAGCTCACGCGCCGGCTCGTCACCGTCGACTATGCGAACACGGTCGTGTTTTGCGAACACGCGCGGAAGCGTTTGCTCGCGCGCGGCGGCGGGCGCTTGGTCGTGTTTTCTTCGGTCGCGGGCGATCGCGGGCGCAAGCCGGTCGCGATTTACGGCTCCGCAAAAGCCGGACTATCGCTCTATCTCGAAGCGCTCGACCACAAGTTTCACGCCGACGGCCTCGCCGTTTTGTGCGTGAAACCGGGCTTCGTCAAAACGGGCATGACGGCTGGGCTCAAAGCTCCGCCCTTCGCGGGCGAACCCGAACGAGTCGCAAGAGACGTCGTGCGCGCGATGGATCGCAAAAAGCCGGTGCTCTACACGCCGAGCATGTGGGCGCTGGTGATGCTCGTGATCCGCTGGCTGCCACGCTTCGTGATGCGCAAAATCGGATTTTAGTCGAGATGCGGGTTTTGATTTTGGGTGCAACCTCGGCGATCGCGGCCGAATGCGCGCGCATCCACGCCGAGCGCGGCGATCGTTTGCATTTGGTCGGCCGCGACGCAGAGAAGTTGCGCCGCGTCGCAGCACGCTGCACCGGAACGACGGTCACGACCGCACAAGCCGACTTCGCCGATTTGAGTCGAAACGAAGCCGTGATCGCCGAAGCCTTCACCGCGCTCGGCCACGTCGACAGCGCGTTGATCGCCCATGGAGATCTCGGCGACCAGCTCGAGAGCGAACGCGATTTCGCCACGGCAGAGTCGATCCTGCGCGTGAATTTCACGAGCGTGGTCTCGCTCTTGATCCCGCTCGCGAACCGGCTCGACGCGGCGAACGCCGGAAAAATCGGCGTCATCACCTCCGTCGCCGGCGAGCGCGGCCGGCCGCGTAACTACACTTACGGTGCCGCGAAGGGCGCGCTCAACGTCTACCTGCAGGGCTTACGCACGCGGCTCTACGCCTCGGGCGTGAGCGTCACGACGCTCAAGGTCGGGCCCGTCGACACACCGATGACCGAGGGACACAAGAAGCATCCGCTATTCGGCAAACCGGCGAAGGTCGCGCGGAGCATCGTGCGCGCGATGGACGCGCGGAGCGCCGAAGCATACATCCCCGGCATCTGGGCGCTGATCGTGCCGATCGTAAAAAGCGTGCCCGAGGGTTTGTTTCAGCGCGTGCCGTTCTTGGCCGGGCGCTGAAGCGTCACTTCGGCGCGCTCGGGCGGCCGGCGAGCGCGAACGCGATTTCCACGAGTTCGAGCGGATCGATCGGTTTCGCGGCGTGACGCTGATAGCCGGCTTCGAACGCGCGCTCCGCGTCCACGCCGAGCGCATAGGCCGTGAGCGCGAGCGCGGGAATTTTCCCGCCGCGGTCCGCCGGCAATGCGCGCACTTTGCGCAAAAGCGCGTAGCCGTCCTCGTGCGGCATGCCGATGTCGCTGACGAGAATCGTGGGCAAATCCTGGGCGATCTGCGAGAGTGCCTCCGACGCCGAAGCCGCTTGCGACACGGTCGCTCC
>DATATR010000476.1:0-10044 GCA_036268695.1 Polyangiaceae bacterium | reverse complement strand
TGCATGGCGAATGGTTACACCGAAGCGCGCGCGGCGTGGAGTGTGACTGATCGAGCGCCGCGCGACAAACCGCCGCAAATATCAGCGAATCGCTTTTTTTACGGCTCGACGTAGCGCCAGAGCCCCGCGTTCCAATCACCGCCGACGATGATATTGTGCGTGCCGTCCGATGTCACCGCGGCGCGCTTCGGGCCGTTCGTCATGGTCAGCGCCCAGGTAGACCACGTGTCACCTGGCTGCGCCGCGCGCTCGGATTGACTCTGATCCATGGTGCCCATCGTCGCGCCCGGATTCTGCGCATAGATATTCTTGCTCGTGCCGAACACGACACCTTGCGATTGACCGCTGCCGAGATGCGTCCAGGTCACGCCCAAGTCGTCACTGCGCAGCACGCCCCAGCCTTCGACTGCATACACGCCGGGCAAAAAGATGATGCCATTCTGCTGATAGATCTGACACTGGCCGTGGTTGTGTTCGTTCTTGCTGACTTGCTTCCAGGTCTTGCCGCCATCTTGTGTGCGCCAAGTTCCAGCTGTGCCTCCGGTGGCCTGAGAGACGAGTAGCCAGACCTGGGCCGTGGTGGTCGGATCCCCAGTGTCGATGAAAAACGCGTAGTACGACGTGCCAGCGGCCATGCCTGGATCGAGCGTGATCGACTGAAATGTCTGACCGCCGTCAGTCGATTCGGCCAAGCCGGGTTCCTCGTGGAAGCCCACGATCAAGTGATTGCCGTCGTAAGGATCGACGTCCACGTCGTAACCGTCTTGTGGCCGCGGTTTGCCGTCGTTCGGCAGGCTCGACATCGTCCAGCTCACGCCACCGTCGATCGATTTCCAGAATCCGCCCTGGGAGCCGAGGCTGTAGAGCGCGGGTTTCGTGTTCGGATCGCGGCAGCGATTCGAGTCGATGCCCTCGCCCCATGGCTTGCCGCTGTCGATCATGTCGCCGCCGGGGCCCGTGTTGACCTTGCCCCAAGTTTGCCCGAAGTCGGTCGACTTCCAGACGCCCTGGTGGCAGACGAACGCGTACAAGTCGCTCGGTCGCACCGGATCGACGAGCACATCTTGCATCCCGAAGTTGTCGCTCGTCGGGGCGAGGCTGATTCCGGACGGCGTCACGTTGGTCCACATGTCGACTGCGCCGCCACTTCCACCCGGGGTCCCGCCCATGACGGCCGGTCCACAAGAGACCGCGCCGCCGTAGGTGATCGGGCCATTCGTGCCCGTGGTGTCCGCGCCGGAGCTACCGCCCGAACTGGTGGCGCTCGAGCCGCTCGTTCCACTCACGCCGCCAGTGTGCGCGCCCGAGCCTCCAGACGAAGAGCACCCGATGAGCAGCAACGCCAAACTGAGCTTCATCCCACGCATGATCTGACCTCTCGTGACTTTCGTGGCGAGCGCCGAACGCTTCCCCCGCGATCCGGAACCACGGCGCCAATGAATTCAAAGTAAGACGGAGAACAATCTAACGGACTCTCTTCCCTAGCTCAACCCAAAGCGAAGCGCGCCTCGCGTCGGCGTGTTCCTGCCAGTATGTCGCGTTGGTTTCAGTCAGCTCAGCGCACGCGCTTTCGATTCGACCCGCGCAGGGGCGGACGGAAGCAAAAAGCGTCGCTCGACCAAGCTGAAAAAACCGTACGCGAGCCCAATCGAGGATGGCACCGAGCAGGCGAGCAGCGCGATCATCAGCGCGCACTGACTCGATACCAGCGTGCGTAGCGCGAAGTACCAAGCCGCAACGAGTGGCAAGTGCGTCAGGTACAAACTGTAAGAAAAACGCCCGAGCGCGACCAGCGGCGTCGATTCCAGCATGCGCAAGCCAAGCGGACGCTCGCGGCGATCCTCGGCTGTCGCCTGGCGCGTGTAGTGGATCAGGAGCAGCGCGGTGACCGCGCCCATGAGCGCGTCGCTCAAGAAGATGTTCGCGAACCAGAGCTTCGAAAACACGCTGAACCCGAGGCCGATCACGACCAATCCGATCCAAACTCCGATCCGCCAGGCTTTGCGTGCACGAAGCGCGACGTCTGCCGCGCGGCTCGAGAAATTGATCCCGGCGGCGCACATCCCGAGCGCGAACAAACCGAGATACCAAGGATTGGCAACGGCCGCGATTTTCGGCGCGAACCAGCTCGGCAAGCTGCCGAGCGCAAAGCCGAGCGCGATCGTCGCGAGCCGGCCTGCGCGGCGCCAGGTCGGCAAAAGCAGGAGCGGGAAGAAAAAATAAATCTGCCACTCGGTGGCCACGCTCCAGAGCGGGCCGTTCAGCGTGTGAACGTAAGCAGGGAACCAATTGTGGACCAGCGCGAGGTGCGTCGCGATCGGCGCGAAGGCGATCGCTGGATAAGTGTCGTCCCAAATCGTTCCAGTTTTCGCGGCGGCGGCCGGCAATAGCAATACGAAGCCGAACGAGAGCAAGAGCGCGCCGTAGTACGGCGGTAAAATGCGTCGAGCTCGACGCCGAAAATAGCTCACGACTCCGCCCGAAACTTCACCGTCGCGACGCGCGGCTGGGATCATCAAGCAATAACCGGACAGCACGATGAACACGGCAACCGCGTCGTGTCCGAAGCTCAATGCGTGGCGCAGCGCGCGCGCCCAAAACGGCAAGTCCGCGCTCGTGAAGCCGACGCCCGCATGGAACAGCACGACGTAGAGCGCGGCGAGCCCGCGCAGACCGTCCAGATATTCCAGCCGTGGAACTTCTCTCTTTTGCATGACGGGCGCGAGCGCGGGCAATCGTCGCACACAATCGCGACGAATCGCAGCCCGAACCGATCGCGCGAGCCGCCCGGCTTGACGCGCGAGAAAGCGAGATATCGACTAACCGCGCCATGACGAATCGAGTCCTGTCATCCCGCGGCGTGCTCGCGTGGGCGTTGATCGTGTTTACGTCGCTGAGCTTCGACTGCCGGCGGCTCACGGCACAACCTGCCGACCATGTCACGCCGCGGCCGGCCTCGTTCATGGTGGCGGAGACGATTTACGACGCAGCCTTGAAGGGCGGTTGGCAGGATTGGGGCTGGGGCGCGCACGATCTGTCGAAAGGAGCCGCGCGCATCGCGCTCGGCAATTACGGCGGTTGGATTTTGCACCACGACACGCTCACGACCAATTTCGGCGGCTTGGTCTTCCGCATGCACGCGCCGGCCGCAGCCGGCGATTTCTTGGAAGTGCGACTCGCGAACGGCAACAACGACCAATCCTTTCCCGGGCTCGTGATCGCCAAGAATCGCGAAAAAAACCTGCCTGACGGCTGGGTCGAGGTTTACGTCGCGTGGAACGATTTGAACCCGCAGGGCGCCGCGTTCGATCGCGTCATCCTGCACGCGAAGGGTTCGATTTCGAACGATCCGGTGCTGTTCGACAAACTCGTGCTGACCAATTTCGACGCGGCGGCGGCCAAGGCCGTGAGTGCTGACGCGCCGCTGAAGAAGGTCGCGCTCAGCGTGAACTGCCGCGCGCCGGGTCACGCGATCAGCCCGTACATCTACGGCATGGCCGGCGAAGTCGAAGACACCGGCGCGACCACGCGACGCTGGGGCGGCAATCGCTCGACTCGTTACAACTGGCAAGCGAATGCGACCAACGCCGGCAAGGACTGGTATTTCGAAAACGCCAAAGGCGACGATTACCGCAAGTTCTTGGCCGACAATCGCGCTCGGCACCTCACCAGTGCGATCACGATTCCAATCATCGGTTGGGTCGCAAAAGATTCGACGTCGTTCGGTTTTCCTATTTCCGTGTACGGGCCGCAGCACGGCAAAGATCCCTATCGCGGAGACGCGGGCGACGGACAGCGCCCGGACGGCAGCCTGATCAAGCCGAACGCGCCGACGCAAACCAGCGTCGAAGCTTCGCCCGATTTCATGAAGCAATGGGTGACCGCGATTGCCCAGCAAGAGCAGAAAGACGGCGCACGCAGCGTGCAGCAGTACATCCTCGATAACGAGCCGGCGCTCTGGAACACGAATCATCGCGACATTCACCCGGATCCGCTCACGTACGACGAGCTTTTGGATCGCACGATCCGCTACGCCAGCGCGATTCGCGCGGCCGATCCGCAGGGGCTGATTGCTGGGCCCGCGGAGTGGGGCTGGACCGCCTACTTCTATTCGGCGAAGGACACGGCGACGAGCGTCACGCTCAGGCCCGATCGGCGCGCGCACGGCGATACGCCGATTTTGCCGTGGTACCTGGCCAAGCTGAAAGAACACGATCAGTCGACGGGCAGTAAACTGCTCGACATCTTGGACGTGCATTTTTATCCGCAAGGCCAAGGCGTCTACAGCCCGAACAGCGATGCCGAAACGGCTGCGCTGCGCCTGCGCTCGACGCGCGCGCTGTGGGATCCGAGCTACAAGGACGAATCCTGGATCAACGACAACGTGCAGCTGATTCCGCGCTTGAAAGCTTGGGTCGCCAAGAACTATCCGGGGCTCGCTGTCTCGCTCGGCGAGTACAGTTTCGGCGCCGAGCAGCACATCAGCGGCGGGCTGGCGGAGGCCGAAGCGCTCGGTCGCTTCGGGACCGAAGGACTCGACTATGCATACTACTGGTTCGTGCCGCCGAAGAATTCACCGGTATATTGGGCGTTCCGCGCGTTCCGGAACTTCGACGGCAAGAACGCGCACTTTTTGGATCGCTCCGTGGACACGCACATGGACGGCGACGTATCGCTCTTCGCCTCGCGCGACGAGTCGGGCAAGCACTTGGTGCTCGTCGCGCTGAACCTCAATCCGACGAGCGCCGCCAAAGCAAGCATCGTCTTGAACGGATGCGCGACCATTGCGAGCCACGAAAAATACTCATACGACGCGCATTCGACTTCGCTCGTGGACGATGGACTCAAGTCGGGCGGAACGCTGGATGAGACGCTCGCGCCGTATTCCATCAACGTCTTCGATATCGTGCTCAAATGAGCGCGCGAAAAAAACCACTAAACGCGCGCTGAGCTCGGCTGATTTGCGGGGTTTCCCTGGCAAACCGGCCCGGGCGGGCCTATGTTCGCGCCGGAGCCGGATTCTTTGAGCAACCAGACGGGCAATGCCAATATTCAGCGCGGGCAAGAGCAAAGCCTCGCGCTGAGTCGGCCGGAAAATGAAGTAGCGACCTGGCGCGATCCCGAGTGGCAGCGGCTCTGGCTCGCGATCGAATCGCGGCCATGGCGATCGCTCGCGCTGATCCCGGCTGGCGAAGGCGCGTCACAGGATTTCTCGCTCGTCGTCGCGGTGGCGCTCTCGCGCACGGGCATGGTGCACCTCGGCAGCCCGATTCAAGTCGCGGATGCGACGCGCGTGCCGCTCAATCAGCTGACCGCGTTTTTGGAAGAGGTGCGCCGCTGCACGAACACCGGTGAACGCTTGCTGGTCGCACTGCCACCCACGGGCAAGAGCCCGATCACCGCGACGATCGCGCAAGCGACGGATGCAGCGGTTTTGTGCGTGCAATTCGAGTGCATGACCTCGGCCCAAGCCAAGCAAACGCTGAAGGTCGTCGGGCAAGCGCGTTTTCTGGGGTCGGCGATCTTTCGACCGAACCAGATCTCGAATGCGCGCGGGGCGACCGTTCAGGGCCGCTGAACGTTCAGATCGATCACCGTGAAGGAGTACGGCTGCGCCGAAACGGAAACCGTGCCCGCGGTCTCTCCGTTTTTGACTTCGACCTCGGTCAGCTTGGTCGACTGCGCGTCGTAGCTGAACGCGCGGCTCGTCGTGGCGTGACCGCATCTGTCGAGCTCGACGGTCGCGTCGATCGCAAAAGTCGGGTCGCGATTGACGATCACCGCGACGAGATGCGTGCCCGGCTCGTCGCGTGAAGCAAAGATCGAAACCTTTTCGGCGTCGCGCGTGGGCAACGAAATGTCCAAGAAGTGACCGCCCTTGCCGTCGAAGTTCCGGAATGCGCGAAACGCCCAAAAAGTCGCAGTGCCAGCTTTCGGCCCATCCCAATAAAAAGCCGAATCGAGACCTTCTTTACCGAAGCGGCCGAGCGCTTCCGCGGTCGCGACGCCGCCGCTGATGTGCGAATCGGCGCCGAAGCTCCACTCGCCGATCGAGATTTTGCGACCTGGATAATATTGCGCGACCCATTCCTTGAGCCGCGGAATCAAGCGCACCGGCTCGCCGATCCAGGATTCGTCTTTGTAGGCGCGATCCCAGAGCGCACGCGTCGAGCGAATGCGCAGCGCGGCGCCGTCCGCGTCGACACGCGCGTTCTGCCCGTAGATCCGATCCGCTGCTGGGTAGAAATGCACGTCGAGCACGTCGAGCAAACGCTCCTTGGTGCTTTGCTCGTGTTCGGCGAGCTTTTGCAGGTACCAGGGGATGAGCGGAAGATCGCCGTGCGCCGCGCGATCCGGGTGCTGATCGGACGCTTGGTCCTTGCCCGAAAAGAAATAGCCGCGCCAGCCCCATTCTGCCGGTCCCGCGATCACGGCATCCGGATCGGCCTTGCGGATCTCGTGCGCGTAGCGAAGCGTTCGATCGAGGAGTTCGTCGTACGTGAGCGGATCGGGGTGCACGTCGCGATGCGTCGAGTTCCACAGCGACGGCTCGTTGTCGAGGATGTACATCGCTGCGCCACGCTTGCCGCGTGCCGCATCTTTTTGGCGGAGCTCCTCGATGTAGCGCGCGATCACTTCGGGCGGCGCGGCGATGCTCGTCTCCGTCTGTGGACCGGGTTTGATTTTGGAGCCGTCCGGAGCAAGGCCGTTTCCGGCTTCGGGTCGATTCGCGTCGAACTTGGCCTGCTTCGGGAATTTGTTTTTGGGAAAGCCGACCGAGCTCGCGTCCTTGGCGACCCAACCAAGCATCGGCACGGTGACCGCGTTCGGCACCGAATGCGCGACGCCGGCGTCAATCCATTCCCAAATCGTGCCGTTGGCCTTGCCGTTTTCGAAGAACCAATCGTTGCCGCTGTTCCAAAACGCGTCGTCCCAATTCAGGCGCGACATCAAGTTGCCGCCGATGCGCTGCGCCGAAAACCCGCTTTCCCAAGCGCCAACGGCGGCGCCGTAGATCATGGGATTGATCGCGTGCGTCGCGCCCTCGCAGCTCAGTTGCAGATTCACCGGTCGCGAAGTCGCTTTGCCTGCCGGCGCGCCGTTCGATTTCGTGAGTGCGATCTTGTCGAGCAACACCCAGCCCGAATCGACCGAGCTACGCGCTGCGATCACGATGCGATCGATTGGCAAATTGTCGGGATCGAGATCGCTCCAATCGATCAGCACCTCGCGCCAGCCGTCGGCTAGCTTGGCGACGCGGTCGGGCTGCACGGTAACTTTGGGGAACGCGCTGTCGGGTGTGCCCGTGCGTTTGAGATTGACGGCTAAAAACTCGGGCCAATCCCCCGGAGCCTTGTAGCGGAACACCAACGCCCCGAACTGCGAAGGCAACTCGTCGTGGTGCAGCGCGATGCCGCCATAACCGGCAAACACGACTTTCGCCGGGCCAGAGACGGGAATTTGATGCGGCCCCCAACCCCAATCTTGCCAGCCATCGCCGAACTTGCCGTCGTAGGCCGTCACGGCAACATCGAAGGGCGTCACGGTTCGCTCGGTTGCGATCGGCGCCGCCGGGCCTGCGAGGGCTGCGCGACGAGCCACTTGTCGCACGCGCAAATAGAGTCCCGCGCCCACGAGCGCGAACGACACGAGTGCCGCCCCGATCCACCATCGCTTTTTCATCCGTTTACTCCGCGCCGTCGCGCGCGGCGTGGGCGGCGAGCGCGCGGCCCGAGCTGCGTTTCTCGGCGATGTCGCCGATGGCCGCGTGACGAAAGCGGCTCGAAATCGTGGAGCCCATCGCCTCGGCGTCTAACCTCTCCCGGAAAAAGCCGCAATCTCATTGATCTCGGGCGAGGCCACGCGCAGAACGCCAAAAAATTAAACATCTCGCCCGAAATCGAGCGCGACGCAAAATCCCCGAGCCCGGCCCGTGCTTGCGCGGCGGTGCACCAGGATCTACGGTTCCACGCCCTTCGGCTAGCACTTCTCGGTGTGATTTTCTTCACGCGAGAGCGGGTCTGAGTGCGCCGGACCGATCGCCCGGAAGGTCCTGAAAGTTGAGATGGACGAGTACGAAGAAGAGAGCAATGAGGGTGGAGGTGGCTTCCAAGTCGCTTACTTGGCAAGCTACCTGGCGTTCGCCAAACGAGCGCTGCGTGCGCGCTGGCGTGTGTCGGCCGCGCTGTTCGTCGTTGGATTTGGGCTGACCATCGGCGCGCTCGCGGTCCTGCCGAAGACGTACACCTGCAAGACCGTCGTCATGGCGCTCGGCACGCCGCTCGATCGCTCGAGCAATCAAGACAAACCGTTGACCGGTGCCGAAAGCCTGATCATGAGCCACGAGAATCTCGCGAACATCATTCGCGACACCGAGCTCGTGAAGACGTCCGAAGAGCGCCGACCACCGCTTTTGAAGCTGAAGGATCGCATCATGGGCGCGCTGTTCAGTACGCCGGACGACAAAACCAAAGTCGCGCAACTCGTCGGCACCCTGGAGAACAAGCTCGGCGTGAGCGTGGATCACGAGTCGCTGCTGACGATCACGGCCGATTGGAGCGACGGCAAGACCGCCGCGGAGCTCGCCGAAACCGCGCGCGAGAGCTTTCTGAAGAGCCGACATGCCGCGGAAATTTCGGCCTTCGAGGATCAGATGACCATCCTCGACGGCCACGCGAGCAAGTTGCGCGACGAAATCAATACGCTCGCCGACCAGCTCAACACGGACGAGCAAGCCAGCGCGCCCCCGCCCGAGACGGCGGGCGCGGTCGGCGCGGTGCGCAAGCTAGCGCCAGTTGCCGCGCGCCCCGCGCGTGCGGCCGGGTTGAACCCGGATTCGATGCTGGCCGACGACATCACGAGCATGAAGGAGAAGCTTGCAACGGATAAACCGAAACTCGCGGACATCGAGAACGATTGGCAGCGTAAATTGCACGACGAGCAAGCAAAGCTCGCTGATCTGCAGCTGCGTTTCACTCCGACTCACCCCGACGTGATCACGGAACAGCAGCGCGTGGCGATCCTCACACAAGCGCCGCCGCAAGTTGCGCAACTGCGCGCTGAAGTGCAAACGTTGGAGCAAGACATCAAGGGTCGCGAAGCACTCGCCAAGCTCACACCCGCCGCCGTGTCCGCCGGCGTGGCGCAGCCCACGAACGCCGAGCCCTTGCCGACGAACGTGATTCAAGCCTTGTCCAAAGACGACACGGATCCCGCACTGCGCGCGCAGCTGTCGGGCGCGATCATGAAATACCGCGAGCTCCGTGACGACATTCGCAGCGGTCGGATCGAGCTCGACACGGCGCAGGCCGCATTCAATCATCGCTATCAGCTGGTCGTGCCGGCGGAAGTGCCGTCCAAGCCGCAAAAACCGAAACCCCCGCTGATCATCGCGGGCGGCCTGATCGCCTCGTTACTCCTGGCCTTGGCGCTGCCGATCCTCGCCGAGCTACGTCGCGGCGTCATCGTCGAGACCTGGCAAGTGCACCACCTGCAGCTGCCAGTGCTTGCCGAGCTTCAACTGCCGCCCCACAACGATTCGTGAAATGACAAACGCGCAACCGTTCGTAAATGATCACCGGAACTCCGGTTACGAGCCCATGCAAAAACTGTCTGCACAAGAAATCGAGCGCTTCAAACAAACCTTCGCCGACGACGGCTACGTCGTGATTCCGAACGTGGTGTCGAAGGAGAAACTCGCGGCGCTGCGCATCAAATTGCTGGATGCTCTCGAGCTCAGCCAACGCACCGGGGACCTCTTCAACGGCGGCGGCGGCATCAGCGGGCACCTCAATTGTTTCCCCGGCGAAGAGTCGCGCTTTGCTTACGACACGCTCGTCGAACGGGGGATCATCGATCTAGTGCGCGAGTTGGCGCCACACGCGTTCGGGCCGCTGCGCGCCGGATGCAACATGAACCTGCCGCGCAGCGTCGCCCAGCACTACCATATGGATGGCATCTTCCTCGAAGACTTCATGATTGCCAACGTCGCCGTGGTCGACACCGACATCGTGAACGGTGCGATCGACGTGGTGCCCGGCACGC
>DATATR010000475.1:0-8307 GCA_036268695.1 Polyangiaceae bacterium | reverse complement strand
GTTGCCGTCGTCGCACGCTTCACCGGGGCCGACCGTGCCGTCCCCACAGACGATGGTCGTGACGCACGGCATGCCTGCGGTCGGACAAGTGTAGTACGGCTCGATCGTGCAGATCCCGGAGCAGCCGTCGCCGGGAAGGCTGTTGCCGTCATCGCACTGTTCGTTCGGCTGATTGATCATGCCGTCGCCGCAGCCTGGCGCGGCAGTGACCTGACAATTGGCTGGCGCGTTCGGCAGGTCGCACGGATTCTGGTACACGATCAAGCTGCCGCTGCCGCCGCCGTTCGGATCTCCCGTGCTGCCGCCGCTGCCCGGACCTGCGGCTCCGGAGCTCGAAGCGCCCGCGCCAGCGTGTGAACCCGCGCTGCCGCTTCCGGCGCTGCACGCGACCAAGAAAGCCCAACCAACCACCGCGACCCAGACCCTGAGACTAGTTCCAGCGCGCATAGGGACCTCGACCGGAGTCGAGCGCCCGCTCTCGGCTGCGCTCACACGCCGGTAATTAGACGTTTCTACAGCGTAACAGACAGAATCTATTTTTGGGTCGGCTTGTGGCTCGAAGTCGCAATCAGGTGGGCGATTGTCGCAAGATGTGGAACCTCTCCCACACCGACTCAGCCGAGCTCAATCTGGTCGAATCGCGCTCAGTGAACGCGAGCTGCTGCGCCGCGTCGCGACTATTCCGGCGGGATCGGCAGGCGCGCGCGGACGATCGTGCCGTCCCCAGCCGTCGACTCGATGGTGAGATCCCCGCCGACGATCGCGGCCCGTTCGCGCATGCCGGCAACCCCGATCCGTACCAGCTCGTTTGGCTGCGCCTCCTGGGTGAAGCCCGCGCCGTTGTCTTCGATGATCGCGAGCACCTGATCGCCCCGGCGTTCGATGCTGACGCTCACATTCGTGGCTTTGGCGTGCTTGTAGATGTTGTTCATCGCTTCTTGCACGATACGATACAGGGTCGTCTCGATCGCGCGTGGCAAGCGCTGCTGGTCGATGCCCGCGCAAAACAGATCGACCGCGACGCCGCTGCGCTCCCTCCAACTGTCGAGGTAGCCGGAGAGTGCGCCTTGCAATCCGAGCTGATCGAGCGCGACGGGTCTCAGCTCCGTGGCGAGCTGGTGAATCTGGCCGCCCACGCTTTCGGCCATGCTGCGCAGTTCGCGCAGCTTCGCGTTCAAGCAATCGGCGTTGGCGTCATTTTCCAAAGACTTCAGCAACAAGGCCAAGGCGGTGAGCTGCTGCCCGACTTCGTCGTGCAGCTCGCGCGAAATGCGACTGCGCTCTTCTTCTTGAGCGGTGACCAAGCGGCGCTGCAGCTCCTGCCGAGCCTTTTCGGCGCGCTGGTGCATCAGCACTTCTGCGCGAAGCGTGCCGTTTACTCTATCGAGCTGAGCCGTCCGTTCGATCACGCGCTGTTCCAGCTCCCGCTGTGCGTTCTTCAGCGCCCGCTGCGCGAGGTGCAGCTCGGTCACGTCGACGAACGTGAGCACGACGCCGGGAACGCGATCCTCGAGGGTGCGGTACGGCAGCAGTCGAACCAGAAAAAAATGTCCGCCGGTCTCCCCGACTTCGCGCTCCACCGGGACGAGTTCTTGCAATACTCGAGCGGCGTCCGAGATTAACTCCGGGTAGCTCAGTCGGTGTTGCAGGTCGGAGAGCGGGCGGCCCAAGTCGGTTGGAATCAAGCTGAAGAGCTCGACCGCGGGCGGCGTAAAACGCGTGATCCGGAGCTCGCGATCGAGAAACACCGTCGCGATCTTGGTCGCGCCCATCAAGTTGTGTAAATCGCTGTTGGAACGGCCGAGCTCTTCGACGTTGCTCTTGAGCTCTTGATTGACGGTCGTAAGCTCCTCGTTGATGGATTGTAGCTCTTCGCGGCCGGTCTCGAGCTCTTCCGTCGCCGAGCGCAGTTCTTCGTTCATGGCTTGCAGCTCCTCGTTGCTCGCCTTGAGCTCTTCGGTCGACGCTTCGTGCTGCTCGACCAGATCGCGCAGCCGCAGCTTGGTTTGTTCGAGCTCGCGCTCCAGGTGTTGAGTGACGGGTTCGCTCTTGGCCGTTGCGACTTGTGCTGCGGCTTCGGTCGCCGGCCTGAGCGCGAAAGAGATCAACAAAAAATCCGGCGCCAGCTCCGCCGCCGGAGAAACCAGTAGGTCGACGAGCTTGGTCTCCTCACCGAGCGTGATGGGTACTGACGGAGCCACGCTCGGTTCACCGGTTTGGCGCGCGCGGAACACGAGCGCGCGCAGTTCGGCGCGCAGCATCGGATGAATCACCCGAAATAACTGGGTCGTCGGCTCGCCGCCGCCAAACTGCAAGAACTGCCCCGCTGCGGCGGATAAATGCACGATCTCCTGCTCGCCGTTGATCACCAACGAGGGCGGGCCGAAGCGTTCGATCAGCTTCAGGTGCAGCTCGCTCCAACTGACCCGGTCCTCCTCCGAGAGGCGTAGCGAAGAAGTCAACCCGAGCTGAGCCGGAGGCCGGCGCGCGAGCGATGTCGCGGGATCGCCTTCATTCTGAGCGATCACGCGAGCGAGCGTGCTCGGCCCGAGCGGCATCGGCAGGCTCGGGCGCGCGGTCGAGCGGCTGGCGTAGATGCGATATTTCTTGTCCAGAGGCACGAACAGAGCGCTCGAGTCGTCCGCAGCCTCCGAGGTTCCGAGAAACAAAAGGCCGTCGTGGCGCAGCGCGAAGTGGAAGATTTCGAATGCGCGCCGCTGCGCCGAGCGATTCAGATAGATCAGCAGATTGCGACAGGAGAGCAGATCGAGCCGCGAAAACGGCGAATCCTTCAGTACGTCGTGCACGGCGAAGAGCAGCATTTCGCGTAGCTCGCGCCGTACGCGATAGCCATGATGCTCCTTGACGAAAAAGCGCTGCAGGCGCTCCGCTGAAACATCCGTGCTGATCGAGGCTGGGTAAACGCCGTTGCGCGCCTCTGCGAGCACGTCTTCGTCGAGGTCCGTCGCGAAGATCTGAATCGCAGGCGGCGCGTCGAGCGTGCGCGCGTATTCGCTGAGCAAGATCGCGACGGAATAAGCTTCTTCGCCGGTCGCGCAGGCCGGCACCCAAACACGGATCGAATCCGCGGCCGTTTTATTGTGGAATAAATCCGGCAGGCGCGCTTCGAGCGCGTCGAATGCTTCCCGATCGCGAAAAAAATTCGTGACCGAGATCAGCAGATCTTGCAAGAGTGCGCCGGCTTCGCCGGGGTGCAGGCGCAAGAAACTCAGATAAGAAGGCAGATCTTCGACACTGTTCACCTGCATGCGCCGCGCGACTCGGCGCACGATCGTGGCGCGCTTGTAGTAGCTGAAGTCGCGACCGGTGCGCGCGCGTAGGAACAAGAGCACGTCGCGTAGCGCGGCTTCTTCGGCCGAGGGCGAAGGCCGCTTGACTATCGCAGGATTCGGCCCGATTTCGGGGGGCAAATTCAAGCGTGGTTCACGGGCGTGATAGGCGAGCAGCTGCTCGGGCATCTTCTCCGTGGTGAGCACCCAATCGACCATGCTCGTCGCGATCGCGGCGATGGGCATATCGGCGTGCTCCGCCTCGTCCGGATCCTGCGCGATAGTTAGGCCGCCGCGCTCTTTGATGCGCTTGATCCCGAGTGCGCCGTCGCCGTCAGCGCCGGAGAGCACGATCGCAATCGCGTGCGGGCCGTGCGTATCCGCGAGCGAGCGAAAAAACAGGTCGACGGTCAGGCGCCGGCCCGAGGTGCGCTCCAGATCCGTGAGTCGCAGGCTGCCATCGGTGAGCGAGAGGGACTTTCCGGGTGGGATCACGTACACGTGGTTCGGCAAGACGCGCGCGCCGTCGGTTGCTGTCTCGACCGGCATGCGCGAAGCGGCCTGCAGTACCGCCCCGAGTATGCTGTCGTGCTCGGGCGAGAGGTGCATCACGACGACGAACGCCATACCGGGGTCCGCCGGCATCATCCGAAGCAGCCGTTGCATCGCTGCGATGCTGCCTGCCGATCCACCAATGCCGACCACGCGCGTCAGCGCCAGGTCGTGGGGTAAGGCCAGGTCGAGCTCGCCAGCCAAATCCTCTTCAGTTACGTCAGGATCGCTCTCGCTCTCGCTCTCGTCGTGTGCATCCTGCGTCATGCCACCCACAGTACAACACACGGGCGGGCCGAGCGATTCATCCGGGCAGACGCGGAAAGCGGGCGCTGAACGTGCAACCGTGACCGGGGTTGTCGATCACTCGGATTGAGCCGCCCATGGCTTCGATCGCGCGTTTGCTGATCGCGAGACCGAGCCCCGTTCCTTGGTGATTACCGCGTTGCTCTTTGACATAGGGCTTGAAGAAATCTTCAGGGTTCGCGGTGTGCAAACCGCCACACTCGTCTTCCACATCGATCACGACGGAATCCGCCGACGCGCTGGCGCGCAAGTGAATCTTCGATTCGGGCGGCGAGAACTTGACCGCGTTGTGCAAGAGATTCCCGATCGCCGAGCCGAGCAGCATCTCGTCGCCTGCGATCTGCAACGATTCGTCGACGTCGAGTTCGATCCGAATGCCGCGGTCCGGAAGCGAAGCCGCCTCGAGGTCGTGCAGCACGGTCGCGACTCGCGTCGGCACGAGCGCCGGCGGGTCGCCGACTTCGAGTCGCGCGCTGCCCAAGCATTGTGCGACCAAGCTCTCCATCAATGCCAGATTTCTGGCCAGCACGTCTCCGGTCGGTCCGTCGATTGCGAGCTCGCCCTGGCGCAGTAATTTGAATGCCATGTTCGCGTTGCCGAGCGCGTTCCGAAGCTCATGCGCCAAAAAGCCGAAATGCTCGGTAATCAGCCGATTTTCGCGGTCGCGATCGCGCCGCCAAAAGTTTTCGATCGAGGTCGCAATGCCGCTATCGAGACAGCTATTGAGCCGCTTGTACTCTTCGGCGGAGATGGTCAGAGCGTAGCGGGCGCCGACTTGGCCGAGCGCTTGCGAAATGGCCGCGAAGATTCGTGGTACGTGCATCACGGGCACGCCCGCGCGTTGACGGTCGGCACCGAAGCGCGCCGCTGTTTCGCTCTTGCCGGGTAGTGGCGAGGGCGAGCCGGGGACGCCGGAATCTCGCCTCAACGCGCGCAATGTTTCGTCGAAAAACTGCTCGGCAAACTCGCTCACCTCTGACTCACTTCGATCGGCTGACGACTCGAGCAATTCCTTCTCGCACGCGAACAGAATCTCTTCACGGTGTTCGCTCATGAATTCGTGCAAGAGCATTTCAGCCTCCGCGATTTTTCGGCCAGTCGTCGCTTGTGACAACGATCGAGTGTTTCGTCTGTCCGAATAATGCGCTTCTGTCCGGGAAACCCCGGACCTAGCGCGAGGCGTTCGGGCCGATCTGCGCAGCATCAGGTTCGGAGCCGGCGCGCGCATTCCGCACGGGATATCATCAACAGCGGAGAGCACCTGGCAAAGCTACAGACCACACCCGATGCGTGCGTGGCGCGCTTGCGCGTCGTCATCATCGACGACCATCCGGTGTTACGGGCAGGGCTATCCGCGCTGATCGCGCGTCAGTCGGATTTCGAGGTTGTGGGTGAGGGTGGGGACAGCGTGAGCGCGCTGACTCTGGTCGAAACATTGCAACCGGACCTCGTGCTGATGGATGTTTCGCTGCCGGGGCCGAGCGGTGCCGAGGCGACGCGCGCACTCAGGCAAAAGTACCCCGACCTGGTCGTGCTGGCGCTGTCAGTGCACGAGGAGATCGGCTTCGTGAACATGTTGCTCGAGGCCGGCGCCAGCGGTTACGCGCTCAAGCGCTCGGCGTGTGAGGAGCTGGTGCGAGCTTTGCGAATGGTCGCCGCGGGCGAGTCCTATCTCGATCCGTCGCTCACGGGTCGGCTGATGCGCTCGAAGCAGCGCCAGGCCTCACCGGCCGGTTTGCCTGGCTTGCGCCTCAGCGAGCGCGAAGCCGAGGTCGCGAGACTCGTGGCGCAGGGCCTCACGATGAAGGAAATCGCGCAGAATCTGAACTTGAGTCCGCGCACGCTCGAAACCTATCGCGCTCGAGCCATGGAAAAACTGCACCTGAAGAGCCGCGCGGATCTGGTTCGCTTTGCGGTGAGTTGCGGCTGGTTCAAAACTCAATGAGAGCGAGCCAACTCGCGCGCGACCAACTTCAAGTCGGCGACGAACTCCTCGAATGCGCGCTCTCGCTCTTCCGGCGACGGCGCGCGTAAAATCGAGGATGGATGCACAGTCGCCAGCACGAATTTGGCCCACTCGCTCGGTAACTTTTTTCCACGCGAGGCGCCCACACGAAAACTCGGACCGAACAGCGCCTGGCCCGCAGTGGCACCGAGCAGGACCAAGATGTCGGGTCGGATCACCCGAAGCTCCGCGTGGAGCCAAGGTGAGCAGGCCCCAATTTCGCCGGCCTTCGGTCGCTTGTGCAGGCGCGCCTTGCCGCGTTGTTCGAACTTGAAGTGCTTGACGGCGTTCGTCACGTAGCTGTCGGCGCGCGCGATGCCAGCGGCGGCGAGCGCGCGATCGAGGATCTTCCCGGCCGGACCGACGAACGGTCGCCCAGCTCGATCTTCGGCATCGCCAGGTTGCTCTCCGACGAACACGACTCGCGCGGCCTTCGGACCTTCGCCGAATACGGTCTGCGTCGCGTGCAAATAGAGCGGGCAGCCTTCACAGCTTTTCGCTGATTCTTGCAAGTTTTTCAGCGAAATGTGCGCCGGCAAAAAGCGCTCGGCGCCTGCTTCGTGCGTGGGCTTTCGCGTCGTCGCCATCGCGCGCCGGAACTGCAGTTCCGATGCCAGATCGTCGAGCGCGTCGTGGCGTGCGAATGCAGCAATCGGGGCGCGACTTTTTTAGCCGCGCTCGCGCTTCGAGTCGCGTTTTGTCACGCCCGCGCGGCTAGCGCGAACGCCGCTCACACGATTCTAGCTCGGCGTTTTCGCTCACTCGAGCGCATGCGCTTTGCATAGCGAGGCGCATGTCCGACGCGACACGCCGGCAATTCATCGGCACTGGGGCAGCATGCGTCGGCGCGAGCGTGGTCGGCGTCGAGGCGTGCAAATCGCACGCGCCGGACGCGAGCATCACGGCGGCACCAGGCACGCCGCCAGCCAAGTTTTCGGGGCACATTCCGCGTCGCCCGCTCGGTTCGACCGGCGCGCAGGTTTCAATCATCGGTCTCGGCGGTTTTCATTTGGGGCAGGCGGCCGATCTGGACGAAGCGAAACGCATCGTCGGCGAAGCGCTCGATGCGGGCGTAAATTTTTTCGATAACGCGTGGGAGTACAACGACGGCAAGAGCGAGGACTTTCTGGGCAAGGCGCTCAAGGGCAAACGCGATCGAGCCTTCCTGATGACCAAAGTGTGTTCGCACGGTCGCGATCGTACGGTTGCAATGAAGCAGCTCGAGGATTCGCTCGGCCGGCTCGGCACCGACCACCTCGATCTCTGGCAGATCCACGAGTGCGTCTACGAAAACGATCCGGATTTGCACTTCGCGCCGGACGGCGTGGTCCGCGCGCTCGAGGACGCGAAAAAGCAGGGCAAAGTGCGCTTCGTCGGCTTTACTGGTCACAAGCACCCGCGGATTCATCAGAAGATGCTCGATCACGGCTTCGCGTTCGACACCGTGCAGATGCCGCTCAACTGTTTCGACGCGAGCTTTCGCAGCTTCGAGCAAGAGGTGCTGCCGATCGCATTGCAAAAGAAGATGGGCGTGATCGGCATGAAGAGCCTCGGCGGTCACGGTCGACCGATCATCGAAGGCGCGGTTACGATCGAGGAGGCTTTGCGTTACGCCATGAGCGTGCCGGGCGTCTCGGTGACCGTGAGCGGGGTCGATTCGCTCGAGATCCTGCACCAGAATCTGGCCATCGCCGGCGCGTTCAAGCCGATGACGGAGGCGGAAATGAAGGCGCTCCGCGAACGAGTCGCGCCGCTCGCGGCGGACGGCCATTTCGAGCTCTACAAAACCACGACGCACTTCGACGCGAAAGTCGGGCGCGAACAACACGGCTACCCCAAGGAAGAAGAGCTGCCGCTCTGATCTCAGAGCTCGGAAATCGACCATGGCAAACGATGCGATCCCGCAGCGCCCGCTCGGAAAAACGGGCGTCAAGATTTCGGCACTCGGCTTCGGCGGCCATCACTTGGGGCAAGCGCCGTCGCTCGAAGTGGGCACAGAGCTCGTGCACGCGGCGATCGACGCGGGCATTACCTTCTTCGACAATTGCTGGGAGTATCACAACGGCAAAAGCGAGACATGGCTCGGGCACGCGCTCAACGGCAAACGCGACAAGGTCTTCCTGATGACCAAAGTCTGCACCCATGGCCGGGACG
>DATATR010000474.1:0-11327 GCA_036268695.1 Polyangiaceae bacterium | reverse complement strand
TCGTGGCTTTGCCGAAGTCGAACTCGATGCCCCGGATCACACCCGAGAATTTCGCGACGGCTTTCGGGAGCTCGTCCGGACAGCCGTCTTCGTCTTCGTAGCCGTTCTTGGTCTCGGGTTTGTCCGGGCACTTGTCGACTGCATCGGGGATGCCGTCGCCGTCTCGGTCCGGCGCCGGGCAACCGTCGGGCGCGACGCCCTTTTCGTTCGGGCATTTGTCCTCAGGCACCGGGATGCCGTCGCCGTCGAGATCCTTGTTCGGGCAACCGTCGCTCGGATTCGGCGGTTGGCCATCTTCGGGCTCGGTGGGGCAGGCGTCCGAGCTGTCCGGAATGCCGTCTTTGTCCGTGTCGACGACGACCGGCGCGGGACAGCCGTTCGGCGCCACGCCCGGCTGCATCGGACAGAGATCTTGCGCGTCCGCAAACCCGTCGTGATCCGAATCGAGCGGCGCAGGTGGCGGGGGCGGAGCGTCCGGCGTGCGGCCGAGCGTGTAACTCAGACCGAGCAGCCACTCGGTGTTGCTCACCAAATCGCCGTTCGAGACGCCGGGCAAGAGCTCGTTCTTCTGCATCAAATTGTCGCGGAAATCGAAACGCGCGCTGAGCTCTTGGCAGATCGCGAATTTCACGCCGACACCGAAGTGCATCTCGGGATCGGAGTCGTTGCCGAGCGTGTCTGGGTGACTCTTGAGCGTCATGCCGCCGAGACCGGCGAGCACGAACGGCACCAAGCGATAGCCCGGATACTGCACGACGATGTGCGCGCGATACGTCGTGACCGTCGCGTTGATGTTGTCCGTGCGCGTCTTGGTCGGGATGACGCCGAGCTCGCCTTCCAAACCCAAGAAGGAGAGCGGATAGAAGCCCGCGCGCAAACCCAAGTCGAGCCCCGGCGCGAGGCGCTGATGGCCGTACTGATTGCCCGCCACCAAATCGAGATCTTGCAGGTTGTGCTGATCTGCGAAGAAACCAACGCCCGCGTAAATGCCGAGCTCGAGCGCCATCGGCAGCGGGCGATAGTGATCCCAGAAGCCTTCACCAGCGCCGCTAGCGGCCCAGTTGCTTTGCGCGCTCGCGCCGTTCGGTCCGCCGAGCTGAAAACCTGCCGAAGCCGAGGCGGTTGCTGCTGGGGCTGGAGCCGCGGGCGGCGGCGCGGGAGCCGCGGGAGGTGCTGAAGGCGGCGCAGCAACAGTCGCTGGAGGGGGCGGCGCAGCCGGAGCGGGCGCAACGGGAGGCGCGGCAGCCGGAACGGGTGCAACTGGAGCTGGAGCAGGCGCAGCGGGAGCGGGTGGAGCTGGAGCGGGCGTAGGCGCAGTAGTAGCGGCCGCCGCCGGAATGGGCGCGGTCGGCGCCGGAGTCGTCGCTACGGGAGCGGCTGCATGCGCGACAGAAGCAAAGGACGGAATCGAAAGCACGCACGCGGCGAAGGATGTCGATAGACGCATGTCAATTCACCACCGAAGAAAAAAGGAACCGATAGACCAGCACACGGCACGTGGGCAATCTTCAAGTGCGCAATTCGACGCACATGAGCCTTGATTTGCCGGCCATCGGTTCGAATGTGTGGCGGCCTTGCCATTTTTCACGCTGAGGAGCCGAGCGCGAGGCCGAATATCGAACTCCAGATGTCGAGATTACGGACTGGCCAGATTCGGTAAGACATTATATTGGACAGTGCCGTCACTATAAAAGAATCACGAATGCCCTGGATCTTTGGCTGACCCGCAACGATTTCATCGATTCCGCGCGCGCCACGCGTTCCGGCGATTGGCGGCAAATCGAGTCCGATGTTAAGCGCGATCGGTGCGCGTCGTCGTTGCTCCCAACGCACTCAAAGGATCGCTGTCGGCGTTCGAGGCCGCGCAAGCCATCGCGCGCGGCGTGCGCGCGGCATCGCCGAGCGCGGAAATCATTTCGTTGCCCATCGCCGACGGTGGCGACGGCACGAGCGCCGTGCTGATCGCCGCCCGCGGCGGACAGACGCGCGACAGCATCGTCGCCGATCCACTCGGGCGCCCGGTGCGCGGCAGCTACGGCCTGCTCGACGGCGGACGCACCGCGGTGGTCGACGTCGCGACCGCGTCCGGCCTCGCGTTGCTCAAGGACGACGAACGCGATCCACTGGTGGCGACCAGTCGCGGCACGGGCAAACTGATCAGCGCCGCGCTCGACAGCGGTTGCGAAACCGTGATCGTCGGTGTCGGTGGCAGCGCGACGGTCGACGGCGGCGCGGGTTTGCTCGCCGCGCTCGGCGTCGCATTGCTCGCCGCCGACGGCACGCCGATCCCCGCAGGCGGCGCTGGCCTGGCGAAGCTCTCGCGCCTCGACCTCGCGCGCGTTCATCCGGCGCTCGCGCGCGTCAAACTGCGCGTGGCCTGCGATGTCGACAGCCCGCTGCTCGGTCCGCACGGCGCGGCGCGCCTGTTTGGTCCGCAAAAAGGCGCAAATCCCGCGGCCGTGCTCGAGCTCGAACGAAACCTCGAGCACTTCGCGGAAGTGATCCTGAAGCTCACCGGCCGCGACGTGAAGCAGGTCACTTCGGGCGGAGCTGCCGGCGGCATCGCGGCTGGGCTTCACGGCGTGCTCAACGCGAGCCTCGAACCCGGCATCGATTTGGTGCTCGAGACGCTCGGCTTCGAGCGCGCGCTCGGCGCGGCGGATTTGGTGCTCACGGCCGAAGGGCTTTTGGACGAGCAGAGCCTGCGCAACAAAGGGCCGTGCGGCGTCGCGCGCTGGGCCAAGCGGCGGAGCGTGCCCGTGATCGCGCTCGCGGGCGGCATCGCGGACGACGTGCGCGCCGCGGATTTTCCGGACTTTGCCGGCATGTTCTCGATCTGCCGGCGGCCGATCGCGCTCGAAGAGGCGATGCGCAACGCAGCGCCGCTACTCGAGAGCGCGGCCGAGTCCGTCGTGCGCAGTTTGCTTCACGCGCCCCGCTCGATCACGAGCACCCCGTAAGGTCCGAGCACGAGCGTCGCACCGACGCTCGCGCCGTCGAGCAAATTCTTGCCGCTGAAGCCGGGCTCGGCGCTCAGGTGTTGTTCTTTGTCGGTCGCGTTCAGCAGAAACAAGAACTCTCGCTCCGCGGTTGCTCGCAGCTGCGCGGTCACGCCTTCGGGCAATTCGCCGGCAAAAGCCCGCCGCAAATTGAGCTCTTTGCTCAGGCTGCCGAGGAAATCGGACAGAAACCGCTCGTCGTTGCGCGACGCCACGAAATACGCCGAACCGCGCCCGAGTGAGTGCCGCGTGAGCGCGACGCCACCCGAATGGAGCGCGTCCGAGCCGTAACGCGCGAGCACTTCGGCTCCTTCGCTGTGCGCTATCGAACAGAGCTCGCGCGCCGAGTACGTGCCGCTGAGCCCGCACGCGTTTTCCGTCACGGGCACGACCGAGACCGAATCCGTGGCGTACAGGCCGTCGATGTCTTCCACCCAAACCCCGAACAGCGGGCGCAAAGGTCCAGGCATGCCGCCCGTGAAACACAGATCGCTCTCGTTCACGATGCCCGTGAGGTACGTCGCGACCACGCTTCCGCCTTGCTTCACGAACTCCGTCAAACGTTCGGCCACACCCGGCCTCAGCATGTACAGCATCGGCGCGACAATCAAACGATAGCCGGAGAAGTCGGCGATCGATTCAATCACGTCGACCGAGATGCCGCGCTTCCAAAACTCGCGGTAGTGCGCGCGACAAGTCGCGTCGTAGTTTTTGGCGCCGTTGTTGAAGCCGTGCATGGCTTCGATCGCCCAGCTATTTTCCCAATCCCAAATCAGCGCCACCTCGGGCTCACTGGACGCGCCGAGCACCGGTTCGAGCTGTTCGAGCGCCGCGCCGATCTCGGCGATATCGCGAAAAACCCGCGTATTGTCGGTGCCCGCGTGATCGACGACCGCGCCGTGGAATTTCTCGCAGCCGCCGCGGCCTTTGCGCCACTGAAAATACTGCACGCTATCCGCGCCGTGCGCCACGGCTTGCATGGCTTCGAACATTTGCACGCGCGGGCGCTTCAGCTTCGGCACTTGGATCCATTGCTGCGTGCCGGGCGCGCTCTCCATCAACAGAAACGGTTTCCTTTTCAGCGCGCGATTCAAATCGTGAATCATGGACACGTCGCTCGCGAGCTTCCAATCGTCGGCGTCGTTTTTCCACGCGGGGTAGCTGTCCCAGCTCACCACGTCGAGCTCGCGCGCGAGCTTCGTGTAGTCGAGACCTGGGAACATGCCCATGAAGTTCGTGGTCACGGGCGTGTCTTTGCTGTAGCGACGAACCGCGGCGATCTCGTGCTTCATGAAATCGACCGTGCGCGCGGTGACGAAGCGCTTGTAGTCGATCACACGCGCCGTCGTGCTCCAATCGTAAAACCCGATTTGGTCGAACGAGTTGAACGTGTGACCCCAAAATGCGGTCCACCAAGCTTGATTGAGCGCCGCGATCGAGCCGTAACGCGCTTCGAGCCAAGCGTGAAAAGCGCTCCGGCACAGCTCACATTGGCAATCTCCGCTGTATTCGTTGGAGATGTGCCAGAGCACGAGCGCGGGGTGCTTCGCGTAGCGCTCGCTGAGCTTCGCGTCGATCAGCGCGACTTTTTCGCGGAACACCGGCGACGTGTAGCAGTGGTTGTGACGAAAGCCGTGCGGCTCGCGGCTGCCGTCTTTGAGCACGCGGCGCACTTCCGGATATTTTTGGCTGAGCCACGCGGGCTTCGAGCCGCTCGGCGTCGCGAGCACGATGTAACCGCCGTTTTCGTGCACCGAATCGAACGTGCGATCGAGCCAGCCGAATTCGAATTTGCCTTCGCTCGGCTCGAGCGCGGCCCACGAAAAGATGCCGACGCTCAGCGCGTTGACGTGCGCGAGCTTCATCAAGCGCATGTCTTCACGCCACAGCTCGGGCGACCATTGTTCGGGGTTATAATCTCCGCCGTGCCAAAACTTGGGGCACTTGGCGTTCACGAATGGATGCTTCACCGCCACGCGCTGCATCGTAGAAGCCGGTTCCGGGTGCCCAGCGCGCTCGCGGTGTCCCCGGTCGACTCTCAGTGGTTCGCGAGCGACGTGACCTGAGCGCACCTCGCCGCTCAGGAGCACCAACAACAAAAAAAGCTAGACCTATATTTTTTCGGGGCCGGGTCAGGTTGATTTCCAAGCTCGCTGTCCCGGGGCGCTAGCAACACCCAGGAAACGGGGCGTTTACGCGGCCAGCGAGATGTTTCGATCGCTTCGGAAAGGCTTTTCTCGCTGGCTCCGTCGTGCGAAACACGAATCCCGTGAGCCCAGCAAACGCGCATCCCGAAGTTCGCCCCCAAGATCGGCCCTTACAAGAGGATGTGCGCTGGCTCGCGTCCGCGCTCGGTCAGGTCATCAAGCGACTCGAAGGGGACGCGGTGTTCCAGGCAGTCGAAGATTTGCGCTCGGCGTGTCGCGCGCGGCGGCGCAATGAAGCCAGCGCGGCCGATCTCGACGCCTTGTTTGCGCGCGTCTCGGCCTTGCCGCTCAAAGTGTCCGCGCCGGTCGCGCGCGCGTTCACGCTGTTTTTCTTCTTGATCAACACCGCCGAGCAAGTGCATCGCGTGCGTCGTCGCCATAGTTACGAAGACGGCGATGAGCTCGCAGCGCAGCCCGCGAGCATCCGCTGGGCATTCGAGAAGCTACGCGACAACAAACGCACCGCCAGCGAAGTCCGCGAATATTTGCGCGAGCTCGAAGTGCGCCCCGTGCTCACCGCGCATCCGACCGAAGCCACGCGCCGCACGCTGCTCCAACTGCAAGCGCGCCTGGCCGACGCGCTGCTCAAGCGTGAACACTCGTCGCCCGAAGAGCGCTTGCGGCTCGAGCACGGGATGGAAGCCGAAATCGAGCTGCTTTGGCTCACGGACGAAGTGCGCCGCGATCGGCCGAGCGTGCTCGACGAAGTCAGCTCCGTGATTTGGTACTTGGAAGATCGCTTGCTCGAGGCTTCCGTGCAGGTGAGCGAAGGCGCGGAGCGCGCGTTTCAGATAGCGTTCGGCGAATCGCTCGGCTTCTCGCTCCGGCTCCCGCTCGGCAGCTGGGTCGCGGGCGATCGCGACGGCAACCCGTTCGTCACGCCCGAAATCACGATGGCCGCAGCGCGCCGCACCGCGCATGCGCTGCTCGGCTTGTATCACCGAAAACTATTTCAACTGGTGCAGCGGCTCTCGGTCTCGGATCGCTTGGGCGGAGTGCCGGATTCGCTCCGTCAATCACTCGAAAAAGACAAGCCGCTCTTGCCGCGGCTCTGGGAGATGAATCGGAAGCGCGACCAGCACGAACCACTGCGACTCAAGCTCACCTTCATGATGGGCCGCATCGAAGCGACCAGGCAAGAAATCGCCGCGCGTGACGCGGGCAAGCTCGAGCACATCGCGGGCGCGTACAAAACGGTCGACGAATTCTGGCAGGATCTCGACATCGTGCGAAAGGCGTTGATCGGCGCGCGAGCCGAGCACGCTCGCCGGAGCTTGCTCGATCCATTGATCGGCCAAGTCGAGGTTTTGGGTTTTTGTGGGTATTACTTGGATCTGCGCGAAGACTCCGAGATGCACACGCGGACGCTCAACGCGATCGCCCAAGCCGTCGGTGTGCCCGAGCTCGACGACGCGGCGATCCGCCGCGAACTGCTCGGTCGTCGCCCGCTCGTCTCGGATTACGCGCCGCTCGACGAAGAAGCCGCGCGCACGAGCCGGCTTTTCCACACCATGCGCGAGGTGCAAAACGAATTCGGCGAGCGTGCGGCGCAAACGTACATCGTCTCGATGACGAAGAGCGCGACCGATCTGCTTCGCGTGTTGATGCTCGCGCGTGAAGCGGGCTTGGTCGATCTCGCGCGCGAAGAGCCGTTTTCACGGCTCGACGTGGTGCCGCTGTTCGAAATGCAAGCCGACCTCGCCAACGGCCCTTCGATCATGAAGAGCCTGTTCGAGGATGAAGTCTACAAACGTCAGCTCAAAGCCCGCGGCATGAAGCAAGAAGTGATGCTCGGCTATTCCGATTCGGCGAAAGACGTCGGCGTGGTCGCCGCGGCGTGGTCGCTGTACCGCGCGCAAGAATCGCTCGCGGAAGTGTCGCGCAATGCGGGCGTGACGCTCACGTTGTTCCACGGCCGCGGCGGCACGGTCGGGCGCGGCGGCGGCTCACCGGTTTATCGCGCGCTGACGGCGCTCCCGCCGGACACCGTCTCCGGTCGAATCAAAATCACCGAACAGGGCGAAATCATCTCGCAAAAATTCGGCATTCTGTCGATCGCCGAGCGCAGCCTCGAGGTGATGCTCACCGGCACACTGATGGCGCGCTTTTCGGACTATCGCGAACAGCTCGCGCCCGGCGCCGAAGCGCGTTTCCGCGAAGTCGCGGAACGGCTCAGCGAAACTTCGCAGCGCGCGTTCCGCAAAGTCGTGCACGAAGACGGCGCGCTGTTCCAGATGTTCCTCAAAGCCACGCCGGTGCGCGAGCTCACGCACGTACACTTCGGTTCGCGCCCGGCGTATCGCGAACGCGGCGCCGGCACGATTCAAGGCTTGCGCGCAATCCCTTGGAATTTCGGTTGGACGCAAATGAGGCTGATGGTTTCAGCTTGGCTCGGCGCGGGCACCGCGCTCGAGCAAATCATGGCCGAGCCCGGCGGTCTCGAGCTGCTCCGGCAAATGGTGAAGAGCTGGCCCTTTTTCGGCGATTTGCTGGACAAGATCGAAATGGTTTGCGCCAAATCCGATCTCGAAATCGCGCGACTCTACGCGCGCGAGCTCGGCGCGGACGCGAGCGTGATGGCCGATCTCGAGGCCGAATTCACTCGCACCGTGCAGTGCCTGCACGTGATCCGCGAGCGCGACATGCTCTCGGACCATCGCTTCTTGCAAGGCGCGCTCACTCTGCGCAACCCGTACGTGGACGCGCTCAACCTCTTGCAAGTCAGCTTGCTCAAGAAAAAGCGCCAACTGAAAGAGGACGACGCCGAGCTCAAATTGCTCGACGCCGCGCTCGGCACCACGCTCAACGGGATCGCTCAGGGCATGCGCAACACGGGCTGAGATTTACGGCAAATCTGCGAGTGAGCGCGCGGCTCTTCCGCGCGCGAGACATGCGAAATCCGCCGTTTGGCGCGCCCCGTGGCGGCTCTTGGCGTCCGGTATTAGGTAAGGAGGCGTGAACGAAGCTCTCCCAGTTCGCACGCTGCGCGGCGGTCGCTACGCGATCGTCGGCGAGCTTGGAGCTGGGTCGCAAGCGGAGACACTGGACGCCGTCGACAAGCAGGCTGGGCGCGCGGTCGCGATCAAGCGCTTTCAAGTGCGCGGCTGCAGGAGTTGGAAAGACGTCGAGCTCGCCGAACGTGAAGCGCGCGTGCTCTCGACCTTGTCGCATCCGAATCTGCCGGTTTACATCGAACACTTCGAGGAAGATGGCGCGCTCTATCTCGTGATGGAGAAAATCGAAGGCGAGACGCTCGCTTCGTTGCGCAAGCGGAGAGCGCAGCTCTCGCAGGACGACATCGCGCGCTTTTTGGCGGACGCCGAGAACGCGCTCGGTTACTTGCATTCGCGCGTGCCGCCGATCATCCATCGCGACATCAAGCCGGGCAACGTGATCCGGCGCGCGGACGGCAGCTTCGTGTTCGTCGATTTCGGTTCGGTGCGCGATCAATTGAAGCCCGAGGGCGGCAGCACCGTGGTCGGCACGTTCGGGTACATGGCGCCGGAGCAGTTTCAGGGCCGCGCGCTGCCGGGCAGTGACGTTTACGCCGTCGCGGCGACGGCGCTCGCGCTCGTTACGGGCTCCGAACCCGAGGATTTGCCGCATCGGGGGCTTGCCATCGACGTGCCGGCGGCGCTCGGAAAAAGCGCGGAGCCTTGGCTCGTGCGCGCGCTCAGCGCGATGCTCGAACCCGATCCGGACAAACGCCCGTCGCGCGTCAACGCGCGCCGCCCGGCGACACGAACTGATTCGATGCACGAGCGGCAGCGCGCGGCCGCGCGTCAACGCGAAGCCGAGCGCGAACGCACGCGCGGGGAGAGCCGGCGTGAGCGCGACGAGCGCCGCCGCCGCGCAGAGCGCGAGAGCCGCGCCGCCGACCACGACGGCAGCGAGTGGCATCGACCCGAGCCGTGGAATTTTTACGAGCTGCACGAGCAGCAGCGCGAGCAGGCGCAGCGAATCAAAACCGAGACGCGGCGCATCAAACGCGAGATCAAACAACAGGTTCGCGAGCAAACGCGGCGCATCAAGCGCGAAGCGCGCGAGTATCAGCGCGCTCGTTACGGCGACTGGCAACGGCCGAGGCCGCAGCACCATGGTTTCGGGCCCGCCGCGCCGCTCTTGATCGCGCTGGTGGTGCTCGCGCTGACCGCCGCGCGCGTCGCGACTTGGGCACTTTTTCGGGTATTTTTGCCGATTTTTTTGGGGTTTCTCTCGGTCGTCTTTTTTTCGCGTGGGCTTCGGCGCGCGGCCTGGCGCGTGCGTGAGGTGGGCGCCGCGGGTGACCGCGGGCTCTTGCATGCGATCGACGTCGTGCGCGGGCGCATGCTCGGTCGAGACGACGAGATCGAGACCGAAGGCGAGCCACTCGACGAGGATGCGCGCGCGCCGTCGTCAGCGACGACGCGCGAAGCCGCGCCAACTGCGGAAACCGAAGCCGGCGCGCGGGTGCGCGTGCAGAGCGCTCGCGTTCGCGTCGAGCCGGACGCGAACGCGGCGGAACGCGACGAACTCACGGAAGACGAAGCCGACGACGCGCGACGCCAGCAGCGCTGAGGCGCATCGCTCCAGGCTGACCCCAAATAAAAAAATCAAAAAGCGCGCGCTAATCGTGCGCGCGACGTGCGAAGCCGAAGGCGCGTTTACTCGGCCTTGTTTGGCTCGCGCTTTTTCTTGTCGAGCTCGGGCACGACGCGCGCGACGCGCCGCTGCACGACTTCTTTGACCATGCGCAGCAGATTGTTTTCGTCGGTCGATTCCGAGAGCAAACCGAGCGGAATGCGGAAGCCGCCCATGTCCGCGCGACCGCCGCCGTAAGGACGGCCCGCGTTGTCGTCGCCGAATGCGTTTTGCATGAAGAGCGCCGGGTCGACGCTGGCGCGGCTCGTGCGTAAGGAACCGTCGATGCGATCTTCGACCACGCCGAACACGAGCACGGTGTCGATGTCTTCGCGGCGCAGGATGAAGTCGGCGGCCATCGGGATCGCGTCGCGGTTGTTCGCCGAGACGCGACCGACGCAGCCAATCGCGAAGTCGCGCACGACTTCGAGGTCGAGCAGCGAGCGGCCCACGGCTTCCATTGCCTCGGCCGTGAGCGTGCGGCGGCCGACGCGGCTCAGGATTTCCGAATCGCAGAACGGCTTCAAGTATGCGGCGGCGCGGAAATCCGCCGGCGTGCCGAAGGCGAAGTCGTCCGTGTCGGTCTGAATGCCGAAGAACATCGCGGTCGCGACGGAAGCGTCGTCGTTGCCCTCGGCGCCGAAGGGCGCGAGCCCACGCTCGGCGTAATCCGCGTAAATCGTGCAAGTTGCGCCAACATCGTGGCGGATGTCGACGAACGGCGCTTTCGGCACCGTAGGCGGACGATGATGGTCGACGACCGTGAGCAGCTTGAGCCCTTCGGGCAATTTGATTGCCGACTCGCTCGCGCTGGCGTCGACGAGCGCCAAGTAGCCGAACTGCTCGAGGTCCGCGGCTTCGGACACGCGCACCATCGGCACGTTCAGCAATTTTACGAGCGCGCGGTTCTCGGACCGAGAAAGCGGCAACACGTGTGCAATCGTGGCGGACACGCCGAGCCGCTCGCACAAACGTTTGTGCGCGAGCGCACTGCCGATGCCGTCGGGGTCGGGGTGGCCGCCGAGCAAAATTACGTGCGGCTTGTCGGTCGCGCTCGCGAGCACTCGCTCGAGCTCTTGACCCTTGTCAGGCTGACCCATGGGAACTTCCGCTAGCTTAAGTCTCGTTCTCGACGGAAGCACAGAGGGGGAAATGGCGACCGTTCATCACTGCTCGCTATCCTTTACTACGGCACTTATACGCTCAGGGTTATGTGGCCCGGGAGCCGACCATTAAAACTGATAAAATCCGAGCACTTAGACGCAAGCATCCGGGAGGAATCGGCCAAATCTCCTCAATAATCGGCCCGCGGGCGAGGTCAGTGTACTATCCGTGCACCCTTGCAGCCCTCGGACGCCCTCCGCGCGCTTCGCGCCTCACGCTGGCTCACCACCATGAGCATGCTGGGCGTGTTGGTTGTGGGTGGGTGCAAGCACCCGGCGAAGGACGGAACTGAAACTCCGAAATCGTCTGACACTGCAAGCGCGAGCGCGAGCGCGAC
>DATATR010000473.1:0-6311 GCA_036268695.1 Polyangiaceae bacterium | reverse complement strand
CCGGCGAGCTACGCCAATTTCTACGTCGGCAATTCGGCGCTGCTGGTGCCCACGTTCAACGACCCGAACGACCGCATCGCGCTCGGAATTTTGGCCGAGCTATTTCCCGGTCGGCGCGTCGTGGGCATCCACTCCAGCGATTTTGTTCTCGGGCTCGGCACAATTCACTGCAGCACTCAGCAGGAAGTGACGTGATTTCTGCGCTTTTTGTCTGCGGCTGAGACAGCGTCGGCGGAAATCGCAGCAAATTTGAAAATTGGTCGCGCTTCGCGCACCTTTGGGGCGCTTTGACGGCCCAAGTTTCCAAATCGACGACTTCGCGCGGCGCGCTGTGTGCCGCGCTGGCCTGCCTCGCTCTTTCGCAAAGCGCGGGCGCGCAACCGAACAAAGCGACGGTGCAAGCGTCGTTCATTGCGCGAAAGCCGAGCCCCGAGACTCAGGTGCAGAAGACCGCCGCCGAGCGCGGCGTGAACCCGTGCGATACGCCCGACCCCGGCTTCGGCATTTACGACCACTGGCAGACGGGCATCGGCATGGGCCAGTTCATTGCGCCGAAGCACGGCGGTATCACTCCCAAGGGTGATTTCGATCTCATGGTGCACTTCCATGGCCACGAGGCGGTGCGCAAAGAATGGGTGCAAGTGATGGACGGCGCGGTGCTGGTCGGGATCGATCTCGGCATCGGCTCGGGCGCGTACGAAACTGCGTTTCAAGCCCCCGACGTGTTCCCGCGTTTGATCGAGAGCGTGGAGCGCGCGATCGCGAAGAAGACGGGGAAAAAGAGCGCGCACGTGCGCAAGCTCGGGCTCAGCGCGTGGAGCGCGGGCTACGGCGCGGTGCAATGGATTTTGGGTCAAGACTACGCGAAGCAGCACGTCGACACGGTGATTTTGCTCGACGGCCTCCATTGCGGTTACGTGGGCGACGCGATCAACGGCGCGCAAATCGCGATGTTCACCGATTTCGCCAAGCGGGCGGCGAGCGGCGACACGTTCATGTTCGTGAGTCACTCGTCGATCATCCCGCCGGGCTACGCGTCGACGACCGAGACCGCGGATTACTTGGTGCACGAAGTCGGCGGTAAGACCCACGACGCGCACGGCAGCGGGCCGCTCGGGATGGATCTGATCTCGCGCTATTCGCAGGGCAATTTCCACGTGCGCGGCTTCTCCGGCAACGACAAGATGGATCACTGCGCGCAAATCGGGGAATACCGCGATGTGCTCAAGGTTCACGTGAGGCCGCGTTGGAACTCGCCGCGCGGGCGTGGCGATTGAGCGGCTCGGATCAGCGCTTCGTGTTCAAAGATTCGAGCTTCACCGTGCCGGAAGGGCGCGGCGGAGAACCGCTCGATCGCTTGTTGCGTGAACGGCATCCGGGCGCGAGCTGGGCCGAGGTGCGGCGGCTGATTGAAACCGGCAAAGTGTTCGTCGACGGCGCGGTGCTGCGCGAAACCGCGCGCCGATTGCGGGCGGGCGCGGCGATCGATCTGCGCATGAGCGCGGCGCGGCACAAGGACGGTCCGCGTTTGCCCAAAGGCGCGATCGTGCATGTGGATACACACGTGGTCGTGGTGCAGAAGCCCGCGGGCGTCAGCACGGTGCCCTACGATGAAAACGAAACCGGCACGCTCGACGAGCTGGTGCGCGCGGAACTCGGCAAGAAAGAGCCGCCGCTCGGCGTGGTGCACCGGATCGACAAGGAGACGAGCGGGCTGGTTTTGTTCGCGCGCACGCACGCGGCCAAAGTCGATTTGAAGAATCAATTTCGCGTGCACGCGGTGCGCCGGCGTTATCGCGCGATCGTCCACGGCGCGATCGAGAGCCGCACGATTTTCTCGCGCTTGATTCAAGATCGCGGCGACGGGCGCCGCGGCTCGACGCAGAACCCGAAGCTCGGGCGCGAATCGATCACGCACGTCATATTTCGTGAGGCCCTGCGCGGTGCGACCTTCATCGAGTGCCGACTCGAGACGGGGCGCACGCACCAAATTCGGATTCATCTTTCCGAAGCGGGGCATCCGCTGGTCGGCGAGCGCGTTTATGCGAAGCACAATCCGTACGAGACGATCGCCGCGCCGCGCTTGATGCTGCACGCGATGGAGCTCGGATTTCGCCATCCGATCACGAATCAAGAGCTCGATTTCGAGCAAACATTGCCCGCTGACATCAGCGAAGTATTGGCGCGGCTCAGGCCTTGAGATTTTTGTTGGGGCTTGCCTTGCGCGGTAAATTGCGGCGTCTTTATCGGGTGGGGCTGGCGCGGCTGCTGCGACGTTGAGCGTCGTGAAGGGTTGCCTTTTGAGATCGCTCGACGAGCGAGCGCGCCCGTTTCTGTGGTGCCCCCAAAAAAACGATCAGGAATTTTTGAACGACCAGAAGCGCGAGACCAGGAAATTGAGCACGGTGATCAGCACCATCACCGCGAACCAGGTGGGGCCGCTCGGCAGATGCATGCGGTCGACGAATAGGCCGAGCAGTGACGAGCTCAAGAGCATGAACGCGATTTGCGAAGTGAAGAAGCGGCTGGCTTCGGCGGCGACGCGGCCTTGGCTTTGGAACGTCCAGCGGCGGTTCCAGTAATAACTCCAGATCGTGCCGATGACGTAGGAGAGGCATTGTGCGCCGAACGCGGGCATCAAATGATGCGCGGCCCAAAACACCACGAAGCTCAGCGTAGTGTTGCTCACGCCGACGATGCCGAAGCGCACGACCGAGACTTCGGACAAGCGGCGCACGAGCGACGGAAGCGTGATGGGCGTCGATTCGGCCATGAGCTCGCGAAGCGGAGCATTTCGCGGCTTTCGTCGCAAGCCGCGCATGGCTTTCGAGCGGGCGCGAAATCGGCTTTACTCGTGGCATGCCAATGACCAAGACTGCGAGCGGCCTCTCCTACGAAGACACTCGACCGGGCCAAGGTGCGACGCCGACGCAAGGGCAAACTTGCTCGATGCACTACACGGGTTGGCTTTGGGTCGACGGCAAGAAAGGCGAGAAATTCGACAGCTCGCTCGATCGCGGGCGACCGTTCAAGTTCCCGCTCGGGCAAGGGCGCGTGATCAAGGGCTGGGACGAGGGCGTGGCCACGATGCAGATCGGCGGACAGCGCACGCTGTTGATCCCGGCCGAGCTCGGTTACGGTGCGCGTGGCGCGGGCGGCGTGATTCCGCCGAACGCGACGTTGCTGTTCGAGGTCGAGCTGCTCGGCGTGGAGTGACGCTTCGAGTTACCAGGCTAGTTGAGCGCTTCGCCTCGGTCGGCAGTGCCGAACAGACCGGGCGTCGACATGATGTTCGGCCGCGCGAGCGCGCAGCTACACTCAGCCGGTCTAAATGCCGGCACACTGATTATGTGAGGATCTCCGCTTGGTTTGCGCCGCCAATTCGAGCCGAATCGTCGATCTCATTCCGACGCCGATTGGTACTAACGAAGCGTGCACTCACGATTCGCTTTGCTCGTCGCGCTGACGCCGCTCGTTGGGTTTGCATTCGTCGGCTGCGGTGATGCTCACTACTCCGCGCTGTTCACGAGCTCCGGCCCAGCTCTCGGCGGCGCGACTGGCACCATGCCGACAGCGACGAGCGCGAATGCTGGCTCCGCCGTCGCGGCTGCGGCGGGCACCTCCACAGTAGGGAGCTCGGGCGGCGGAGCGAGCTCGAGCGGCGGGGCGAGTTCGGGCGCTGCCGGGGATGCGGGCAGCGGAAACTCGACGAGCGGCGTGGGCGGCGCGTTCGCGGGCAATGGCGGCAGCCCGAGCTCGGGCGGCGCGGGCGCGAGCGGCAGTGCGGGCCAAAGCGGCAGTGCGGGCCAAAGCGGCAGTGCCGGTCAAAGTGGCGGCGCTCCGTGCGGCGATGAAGGCGGCGACTGCTGCCCCGGCTTCAACTGCTTGGGTTTGAGTTGCTGCTCGAACGGCGTGTGCGTGCCGAACGGCGGCAACTGCGAGATGGTGCCATCGAGCAATCTCTGTTCGAACGGCGCGTGTCGCGATTGCGGCGCCGTCGGTCAGGCTTGCTGCGGCGCGACGATTCGCACGTGTCAGGCCGGTCTGTCGTGCGTACCGACACGCTCCGCCGATCAATGTCGAGCGCCGACTCCGTGACTACTCGAGTAGCACTTGCACCGTGCTCGTCGTCGCTCCAACTCGATCGATCCACGCGCCGCCAAAGCCTTGGTAACCAACGGCGATCTGATTGCTCATGAGGGTCAGGCTCGCGCTCGTCGCGGACGTGTTGTCGTAGAGCGTGCCGGAGATCGGTCCGATGCTGGTCGAATTCTGCCAAGCGAGCACCGGCGGATCGACGCTCGAGTCGAGCACGAGCTCTGCGCACGTCGCCGAAATGCTGGTCAGCACGATGTAGTCCGGCGAAAACTGTGGCGCCGTGTGCTGCTCGGCAATGGCGAGCCCAACCAAAATCTGCCCACTCGGACAATTGAGTGTCTGCAGCGAGTCGCTCGTGGTCGCCGGATGCGCGGGCAACAAGTGGCTCGCGCCAAGCGCGACCGAATACTGATACGGAATCGATTTGGTCGACGTGGCCAGTGAAAATGCCTGGCACTTGAAGGTGATTTGATCGAGCCAATTGCTGAACCCGAGCTGCATTCCGACCAACACTTCGTCGTCGCTGCAGGTTTCGCTGAACGCGGAGCCGCCGGTGCTGTCGCCGAGCGTCATGCCCGGTGCGGCGGCGCCGCGCTGGAAGCCAGTTGGACAACCGTTGTCGATCACGTGGTCGCAATCGTCGTCGAGGCCGTTGCAGATCTCGGGCATGCAACCCGTGCCCGCGTCATTGCCTGCGTCGCCGATCGACGTCGAACCGCTCGTGTTCGTCGTCCCGGCCGCGCTCGCGCTGCCGCCGACGCCCGACGTGCCGCCCGCGCTTGCTCCGCCGCTGCCGGCGAAACTCGAGCCGCTCACGCCCGCGCCACCGTTCGCGCTGCCCGACACTTCGCTCGCCCCCGCATTTCCGGCGCGAGCGACTGCATATTCATCGAGCGAAGGCGGCGCGCAGCTGCCAGCGCCCAGCGCCGAAAGCCAAAGCGAAACCGAGGTGACGAGCAGAGCTCGGCTCGAACCAATCCGCTTTCGCGCTCGCGAAAAACTTTGACCCATCGCGCTGCCGATCGACAAACGCTATCTCGAATTCGAGGCATTGTCTCAGTGGGCCGATGTAGTTTCGCGCGCCTCGATACGCGCGTTACCGCCCAGCGACGAGCGCGCGGCCGAGCGCACGGATTCGCCCGGGTCACGAATATTTGTGAGCCGTTGCGTGTCCCGACGCATATATAGGCGCGCCTATTTCGGGTCCCGCAGCGCGAGTTTCGCGGTGCTCGCGCAACGTTCAGGCGGACAGCGCCGATGTTCGATTTTTATTTTGGGGGTTGCCTAGTTCGTGAAGCACGCGCGGGTCAGAGAAAATGCAGTCAAATATCGAACGCGGAATGGCACAAAAATCACATAGCGAGCGCGCTTCGCACACTGACCCAATCGACATTGGAGGCACTCATGCGCGCGCGCACCTTCGTTTGCTTTGTCCTGTCGATTGCAGCCTGTTCCGCCCCGAACACGAACCCGACTCGTCCGCTGAACGGCGCGAGTGGTAGCGCAGGCAGCGCCGGAATGACGAGCCAAGCGGGCGCCGCTGGAAATGCAGTCAGCGCGAGCGGCAGCAGTGGCGTGGCCGGATCGGCTGGCGAGAGCACGGGCGTGAGCGGCAGCGTTGGAAACAGCGCGGGTTCCGGCGGCAGCATCGCGGGCAGCGACAACATGGGTGGCGCGAGCTCGAGCGCTGGTGGCGGCATGAACATGGTGCCCGCGACGTACACGGGCACGCCGTTCAAGGCGCTCACGATTCCCGGCATCATCTACGCCGCGGATTACGACAAGGGTGGCTCGGGTGTCGCGTTCTGCCGTGTCGGCGCGGCAAACCCGCCGACGCCCGCGACCTGCATGACCGCAAAGCTCGACGATTGGTGTTGCAGCCCGAAAAAAGGCTGCGACGAGCGCGCGCAAGCGAACGTCTGCCCGATCTATCGCGCCGACGCGGACAACGCCGGACTCAGTCACTTGAACACGGGCGAACCCGACAACTACGCCGCAACCAGCCCCACTTGGGTCGATGGCCCGAGCGGTCCGACGCTCACCGGGCCGATGGTCACCGCTGGCAGCGCCGTGCCTTCGCACATGGACATGACCACGGTCGACGACACGTATATCTCTTACATGTTCACCGGTCAGTGGCAGCAATACACGGTGCAAGTGGCAGCCGCGGGCAGCTACTCGATCGGCGGCGTATTCGCTTCGCCCGGCGCGAC
>DATATR010000472.1:0-39817 GCA_036268695.1 Polyangiaceae bacterium | reverse complement strand
CGGCACGATGGCGCGGATGCAAGATCTCGAGGCGTTCGCCGCGCAGCACTCGCTGCGCATCCTGACGATTGCGGATTTGATTTCGTATCGCCTGCAGACCGAACACTTGGTCTCGCGTGTGTCGCACGGAGAGATCACGCTCGATCGCACGGGCACGCCGTGGCACGCGATCGTGTTCGAGACCGTGCTCGAGAAGCGCCAATTTCTCGCGCTCGTGAAGGGCGAGATCGACGGCTCACGTCCAACGCTGTGCCGGATGCACGCCGGCTCCACGCTGGCGGACGTGTTCATGTCCACGAGCGGGGACGGCGCGAAGCACCTCGACGAAGCGATCGACGCGATCGAGCGCGAAGCCAGCGGCGTCATCGTCTACCTGCCGCCGCAGCACGATCTGCGGGACGATCTCGAGCGGCTCCTGCGCCGAGTGGAGCCGAAGAGCGCACCGAATGCCTCACGCGCTCCGCTGCCGAATGCGTCGAGTCGCCCGCACGGCGGCACGCTGCGCGAGTACGGGCTCGGAGCTCAAGTGCTGCGTGAGCTCGGGCTCTGCAAAATCCGACTTTTGACTAACAATCCCCGAAAAATCGCCGGCATTCAGGGCTACGGGCTCGAGCTCACGGAGAGCGTGCCGCTCGTGTCGATGCAAAAGAGCAGCTGAGCGGGTGTGTCCTCGGCCCATGATGGTAGCATCCGGCCCCGCGACCCTTGCCGTCGCGCTTCAAACCGATGTCTCACGAGAAAGCACCCGACTCAGTCGAAGGTAACCTGGTCGTTGCGAAGGGAACGCGCTTTGCGATCGTCGCGTCGCGTTTCAACAGCTTCATCGTCGAGCGCTTGGTGGACGGCGCGCTCGATGCGCTCCGACGCCATGGAGCCGAAAGCGCGAACATCACGATCGTGCGCGTGCCCGGCTCGTGGGAGATTCCTTTGGCTTGCGCCAGGCTCGCGAACAGCGACAAGGTGGACGCGGTGATCGCGCTCGGCGCCGTGATTCGTGGCTCGACGCCGCACTTCGACTACGTTGCCGCGGAAGTATCGAAGGGCGTAGCGCAAGTCGCGCTGTCGTCGCAAAAACCAGTCAGCTTCGGCGTGCTCACGACCGACACGATCGAGCAAGCGATCGAACGCGCCGGCACCAAAGCCGGCAACAAGGGCTTCGACGCTGCGCTCGCGGCGATCGAGGTCGTCTCGCTCGGTCACGCGCTCGAACAAGCGGGCTTCTGAGTCGGTCGCATGGGCGCACGCACGTTGGCCCGCGAGGCCGCTTTGCAAATGCTGTTTGCAATCGAAGCGGGCGGAACCGACGTCGAGCGGGCGATAGCCGATTTTTGGGCTGAGCTGCCCGCGGACGATCCGGAAGGCCGCCCCTATGCCGACGGGCTCGTGCGCGGCGTCGTGCGCGACCTCGAAAAGACCGACGAACAGATCAAAAAAGCCAGCCAAAATTGGCGCATCGAGCGCATGACGCGCGTTGATCGCAACGTGCTGCGCATGGGCGCGTGGGAGCTACTCGAGCGCAGCGACGTGCCGCGCGCGGTGATCTTGGACGAAGCGGTCGAAGTCGCGAAACGCTTCGGCACCGAAGAGAGCGGCGCGTTCGTCAACGGTGTCTTGGATCGCATCGCCGAAAACCTCGGGCGCAAGGACGCGGACGCACCGACCAACGGCGCGGGTTGAGGCAGCGTGGACCTTCGGTTCACTACGCCGGAATTGCGCAAGCTCGATCTGCTCGGCACCGAGCTGATCGTGTCGACGCTGGTCGCGGACGAGCGCCCGCCGCATGGCGTGACCGGACTGCTCGATTTTCGTTTGGCTGGGCGCATTTCGCGACTATTCGAGGCGGGTTTCGCGACCGGGCGCGTCGGTGAAGTGTTGCTCGTGCCGGGCAAGCCTAAATTGCCGTTCGACAAATTGCTGCTGTTCGGCATCGGAAAAAAAACCGAGTTCAACGATCCCGTCTTTCGCGTCGTGGTCGACAAGATCTTGCGCACGCTCGAAGGGCTGCGCGCGCGAACCGCGGTCGTCGAGTTGCCCGGTCGACACTTCGACGCAATTTCTCCAGAGCGCGCCGCCGATATTTTGCTCGAGTCAGCCGGAGGTCAGAAGGAACACGACGTTTGGACGCTGGTCGAACCGCTGGATGCGCAACGGGCGATCACGCAGCACATGATTCAAGAGCGACGTCGCGTGCGCCACGTTTGAGGCGGGCTACTTCTGCTTCGGGGTTGCGGGGATGTGCCCGCCGACGCTCGCGCTGGGCGCGGAGTGAATTGCCGGCGTCGGATTCACGTTTGCTTTGGTCAAGATCACGCCGCCAAGGATGATGTTCCCGTTCGTATAACGATCGTATTCGAGCACCATGCCGGGATAGGTGTCGCGCTCGACGGTGTTGAAGTCGTTCGGTGTCGTAACCTTCTCGGCAGTCTGTGGCGGGCCGAGCTCTTTGGTCAGCGCTGCGGGCACCATGCCGAGGCCGAGATACGGCGGAATGCCGCCATTGAAGAAGCCATACACTTGGGGATTGCCTTGAGCGTCAGGCCCGGCAGGTCGGTCGTGCCGATGAATTAGCATCCGGTCGACCATTCCGTCTTTCAGCTCGAACTCGATCCCGTGCTTGATGTAGCGACACTTGTCGGCGGTCTTGATTTCACATGGTGCTTCCATCAATCGTTCGATCGTCGCGGTCGTTGCACCAAAGCGAATCGGTCCGACGCCGGTGCCGGCGAGAATGGCGAGCCGCGGTCCGCTCGGCAGCTCATCCAACTTGCGCAGAGGTTTTGGTGTCGTCGGCGCGCTTGCGGCGGACGCGTTCGCGTTCGCACTGGCGCTCGCCGCCGGGCTTTTTTGCGTCGATTTGCAGCCCCCGAGCAAAATCGCAGCGACGAACGGGACGAGCGAAACGGTGGCGCGTGAAAGCATGAAATCCTCCGGCGAGCGAACGTGTAGCACGGGCGAAACATGCCCAGCTACGCTTCGCAATTTGACCTCGGAGCGCGGGCAGGACAAAACCGCGGGCCCTAGATGCAAGCCTTCGCGCCGCGGCGCTTTCTGTTCATCACCGGCAAGGGCGGCGTGGGGAAGACGACAGTGACCGCCGCATTGGCAACTGCGTTGGCCGGTCGCGGACTGCGCGTGCTCGTCACCGTATGCGGAGCGAAGGAGCGCTTGTCGACACTGCTCAGCGCGCCCGCGCTCGGTCCAACGATTAGCGAGCTTCGCCCGAACATTTTCGGAGTACGGCTCGTATCGGAAGTCGCCTTGCGCGAATACGGAGCGATGAAACTCAAGAATCGCGTGCTGGTCGACGCGATTTTCGACAGCAAATACGTGAGCGGATTTCTGAGCGGCACCCCCGGGCTCAAAGAGTGGTCGCTGCTCGGCAAGGCCTGGTATCACGCAACCGAGGAAGACGCTCACGGCCGTCCGCGGTTCGATGTCGTGCTCTTCGATGCGCCCGCAACGGGTCACGGCCTCGACATGTTGCGTGTGCCCAAAGTGATCGTGGAAATCGCTCCGCCCGGCGTGCTTCGCAGCGACGCTGAGCGCGCTTGGGAAATGTTCCGCGATCCGGCGCGCAGCGGCGTCGTGGTCGTGACCTTGCCCGAAGAAATGCCGACGAACGAGACCATCGAGCTGTGCGCTGCTCTGCGCTCGGAGCTCACTTTGCCGATCGCCGAGCTCGTGGTGAATGCGCATGTCCCGCTGCTATTTGCCCGCGGCGAACGTGAAGCGCTCGCGCCGTTCGAAGCGCTCGAACCCGCTTTTTCCGCCCAAGCCGTGCTCGCGAGTGGAGCTCGGCGTGCACGGCGCGAGCTGGTTCAGGAACAATGCACGCGGCGCCTCGCCGCGATCGGCGCGCCGACACGCGAGCTCGATTTTTTGCCTGGCGGCGCGGTCACGCCCGACGCCATCGTCGAACTCGCGCGCCGCTTCGACGGCGCCTGATCAAGCGCCGAGTTCGGCGGCCGCGGCATGATCGAGCAACCACAAACCGCCACGCGCGAGCGCGGACGGCGTGCTGCGAATATCAAGTGCTCCCTTCAACGCGCGCGCCACTGCCGTAGCCTTGCCGGCACCCGTGGCAAGCACGATCGTTTGCCGAGCTGCCTCGATCACTGGCGGCGTGACACTGAACCGCTCGGGCGGCGGCTTCGGGCCAATCACGGGCAGAAAGCGTCGCGTTCGTTCTTCCAGCGCGGGGCTGCCGGGAAAAAGTGACGCCGTGTGCCCGTCTTCACCGATGCCGAGCACCATGAGCGAGAACCGCTCCGGTAGCAGCGCTTCGTAGCTCGTCGCGATCGCATCGCGATCGGAGAGCTCCGTTTGTACGCGGTGGATGTTGCTTTCCGGCAGCGAAATGCGACTGAACAGCGCGCCTTCCGCCATTCGAAAATTGCTGTCCGGATCCGTCGCTGGAACGGCGCGTTCGTCGCCGAAATAAACGTTCACCCGGCCCCAATCTATTCCGGAAATTCTTGCGAGGACTTCGTATGCGGCGCGCGGCGTCGTGCCGCCGGCGAGCGCCAACGAGGCTTGCCCGTCGGCCGCGATTGCGGAGATCAGCGCGCTCGCGATGCGCTCGGCCGCAACATTCGCAAGCTGACTCGAATCGACGACTTCGGTTACCATTTCTCGAGCAGCCTACACCGGAACCGCGACCGCGGGCCGGGGTCGCGAAAGACTCGAAAGTGGTGCGCCGTTCCCCTGCAAGCGCTATGGTCCGGGCGTTCCTATATGGTTGACCCGGCTTTGCTTCGCGATCGCGTGCTCGTCGGTCGCTACCGGCTGGAAGAGAGGCTGGGCGCGGGCGGAATGGGTTCCATCTGGCGCGCGCACCACCTGGTTTTGGCCGCGCCGGTCGCCGTCAAGTTGATCGATCGCGAAGCGGTGCCCGATGAAGAGACGCTCGGCCGCTTCATGCGCGAGGCCCAATCGGCGGCAACGCTGCGCAGCCCGCACGTCGTGCAGATCCTCGACTACGGCGTGGACGGCAAATTGCCGTTCATCGTCATGGAGCTGCTCGACGGTGAAAATTTGGCGCAACGTTTGCGTCGCGTCGGCAGATTGTCTTCGGCGGAGACGGCGCGGATCATCACGCATATCGGTCGCGCCGTTGGCCGCGCGCACGAAGCCGGCATCGTGCACCGCGATCTGAAGCCCGAGAACGTGTTTCTGATCCGCAACGAAGACGAAGAAATCGCCAAAGTGCTCGACTTCGGCGTGGCCAAAGTCTCGTCAGTCGGCGCGCTCGGCCAAGAGGGCACGCGCACACGCACGGGCTCGATCCTCGGGACGCCGTATTACATGAGCCCCGAGCAAGCGCAGGGCAACAAGACGGTCGATCATCGCTCCGATTTGTGGTCGCTCGGCGTGATCGCGTTCGAATGCTTGACCGGCAAACGGCCGTTTTATAGCGACGGACTCGGGGATTTGGTTTTGCAGATCTGCATTCGGGACATCCCAGTGCCGTCCGAGATCGCCTCGGTTCCGCTCGGTTTCGATGCTTGGTTTGCACGCGCGGTCGCCCGTGATCCGGACGCGCGTTTCCAATCTGCCCGCGAATTGACCGATGCTCTGCGCGAAGTGCTCGGCAGCGAAACCGCGCGCGAAGTGCCATGGACTTCGCCGGAGGTGTCCGTCACCTCGAGCGAGGAAGCCGCACCGAATTCGCAAGCGCGCACGCGCATCGATTCGCCGGCACCGGATTCGTCCGCGCCGACGATCGCGGCCGAATCGAACTCGCGCATTCGCCTGGCGAGTAGCAGCGTGCCGGCGGATCAACACGCGGCAACGATCGCGATGCCCAATGAAGCGAGCTCGTCGTACTCGGACGGACCCAAGAGCTCGCGTTCGCCCAATGCTCGTCCCGCCAATTCGCCGCCGAGCAAATCTCGGCCGGAGCATTCACAGCCCGAGATTTCACGGCCGAACAGCGCCGTAATCGCCGAGCTGCTCGCGCAGGCGGAGTCCGAGCCGCCGCGTAAGCGTTCGGGTGCGGGCCTCGTGTTTGCAGTGGCCGCGACTGCGCTCGCGATCGGGCTCGGCGCGGGCTTCGTGTTCATGAAGCGGCAGCACGATCCGCGCCTTCGTCCGTTGCCGAGCGCAGCGCCGCCGCCCACGCGGGACGACGCTGCGCCGTCGCGCGGGCGACCGGAAAAGAAAGCGCCGGAGCACGCCGGATCCGCGCGTGAAGAGTCGTCCGCGCCGGCTACGAGCGCGTCCGCAAAATCCGTGGCGAGTGGCCACCCCGTCGCGAGCGCGTCGGCGGCCCCCAAATCAAATGCTTCAACAGCGCCGAGCGCCGCGTCCGGGCCCGACGCCGGCTGGGTCAAACCTGCCTGGGCAATGCCGGACGACGAACCGCACCGCGTGCACTCGGACGACGCGCGCGACGCCGGCAAGTGATTTTGCGTCACTGACGCGGCGGCAAAATCGCTTCGAGGTTTTCGGCTTCGGGCAAGCTCGACGCGGCGACGTCGATTTGCGCTTTCTGCAGCTTGCCGGAGAGATCGACGTTCACGGCTTGCCAGCGCGTGTACGCGTCGAGCACCCAGATGCCGCTTTCGCGCGTGCCGTTGCCGGACCAACCGTTGCCGCCGAACGGCAAGTGCGCTTCGGCGCCCGTGGTGGAGTTGTTGATGCTGCTCATGCCGGCCGAGATTTCTTCTTTGAAGCGCAGCATCAGCCGCGCATCGCGCGTGTAAATCGCGCTCGAAAGCCCGTATGGCGTGCCGTTCGCCGCGGCCATGGCTTCCTCGAAGCCATCGACCTCGACCAAGTTGATGGTCGGGCCGAAGCACTCTTCTTGCGCGATACGCATGTTCATCTTCACCTGATCGAAGATGCGCGGGCTCGCGTACAAGCCGAGCGCGGCGTTGCCGGAGAAATTTTCCGGCTCTTCGCCGGGCAGGATGCGGCGGCCGTCGAATAGGAGCGTTGCGCCGTCGTCGAGGCCGGTTTCGCGCTGGCGCATGAAGCCGTCCATGAAACGGTGATTGATCATCGGGCCATAGTCGACGTTCGGGTTCGACGGATCGCCGATTTTTAGGGTGCGCGCGCGGCGCGACAACTTCTCGCGCACGAGCGGCATCACGCGTCGATCGACGATCACGTTGCCGGCGCTGGTGCAACGCTGGCCTGCGGTGCCGAACGACGCCCACAGCGCGCCATCGACCGCGAGCTCGACGTCCGCGTCGGCCAAGATCACGAGCGGATTTTTGCCGCCCAATTCGAGCGATGGTTGCTGCAAATTGCGGCCGCAAATCTCGCCGATTTTGCGTCCAACCGCGGTCGAGCCGGTGAACGAAATTTTCGCGAGCAGCCCCGCTTCGACTTGGTCGACCAAGAATTGGCCGGCGCCGTCTTTGCCTGCGCCGTGCACGACGCTGAGCACACCTGGGGGCAGACCCGCGCGCAGCCACACGCGCAAAAACAATTCCGCAGTGCCCGGCGCGTCGTCGGATGGTTTCCAGACCACGGCATTGCCGCACAAGAGCGCGGGAATGATTTTCCACGACGGTACCGCGATGGGGAAATTGCCCGCCGTGATCACGCCGACCACGCCGAGCGGCCGGCGGTAAGTGAAGAGCTCTTTGTCTGGGAGCTCGCTCGGCACGGTTTGCCCGTAGAGGCGCCGGCCTTCGCTTTGAAAGAATGCCGCGGTGTCGATCGCCTCTTGCACGCTGCCGCGTGCTTCACGGAGCGGCTTGCCCATTTCGCGGGTCACGAAACGCGCAAGCGCTTCTTTGTCTCGAACCAGCAAAAATGCCAAACGCGCGAGCACCTCCGCGCGCTGCGGCGCTGGTGTACGCGCCCACGCTGCGGCTGCCTCCTTTGCCGCGACGCACGCCGCACGCACGTCTTCGGCCGAGCTCTCCGGCGCGATCGAGACCAAATCTTGGTGATTGGCTGGATTTCGTCGTTCGAAGTGCGGGCCCGAGCTGGGCCGCGCTTTGCCGGCGTAAAAGTTGTTGAGTAGGAGCGTGTGTGGAAACGGCGCGGACTGCTCGCGAGTCTGCATGCCTTTCAGGGTGCGATCCTTCGCGCTACTGGGCAAGTCGCGCGGGCCTGTGCGGGCCGTCGCCAAAAGCCGCCAGCATCGAAGAAAATTGGGCTAAAAGGGCTGCGCAAGGAAGCCCTGAAGATGAATTTTTCTGTGCGCAACGCAGAGCAGTTGGTGATCGAAAATGTCACGCCGAGGCTCGACGCAGGTCGTTATCCGATTAAGCGCGTGATCGGCAGCACGCTCGAAGTGAGCGCCGACATTTTCAAGGATGGTCACGATTCGATTGCCGCGCGCATTCTCTATCGGCGGCCCGGCGAGAGCGAGTACCGCGCCCTGCCGCTCGCGTATCATTTCGACGCGGATCGCTGGTACGGCTCGTTCAAAGTCGATCAGATCGGGATGTGGCAATACTTGGTCGAAGCTTGGCCCGATCGCTTCGGCACTTGGCGCTCCGATCTCGGCAAACGCGTGAACGCGGGGCAAGACGTGCGCTCCGAGCTGCTCGAAGGTGCGCGCATTCTGTCGCGGCTCGCGCAGAAGCTCGCGGGCGACTCCGCGAGACGCGTCGAGGAAGCCGCGAAGCGTCTCGCGGACGCGAAGCACGCGCTCGACGAACGGCTCAAAATTGCGTTCGCTGAAGATTTGCTCGACCTCGTCAATGCGCCCTTGTTTGCCGAAGAAGCCTCGCGCTCGGAGCAGCTCGAGGTTTACGTCGATCGCGCGGAGGCCTGTTTTTCAGCTTGGTACGAGCTTTTTCCGCGCTCGCAGGCTCGCGAACCGGGCAAGCACGGCACGTTTGCGGACAGCGCGCGGCGCTTGCCGGAAATCGCGGCACTCGGCTTCGACGTGATTTACTTGCCGCCGATTCACCCGATTGGCGAGACGCACCGCAAAGGCCGCAACAACGCGCCGACGTGTGCGCCGGGCGACGTCGGGAGTCCGTGGGCGATCGGCGGCAAAGCCGGCGGTCACACTTCGATTCATCCCGAGCTCGGCACGCTCGCGGACTTCGAGAAACTCGTTGCGAGTGCGAAGGACTTCGGCATCGAGATCGCGCTCGACTTCGCGCTGCAGTGCTCGCCCGATCATCCGTGGGTGAAAGAGCATCCGGAATGGTTCTTCATTCGTCCCGATGGCAGCATCCGCTATGCCGAAAATCCGCCGAAGAAATACGAGGACATCTATCCGCTCGACTTTTGGTGCAAGGATCGCGAGGGCTTGTGGAATGCCTGTCGCGACGTGGTGCTGTTCTGGATTTCGCACGGCGTGACGATTTTCCGCGTCGACAATCCGCACACGAAGCCGTTCTCGTTCTGGGAATGGCTGATCCGCGACGTGCAACGCGAGCACCCGGAAACGATTTTCCTGTCCGAGTCGTTCACGCGGCCAAAGCGCATGAAGAGCCTCGGCAAGCTCGGCTTCACTCAGAGCTACACCTACTTCACCTGGAAAAACTCGGCCTGGGAGCTGCGCGACTATTTGAACGAGCTCACGCGGACGGAGATGGCTGATTATTTTCGGCCGAATTTTTTCACGAACACGCCGGACATTTTGCACGAGTTCTTGCAAACGGGCGGGCGACCCGCGTTTCGGCTGCGGCTCTTGCTCGCAGCGACCCTGTCACCGACCTACGGCATCTACAGCGGCTACGAGCTGTGCGAAAACGTGCCGGTTCATCACGGCAGCGAGGAATACCTCGACTCGGAAAAATACGAGATCCGCGTGCGTGACTGGAACGCTCCTGGAAACATCAAGCAGGATATCAGCAAGCTCAACCGCATTCGCCGCGAGCAACCAGCTCTGCACGCCCTCACCAACGTCAGCTTCTTGAACACCGACTTCGAGCAGATCCTCGCTTATCGCAAGTGGGCGCCGGGCAACGAACTCATCATCGTGGTGAATCTCGATCCGCACCTGATGCACGAGACGATGGTCGAAGTGCCGATCGATCAGCTCGGCATCGGTCCAGGCGAAGCCTACGAAATGGCCGACTTGCTCACCGGCGCGCGTTACATCTGGCGCGGCGCGCGGAACTATGTGCGGCTCGATCCGACCGAGCGCGTCGGCCACGTGTTCCGCGTCACGAGGCTACCGTGATGGAGCGTGGTTGAGGCATGCGCACTAGGCCAGGCTCGCCGCAGCCACTCGGCGCCACGTGGGACGGCGAAGGCGTCAACTTCGCGGTTTTTTCCGGGCAAGCCACCGGCGTCGAGCTGTGCTTGTTCGATTCACCGACTGCGACGAGAGAATCGATTCGGATTCCGCTCTTGCAACGCACGAACCGCGTCTGGCACGTGTATTTGCCGGACGCGCGTCCCGGTCAACTTTACGGCTATCGCGTACAGGGCCCGTACGCGCCGGAACAAGGGCAGCGTTTCAATCCGCACAAGCTCTTGATCGATCCCTACGCCAAAGCGATCGCGGGCAAGATCACCTGTCCGGACGAAACCTTCGGCTACAAAATCGGCGACCCGAATCTGGATCTGACCTTCGACGAACGTGACAGCGCGCCGGTCGTGCCGAAGAGCATGGTGGTCGAGAGCGCATTTTCCTGGGGCGACGATCGTCCGCCGAACATCCCCTGGAGCCGCACGCTGATTTACGAGTGCCACGTGCGCGGCATGACCAAGCTTCACCCCGAAGTACCCGGCAATTTGCGCGGCACTTACCTCGGCCTGGTTTCGGACCCAATTCTCGATCATCTGCGTTCGCTCGGCGTGACCGCGGTCGAGCTTTTGCCCATTCATCAAGCGATGAGCGAGCGCCGCTTGATCGATCTCGGGCTCTCGAATTACTGGGGCTACAATACGCTCGGCTTTTTCGCGCCAGACCCTGCATACGCGACCGGGTGCATGGGCGAGCAGGTGCATGAGTTCAAGACGATGGTGAAGATCTTTCACCGCGCTGGGATCGAAGTGATCCTCGATGTCGTTTATAACCACACCGGCGAGGGCAACCAGCTCGGGCCGACGCTGTGCTTTCGCGGCTTCGACAATCCGGCGTACTACCGGCTCGTGCCGCACGAAGCGCGACATCATGTCGACTTCACCGGCTGCGGCAACAGCATCAACGTGCTGCACCCGCGTTCGCTGCAGCTGATCCTCGATAGCCTTCGCTATTGGGTGAACGAGATGCACGTCGATGGCTTTCGCTTTGACCTTGCGCCCACCCTGGCTCGCGATCCGTTCGAATTCGACGGCTTCTCGCGCTTCCTAGCGCTCGTGCAGCAAGACCCGGCGCTGTGCCGAGTGAAGCTCATCGCCGAGCCTTGGGACGTGGGTCCTGGCGGCTATCGTTTGGGCGCATTTCCGCCGGGTTGGGCCGAGTGGAACGGGCGCTATCGCGACTGCATTCGCCGTTTTTGGCGCGCCGATGAAGGCCAAGTGCCGGAGCTCGCGTCGCGCTTGTCCGGCTCGAGCGACATTTTCCAGGGCAGCGATCGCGGCCCGTACGCGAGCATCAATTTCGTCACGTGTCACGACGGCTATACGCTGCACGATCTCGTGAGCTACGAGCGCAAGCACAACGAAGCCAACGCGGAAGAGAATCGCGACGGCGCGAACGACAATTGGAGCCGCAACTGGGGCGCGGAAGGCGAAACCAAGGCCAACCAAGTGACGCGCCTGCGCGATCGCATGAAGAAGAACCTGCTCGCGACGCTGGCGTTTTCGCAGGGCGTCCCCATGATCTCGCACGGTGACGAGATCGGCCGCACCCAGAACGGCAACAACAACGCCTATTGTCAAGACAACGCGCTGACATGGATAAATTGGGACTTGGACGAGCGCTCGCTCGATTTGTTGCAGTTCACGCGCGAAGTGTTCCGCATCACCAAGTCGAACCCGGTGTTTCGCCGGCATCGTTTTTTCGCCGGCGATCCCGTGAGCGACAAGGGCTTCAAAGACGTCATGTGGCTCCGCTCGGACGGGGCGGAAATGACGATCGAGGACTGGGGCACCGCGCGCAATCACCTGCTCGGTATGCTCATTCCCGGGGACGCATCCGATGACGTCGACGAGCGTGGCCGGCCGAATCGTGGTCAAACACTCTTGCTTCTGCTCAATGCCAGCAATCGCGCCCGCCATTTCACGATGCCGAACATGCCAGGGACCCCGAGCGCGAGCGGCCATTGGCAAGAAGTCATCAACACTGCCCAACAAACCCACCGCGTTCCGAAGGGCGGCGGAATCAATGTTGCGCCGCACTCTCTGGTGCTGCTTTGCTACGTGGTAGCCTGATGAATTACGCTTCTATTCCGCCTTCTTCCGCGCCTGCTCCGATCTCGCTGCTGAGTGGAGATCCCGAGCTTTTGAAACGGCTGCGCGACGATTCGTCGCACAATCCGCACGCAGTGCTCGGCGCTCATCCAGCGCGTTCCGGAGACACGAACGGCGCGGTGGTGCGCGCGTTTCATCCAGATGCGATCGCGTGCACGCTGATCATCGGCAACGAAGCGCGACCTATGACGCAGCTCGGTGGCGGGCTATTCGCGACGTTCATGCCAGAGGCAAAACTACCGCTCGCGTATCGCCTGCGGTTTGGCTTCGGCAACGGGTCGACTTGGGAACGCGAAGATCCGTACCGCTTCATGCCGAGTCTCGGCGATCTGGATTTGCACCTGATTGGCGAAGGCACGCATCGGAAGCTCTGGACAGTGCTCGGCGCGCACGTGCGCGTGCTCGACGGCGTGACCGGAACGGCGTTCGCTGTCTGGGCACCAAACGCCGAGCGCGTCAGCGTGGTCGGTGAATTCAACAATTGGGATGGCCGACTGCTGCCGATGCGCTCGCTCGGATCGAGCGGAATTTGGGAGTTGTTCGTGCCGGGCATCAATGTCGGCACGCTCTACAAATACGAGATCCGGACCAAAGAAGGTCAGCTGCGGCTGAAGACCGATCCATTCGCGATGGAGATGGAGGCTCCGCCGCTCACGGCGTCGCGCGTCGCGCGTTCGAGCTACAGCTGGGGCGACGAAGCTTGGATGAAGGCGCGCGCAGGGCGCGATATTGGCCGCGAACCGGTCGTGATTTACGAGCTTCATTTGGGTTCCTGGGCGCGCGTTCCGGAAGAAGGAAACCGCTGGCTCACGTACCGCGAGCTCGCCGTGCGCCTGGTGGAGCACGCAAAGCGTCTCGGTTTCACGCACCTCGAGCTGATGCCGGTGGCGGAGCACGCGTTCTATCCTTCTTGGGGCTATCAAGTGACGGGCTATTTCGCGCCCACGTCGCGCTACGGCTCGCCCGATGATTTTCGCTTCTTCGTCGACTATTGCCATCAGCACGGCATCGGCGTGCTGATCGATTGGGTGCCCGCGCATTTCCCGAAAGACGACTTTTCCCTGCGTCGCTTCGATGGCTCCGCGCTGTACGAACACGAGGATTCGCGTCGCGGCGAGCACCCGGATTGGGGCACGCTGATCTTCAACTTCGGGCGCAGCGAAGTGCGTAATTTCCTGACTGCGAACGCGCTCTACTGGCTGTCCGAGTTTCACGTCGACGGCTTGCGCGTGGATGCGGTCGCGTCGATGCTCTATCTCGACTACAGCCGCAAAGAGGGCGAGTGGTTGCCGAATCCGTACGGCGGCCGCGAGAACATCGAAGCGATCGAATTTTTGCGCACGGTCAACGCCGTGATCCGCGATGAAGCGCCCGGCGCGTTCACCGTCGCGGAAGAGTCGACGGCCTGGGGCGGCGTGTCGCGTCCGCCCGCGCAAGGTGGGCTCGGCTTCGACTTCAAGTGGAACATGGGCTGGATGCACGACACGCTCGGCTTCTTCACGAAAGAGCCGGTGCATCGCAAGTATCACCTCGATCAGCTCACGTTCTCGATGCTCTACGAGTACACCGAACGCTTCATCAACTCGATCTCGCACGATGAAGTCGTGCACGGCAAAGGCTCGCTGATCGAAAAGATGCCCGGGGATTTCTGGCAAAAGCTCGCCAATTTGCGGCTGCTCTTGGCGTACCAGTACACGCGTCCGGGCAAGCAGCTGATGTTCATGGGCACCGAGTTCGCGCAGCACCACGAATGGAACGTCGAGACGAGTCTCGATTGGCACATCGCCGATCATCCGCAGCGGCGCGCGCTCCAAGACTACATCTCCGAGCTCGGCAAGCTTTACAAGGATACGCCGGCGCTGTGGCGCGGCGATCCGGATCCTTCGAGCTTCGAGTGGATCGACTGCAGTGATAAGGACAACACGATCCTCAGTTACATCCGCCGGGACGGCCCGGAGCACGTCGTGGTCGTGTTGAACTTCACGCCGGTTCCGCGAGACGAATATCGCATTGGCGTGCCGAGCGCCGGACGTTACATCGAGCGGCTTTCGAGCGACGATTTGCGCTTCGGTGGCAGCGAATTCCAGACTTCGTCCGTCGTGGAGACGGATCCGCTGCCGCTCCATGGTCGACCGTGTTCCGTGAGGCTGCGCATCCCGCCGCTCGGCGCATTGATTCTGACGCCCGCGCGCTGAGGCTGCAATCTGAAGGTCATCCAGACCGCGATGACATGTCGGACGATCTCTTGATGCTCGGACAAAAAGGCCGAGCTTCGGGTTACGATCGCTGCGCGAAGCTCGGCGTTTCGCGCAGAATCGCGCCATTTTTCCGATTCGATTCGGCAACCTCGAGGCGCTGGCTTCGGGCCAGAGTAGTGCATGATTTCCGAGTCTTCCCGCGTCTCTTCCACTGCCGTAAGCTCTGCTGACGGTATGGCAGAAACGCTGCTGGAGCAGCCGCCGAATGTGGCGCCGCCCCTGCACCGCGAGTTTCGGCCCGCCTGGCTCGGGAATCGCGCGTTCCGTGCGGAAGTGGCCCGCGTGGAAGGCGTGCGTCTCGCGCTCGCGCTCGAACGCGATGGCGGCAACGTTTCGCTGTTCGAAACGAAGCTACTGCCGCTCGCGCACCCGCACGCGCGGGACAACTTCCGTTATGTCGAGCGCATCCTGAAGTTTCTGCTCTGGCAAAAGGGAGGCTTCCGGCTGAGCGTGGCGGGACCGCGCGAAATCGCAGAGCAGCTCGCGCGCGAATACGCGCCGGGCGGCGCGCGCGCGTTCGACGCCGATTTCTTCGCCAAAATCTACGAGCAGCCGAAGTTCGTCGTCGAGCACGTGAGCTTCGAGGCACTACCACTGGAGCGCGAGCAAGGTTCCGCCGTCGGCGGGCACCTCGAGGGTTGTCGCATCGGCTTCGACGCCGGCGGGAGCGATCGCAAGGTTGCGGCCGTGATTGACGGTAAAGAGGTGTTCTCGTGCGAAATCGTGTGGGAGCCCAAGCTGCAGAGCGATCCGCAATATCACTTCGACGGCATCGACGACTCGATCCGGCGCGCGGCCGAACACTTGCCGCGCATCGACGCGATCGGCGTGAGCTCCGCAGGAATTTACGTCAAAAATCGCACGATGGTGGCGTCGCTATTCCGCAAAGTGCCGGAAGCTGGGTTCAACGCGCGAATCAAAAATATCTACCTCGATATCGCGAAAAAATGGGGGGATGTGCCGCTCGAGGTCGCCAATGATGGCGACGTGACCGCGCTCGCCGGCGCGCTCGAATTGAAAGATCACTCGGTGCTCGGCATCGCCATGGGTACGAGCGAAGCGGTCGGCTACGTCAACCCTCAAGGACTCATCACCGGCTGGCTCAACGAGCTCGCCTTCGCGCCAGTCGATTACGGCGCGGACGCGGCAGTCGATCTCGAGTGGTCTGGCGATCGCGGCACCGGCGTCGGTTACTTTTCGCAAGATGGCGTGATTCGCCTCGCCGCGCGCGCCGGCATCGAGCTCGACGAAAAGGCGTCACCTGGTGCGAAGTTGAAGCACGTGCAAGAGCTACTCAAGAATGGTGATCCGCGTCCGCGCGGCATTTTCGAGTCGCTCGGCGTCTACTTGGGCTACGGCCTTTTGCACTACGCGGATTTCTATCCGATGAAGCACGTGCTCCTGCTCGGCCGCGTCACTTCTGGCGAGGGCGGCAACATTCTCTTGCAAAAGACGCGCGAGGTTTTGCGGCACGAATCGCCAGAGCTCGGAAAAACGCTCAATATTCATCTGCCTGACGAAGCCACGCGGCGCGTCGGGCAATCGATCGCCGCGGCCAGCTTACCGCGTTTGAAAGCGCATTGAGGTCGTCATGAACTTGAGTCACTCTGCCGCGGAGATCTTCATTCCGGATCAGCTCGCGTTCGAACGCGCGTTGCCGCGAACCACGCACCTGGGTGTCGGCGCGCATCAAGACGATCTCGAGTTCATGGCCGCGCACGGCATCCTCGAATGCTTCGCGCGCGATGATCGCTGGTTTACCGGCGTGATCGTAACGGACGGCGCGGGCAGCGCGCGTGACTTCGAATACAAGGGCTTCAGCGACGAGCAGATGAAAGAAGTGCGTCGTCGTGAGCAGAAGAAAGCCGCATACGTCGGCGAGTATGCGGCGCAGTTTCTGCTCTCGCATCCGAGTTCGTCGGTGAAAGATGCGAAGCACGAAGGAGTGCTCCAAGATTTGACGAACATTCTCCGCGCGACGCAGCCCGAAGTCGTTTACACGCACAATTTGGCCGACAAACACGACACGCACGTCGCGGTGGCGTTGCGCGTGATTGCGGCGTGTCGCGCGCTCGAGCCAAGTGCACGCCCTCAGCGGCTGATCGGCTGCGAAGTGTGGCGGGATTTGGACTGGCTATGCGACGCGGACAAAGTGCAGATGGCCGTCGATCGCCATGAGAATTTGCAAAGCGCGCTGATGGGCGTGTTCGACTCACAGATTGCCGGCGGCAAACGCTATGATCTAGCGACAGCGGGTCGACGCAAAGCGCACGCGACGTACTTCGAAAGCCACGGCACCGATCAGCATACGTCGTTGATCTGGGGCATGGATCTGACGCCGCTGATGCACGAAGGGGATCCTTCCGCGCATGTTACGTCTTTGATGCGCCGCTTCGAGGACGAGGTGTTGGCGCGCGTTCGACGCTTGGGCGGTTGACCGCGACGAAGCGTGCCGCAGCGCGCTTCAAACCCAAACACTAAATACGGGCGACGCGGTGCCGCGGTACTTGCGGCCGTGAAATGGGTATTTGCCCAGGAAATTTTGTGGCTTCACCTCGAATTCGTCGATCCGCGGCGCGTGACCTGCGAGGTGCTCGCGCAGTTTTTCGCGGAGCACGTGCAGGCGCGAGATTTGTCCGCCGTAGCGCAGGTCGAGCACCTCGAGGCCGAAGGGCTTGTTCTCTTCGAGCCAGATCTCGCGGTGCGCTTGCCACTGACGCTCCATCAGCCGAATCGTCCGCGTCGTGTCGGCGACGATGGCAGAGAGTGCACGTCGATCTTTGCTCAAGTAAGCTTTTCGCGCGCGTGTGCGCAAGTCGGCTTTGACCGCCAGACACGCCGCGAGCGCGGCCGCGAAACGAAACAGCACGCGATTTCGCGGCGCGGCTTTGCGCGCTTGCACCGCCAGCCGCTGAGCGAGTTTCCGATAGTGCCCGCTCATCGCGCGTCGCTCGAGGTGCGCGGAGAATAGGCCGAGCAACGGGTCGTCCCAAGTGAATGTCTTTGCGAGATTGCCGACTCCGACGATCGCGGCTTCGTCCGGGCAATCGAGCGCGCTCGGGAGCAGAAAGCTCTCTTCGCTGTCTCCTGCGAGAGTTTGCAGCATGTTCCGAACGTCGGCCGAGTTCGGATTGGTACGAAAGCAGTACTCGGCGTAGAGCGCGAGGCCCGGGAAATTGCTGCGGTAGGGCGCCTCTTGGCCATCGTCGCCCCACATCGTCATGAGCACTCGGCGCACGCCTTCGGCTTTGGCGACGCGCAGCATCGGCACGAACGTGCGCTTCGCCTTTTCGCGCAAACCCCAAAAACGATCCCAATTCCAAAGCGCCGGCGAAACGATCGGATCGAAGTCGAATTGCTTGAAGCGCCGCACGTCGCTGCGATAGCGCGCTTCGTCTTCCGAGAAGTATTGCCAGTAGTCGAGCGTGATGTTCTTCGGGATGCGCCGCCACTGCGCGGGCGTCATCGGTAAATCGCCGTTGTACGTGTGTTGGCCGAGCACCAGATCTCCCCAAATGATCGGCTCGAGTTTGCGTTCGGCGCAGAGCGCCGCGACGATTTTCAAGTGGTCCAAGTAAAGCTCGCGCGGATCGATCTTGGTGTTTACGCGGAAGCAGGTGCCGCGTCCGAGATCCCACGGCTCGTCCATTCCGACGTGGATCACGCGCGAGTCATACGGCGCGCTCGCCGAGTCGATCAGGCTTGCCACGAAGTCGCGCGTGCCCTTGGCTTTGACCGAGAGCACGGACGATGTGTCGCGAATCGGCGCGTACGCACGGCGATATTGCAGCACTTGCTCGAGGTGCGCGAGCGTTTGAATGCACGGGAACATTTCGATCCCGAACAGCTTCGCGTACGCGACGATGCGACGAATTTCGGCTCTCGAATACGCGCCTCGCATGTAGCCGACGAGCGGATGGCCCGCGACTTCGTAGGTGTCTTCGGTGTAGAGCGTGAGCTGATTGATGCCGAGCAGCGCGAGCTCGGTGATGCGCAATTCGAGCGATTCGACGCGCGGTACGCCGTTCCTCGAGGCATCGATCATCAAGCCGCGAAAATCGAATTCCGGCGTGACGTCGAGGCGCTCGAGTTGGGGCGCGCGTGAAAGCTCGCCGAGAGCTCGAAACCATTCGGAAGCGCTGCCGTGCTCGACGACAACGCGCTTTTCGTAGCGCGAAATCCGGAAGCCCGGGGCGCTCCTCGATTTTCGAACGACCGCGTTGCCGCGCGTGAGGCTGAAGAGTTTTGGGAAAACGCGGCACAGCTCGCGATGCGCGCGATCCGACGGGAGCTTGAGCATCGTTCGAGCCTACTTGCGACCAAGGCCCGAACGGTGGCGCGTTTCGCGAAAATGCGTGGGAAAAATGCGCGCCCGCGCTTCGCTCGTGATCGAGCCGGATGCGCTCAGTAGCCGAGCGTCGGACGGCCCATGCCGCGATAGGCGAGCCCGGCGGCTGCGACCGCGCTCGGCACGCACATGTTGCGACCGTCGAACACGTGGCGACCGCGCATCAGCTCGCGCACGCGCGGGAACTCCGGGTTTCGGTATTCGTTCCACTCGGTGGCGAGCACGAGCGCGTCCGCGCCGCGGCAGGTCTCGTATTCGTTGTCGAAGAGCTCGACGTTGTCGAGCAGGCCGAGGTGTTTCAGGCTCGCGCGGCCGGTCTCACGCGCTTGCGGATCGGTCGTGCGCACGCGCGCGCCGCGCGCAACGAGCTGACTGATCAATTTGATGCCAGGAGCTTCGCGCACGTCGTCTGTCTTGGGTTTGAAGGACAGACCCCAGACCGCGATCAGCTTGCCGCTGAGCCCGCCGAGATCCTTTTCCATGTGCGTGAGCAACGTCTTGACCGGGACTTCGTTGGCGCGCACGGCGGCGCTCGCCACTTCCAGCTTCAGACCGTGCTCCTCGCCGGTGTGCACCAGCGCACGCAAATCCTTCGGGAAGCAGCTGCCGCCGAAGCCGAGGCCCGGATACAAGAACTGCATGCCGATGCGCTCGTCCGAGCCGACGGCCAAGCGCACGTGCTCGACATCGCCGCCAGCCACATCGCACAGGTGAGCGATCTCGTTCATGAAGCTGATCTTGGTCGCGAGCAGCGCGTTCGACGCATACTTCACGATTTCAGCGCTCTTTGGGCTCATGCGCTGAAGACGGCTGCGCTGGCGATTGTACGGCGAGTACAAGCGATCGAGCAGCTCGAAGGCATGGTCGTCGTCAGTGCCGATCACGATGCGATCCGGCTTGAAGAAATCGTTGACCGCGTCGCCTTCTTTCAAAAATTCCGGGTTGCTCACGACGGCGATCTTGTGACGAGCGTGCTTGTCGACGACGGCGCGCACCTTCGCGTTCGTGCCCACCGGCACCGTGCTCTTCAGCACCAACACCAACGGATGCTCCGCGGTTTTCGCGACCTGCTCGGCGACGCCCAGCACGTAAGAGAGATCGGCCGAGCCGTCTTCTTGCGGCGGCGTGCCGACCGCAACGAAAACCACCTCACGCCCGCGAATCCCGTCCGCCAAGTTCGACGTGAAATCCAAGCGATGCGGCCAGTTGCGCTTCAACAAATCCGCCAAGCGCGGCTCGAAGAACGGAACCTCGCCCGCGCGGAGCTTCGCGAGTTTGTTCTCGTCCACATCGATGCACATGACATTGGTGCCCGAATCAGCGAAACAGGCGCCTGCCACCAACCCAACGTATCCGGATCCAACGACTGCTATTTTCACGGCATCTCGCTTAGTCAGGATTTGAGGCGGAGTCGATGAGTTTTAAGCCAGCTTCCGCTAAGCCGCTGAATGTGCGGTCAGTAACGCGCTCGCCGGTGCGCGCCTTTCAGTCATGTTTCACTCGGCGCATGCGTGCGCTGGTTTTTGGGTCGCCACTCATGTTTTGCGCATGCGTCGCGTTCGGCTGCGCGCGTGCGGAAATTGCGCGCCCGACCGCTGCAAGTCACTCCATTACGGTTGCGGTAAAGCCGAACGCCCTGCCCGTCGAATTATCCGCGCCAGCCGGCGCCGACGCCTCGCTGGTTCTCGCAGCCGCGGGCGACGTGAACCTCGGTCGCAGCTGCGGTCAACGCTTGCTGGCTGAGCCCGGCTACGATCCGGTGCGTGGCGTCGCATCGCTGTGGGCCGATGCCGATGTACGCTTCGTCAATCTGGAATCTGGCTTGAGCGAACAGCGTGGTGAGACGCAATCGCCGCACCATGTGCTGGTATTTACCGGCCCGCCAGTTGGCGCGGATGCGCTCGTTCGCGCCGGGATCGGGGTTGTTTCGACCGCCAACAACCATGCATGGGACTACACGCGTCGCGGCCTGTTCGAGACGCTCGAAAACCTCGATCGCGTTGGCGTCGGTCACGCTGGCACCGGTCGCGACGAAGCCGAAGCTTATCGTCCCGCGGTGCTAAACGTGCGCGGACTCAGCATTGCCTTTTTCGCGGTGACACAAGTCTGGAACCTCGGCGTCTTCGCAGAAGAAGACGCGCGACACTACGTTGCCTGGGCGGATTTCGCGCGGCTGCGCGAAAGTCTTCTCGCGGCGAGGAAGAGCTACGACTTCGTCGTGGTGAGCTACCACGGTGGCGAGGAATACCTCGACGCGCCGCTCACCAAGACACGCGCGTTCATCGACGCTGTGATGGCGACTGGTGTCGATCTCGTGATCGGTCATCATCCGCACGTGCCAGAAGGCGTGGGCTGGTACGAGGCTCGGCCCGTCTTTTACAGCCTCGGCAACTTCGTGTTCGACGGACGGCAAGAGCTGCCGTGGACGCGCGCGTCGTTCATCGCGAAGGTGCGCTTGCGGCACGGCGCTCCGCCCGAGGTCGCCGTGTGCCCGTTCGACATCGCGGGCTACGAGCCCGTACGCGCCAAGGCGGCGGAGTTGCCGCGCTTCGAGCAACATCTCGCCGCGATTTCCGCGACTGTCGGCGGCACCGGCTTTGCGGATCGCGACGCGCTCGGTTGCTTGCGTCTCGTGCCTCCGGAGTCGGCCGCGACTAGGAAGTAGGCTCGTCCGCGTCGCGATCGTCCTCGAGCTGATCGAGGATTTGATCCGCTCGTTCGTCGCTGATGCCGAACCACTCCGCGAGCTGATTGATGAACGCGTTCTCTTCTTCGGTGACTTCGTCGTCGGCGAGCGCGATTGCAGCGGCGAGCGCGAAGGCGCCTTCCGCCTCATTCGGATCTTCTGCGATCTCTTCCGCAATCTCTTGCAGACGCGCGTCGCGCCCGTTCTCGGCCAAGCGCTTCTCGTAGTTCTCCAGCATCACGTTGATCGTACCGGTGCGGAGCAAGTTGTCGGTGAGGCCGCGGATCGCGCCGCGCACGGCGTCGCGTTCAGCATCCGCAATCATGCCATCCGCTGCCATCATCAAGAACATCGTTTCCGCGAGCGGCTCGACGCGGTTCAGCGAGCCAACCTCTTCGGGACTGAGCAAACCCTCGCGGGTGAGCGTCTCGTATGCCGACGAAGCGACCATGCTCGGTCGCCTTCCGCTCTGCAGTAACGCATCTCGAAGCCGCGCGATCGTCACGGTCTGGATCTTCATGGATCGGGAAAACTACTCGCTTCTCTGCTCGCAAGCTACGGAGAGTGCTCGCGAAGCCACGCGCCCGAGCGATGTGGGCCGATGTCAGTGCGACTCGATCCCGGAGCGAAAGCGACCGTGCCCTTGTGCGTCCGCTCCGACGAACACGCAGCTCGCGTCATCACGGAGAAAACGGGCCTGTGGCAGGACTTCTTGCAAGGCGTCGTACAAGGTCTCGCTTTTTGCGCTGGCTAGCGCCATTCCGGCCTGCTCGAGCTCGAGGCTCGCGCACACTGCGCGCACCGCCTCGGGTTCGAGCGAGCCACCGGTGACGCCGTCCGAGAGCGCGAGCCATGTACTGCCCCAGACGAGCGGTATGAGCTCGTAAGGATGAACCTCGCCAATGCGACGACCGACCGGGCCGGACAGCGCCGCGTGAATCAGCAATTCTCCGCCGGGGAATGCGCTCGCGATGGGCGGCATGCCTGCGTTCAAGAGCTCGACGCGCGAATCCCGCTGCGACACGCGGAGCACAATCAGGCCCGCCTCCACGCCGGGTCGCATTGCAAGTTGCAGTTCGAGCTCACTCACCACTCGGTGCAACGGTTCGTGCAGCTCGAGCTCGGTGCGCGCGGCTCGCATCAGCGAACTCAGAAAGCTACCGGACGATTCCGCCGCGCCGCGCACGTCGAGCAGGACGACGACCAGGTCTCCATCGTCATCATTGAAGACGTCGAACAGGTCGGATGGGCGCGGGCCTTCGACGGTTTCTCCGCTCACGCGGAGCATGCCGCTCTGAATCGGCAAACTGCGAACTTTGGGATTTTTGCTTGCTGCTGCCACGGTGAGCACCCGCTATTGCGAGCGACGGGCCACTTTCGCGGCCGCGGACGGGCGCGCGGCTCCCTGGCGAAACCACCAAATATATTGAACGCTTAACCAATGGCGCCAAAGTGCGATAGCGGAGCGGATCGAGCTCGACTCCGTCTCAAACTGAACTCCTGAGACTTTGCCGTCTAAAGGCGGGACCAAATCGTGCGTTTCATCCAAGTGAACGATGACCGAAGAGGAAACTGGCGCGCCGTCTACTCAGGGGACTTCGGACCTTGTCGCCGTTGTCGATGATGACCCGACCGCGCGTCGCTTGATGCGCTTCTGGCTCGAGCGCACGGGCTACCGCGTGATCGAGCACGACTCAGCGCGCAGTGTGCTCGAGAACGAGGGCGAGCTGCCGACAGTCGCTTGTGTCGACTTGGGCCTCGGCGAAGTGACGGGCATCAAAGTGATTCAGCATCTACGCGCACGCGACGCAGAGCTGCCGATCATCGTCGTCACCGCGCAGCGCGAGATCGAGACCGCCGTTTCGGCGATGCGCGCTGGCGCTTACGACTACATCACGAAGCCGCTGGATCGCGATCGCTTGCTGCTCGCGGTGCATCGCGCTCGCGAGCGCCGCGAGCTCGTGATCAACGTCCGCAGGCTAGAAAGCGCGCTCACCGAACGCTCGGTACTCGGCGCGATCGTCGGCAAAAGCCCGCCGATGCGCGAGCTGGCGCACCAGGTCCAGCGTGTTTTGGAAAGCGAAGTCGCCGTCTGCGTCACCGGCGAGAGCGGCACGGGCAAAGAGCTCGTCGCGCGGGCGATTCACAGCGGCGGCTCACGGCGGCGTGGTCCATTCGTCGCCATCAACTGCGCGGGTATTCCAGAGTCTTTGCAAGAATCCGAGCTGTTCGGCCACGAGCGCGGCGCGTTCAGCGGAGCGACTCAGATGCGTCGCGGCTGTTTCGAACAAGCCAATGGCGGCACGCTCTTGCTCGACGAAATTGGTGAGATGAGTCTGATGACTCAGGCGAGCCTCCTGCGCACGCTGCAGGAGAAGACGATCCGGCGCGTCGGTGCGTCGAGCGAAATTCCGATCGACGTGCGGATCGTCTGTGCAACGCATCGCGACTTGCGCGCGGAAGTCGAAGCCGGTCGCTTCCGCGAAGATTTGTACTTCAGGCTCGTTGTCTACCCGATTCAGCTCCCCGCACTGCGCGAACGCGTCGAGGATATCCCGCTTCTAGTCGGGCATTTCTTGCGCACGCTGACCTCTGACATTGGTCGGCAGGTGCGTCGCGTGGCGCCGGAAGTGTTGGAGGCGCTGTCGCGCCATCGCTGGCCGGGCAACGTGCGCGAGCTGCAAAACGTGGTGCACCGCAGCTTGCTCGCTTGCCGCGGAGACGAGATCACGCTCGCAGACTTGCCGCCGGACATCCGCGAACTCGCGCTCCCGTCGCTCGGACTGTCGGTGGTGCCGGGAACGAGCAACGGCGCGAGCCACCAGGTCGAAACCGAGATTTTGCCGCTACGCGAGCTCGAGCGGCGCGCGATTCAACGCGCGCTGCGCGCGACTCAAGGTAGTGTCGGCAAAGCGGCAAAGCTGCTCGGCATCGGGCGCGCCACATTGTACCGGCGGATCGCGACACTCGATCTGTCGAGGGACGTCGCATGAGTACTGGCTCGAACACCGAGCCACCTCTATCTCTGCCGCCCGAAATGCTACGCGAGCTGGTTTCGGCTGGCGTCGATCCGGATCAAGTGCCGAACCTCGAGCAGTGGCAGACGCTGCTATTGCGCTTCGCGCATCGGTTTCGCGAAGAAGCAAATCCACTGCAATTTGCCTCGTCTGCGCTCGGCCATGACCTGCGCACGCCGATGACGGTCGTGATTGGCGCGAGCGAACTATTGCTCGAAAGTGAGCTCGATCCCGAGCAGCGGCAGGCTGCGCAGAACGTCCATCGTTCGGGTCAACAGCTGCTCTCGGTGATCGATCAAATGCTGACGGACGTCACCGAACAGTCGAAGACGAATCCGCCGCGCGCCCCGGGACCACAGAGCGTGCGCCTCGACGGCAGCAAGCGCAATTTCCGAGTGCTGCTCGCGGAGGACAACGAGTTCAACCGCGCGCTGATCGAACGAGTGTTGAAGACATTGAACTGTGAAGTCGACCTCGCTCCGACCGGGCGCGATGCCGTGCGCCGCTTTCACCACGGCGACTACGATCTGGTGCTGATGGACTGCCACATGCCGGACCTCGATGGACTCGAGGCCACACGGCAAATTCGCGCCGTGGAGAGTCCCGGCCGGCGCGTTCCGATCGTCGCCGTGACCGCGGGTACGGTTCCGGGCGCGCGTCAGGCCTGCCTGCAAGCCGGCATGGACGACTTCATTGCCAAGCCGTTTTCGCTTTCGACCTTACGCCGGAAGGCATCGCACTGGCTCTCGATTGTCGAGCAAGCTGGCGTGCGAGTCGTTGATCGACGCGAGCCCATCGGCGAGATCTCGGCGCCCAATCTCCAACCGACTGGTACCGCGCCCGCGTCAGTGGACTTGTCGCGGCTGCGCGAGTTGGCAGACGAAGCTGGTTCACCGCGCATCGTGGAGGAGCTGTCGTTGATTTTCGTCGAGGACATGGATCGCCGACTCGAGTCTCTACGCGAAGCCGCCGACGAGCGCGTCGAGCGAAAACTCCTCAGCGTGATTCACTCGGTGAAGGGGGCTTGCTCCAACTTCGGCGCGCTACGCATGGCGGCACTCGCCGAAGCGATCGAGCGCAGAGTGAAGAAGGGCGACCTGCTCGGGCTCGATCTCGAAGTCAGCGAGTTGTGCAACGAGTTCCAAGTCGTTCGGCGAGTGCTCGACTCGGAGGTATTCGGCGTTCGCGCAGAAAAACCGCCGGCCGACGTCGCGTCGCGCCTCGGCTAGCGCGTCGTGCGCGAAACCGCTTCGGCGTAGAGCAGCGTTCCGGCGGATAGGCGTAGTCGCTGCCCGCGCCAGGTAATGTGCTTCTTGAATGCGCCGATCGCCCAAGCGAACGGTGCCGCAAGCTCACGAATCGGCGCGAGCACGAGCGGTATCCACGCACGGCGCCAGCCGCGCAGCGTGACCCAGCCTCCGAGATCGCGGATGGCAAGCACGATCGCGAGCCAGAGTAAGGCGCCGACTCCTAAGACCTGGTAGGCGAACGGCAACATCAAGAGCGGGCTCGTGAGGGGCTCGAACAGGGCCGCGGTGGGACGCAAGCGCCAGCGCAGCATCGCCCAGCGCAGGTGACGCGAGAACGCGTCGCGCAGCGTGAGACCGGTGCTCGGGCTCTCGAGCACCGTCGGTGCGATGACCACGCGATGACCAGCGTTCTCGAACATCTTTCCAAGAATGAAATCTTCGGCGAGCACACACGATAGACGCGACAGACCCCCCAATTTTTCCAATAATGTGCGGGAAAACAGCGTGGATTTACCGATCACCGCCGCGTCGCCAACTAGCGTGGGCAGCGCCGAACCGGCAGCACAGAAGCCGTTCAGCTGCACGTTTTCGAGCGCGCTGCCGAATGAGTTTTCCGAGGTCCCCGCAAACAGGTTCGTGACGATGCCCGCGCCGGTCTGCGTGTGAATCCGTACGAGCTCGCTGACGTAGTGCTTCGGAACGCGAACGTTGCTGTCGCTGATCAGCAAGAGATCGTGGCTTGCGTGGGGCAACATGCCGAGTAAGTTGCGGACTTTGGGGTTCAGCGCGGCGCCGCCATCGTGCACGATCGTTTGGCAAGCCACGCATGGAAATTCGTGCTGGAGCCGGGCAACGATTGCGAGTGCCGGATCGTTCGGGTTCGTCGTGCCGAAGACCAACTCGAGCGGCTCATGATCCTGTTCGAAGCAGCTCTTCAGGTTCTCGTACAAACCTGCGTCAGCGCCGTTCAGCGGTTTGAGCACGCTTACCGGACATGAACTCGGCCGAGCGCATTCGCGTCGCGCTCGCGTGACGCGCAACAACGCGACCAAGCCCGCGACGTTCCACGCCGAACAGATCCCAACCAAAACCAGCGCCAAGGCGTGCATGACGCCTTGCTAAGCGAGCTGTGTGCCAATCCAACCAGCCTAATAAATACAAGGAATTAACGGCGCTCGACCCTCGACTTGTGGCGACTCGTTCGCACTAGTGGTTCAACCAGTTCACACCGTGCGAAGGAGTCACGACTCTTCTCTCAAGGGGAGCGGAGCGCTGCGAATGCCGCAACCGGATCCTTCAACTTGGGCAATGCGAGCGCCGCGAGCGCATCTTCGACATATCGAGCGTGGCGAGCGCCGAGCAAGACGCTCGTCACGCCGGGCAAACTACGCACTGCGACGAGTGCCTGGCGCGACAGCGGTTCGGCGCGCAGCGCGGGCTCGAGGTTCGGTGCGAGCGCACGCTCGATCGTGGCCACGCGAGTTTGACTGCGTTGTGCAGCAATGACTCGCATTACCAAAAACAGAGCTTCGAGATCGCGCAGATAGCGACCGCGGAAGTCCCGAAATCGCTCGGCGAGCTCGCCGGTCAACGCGCCGTCGAGCGCGCGCAAGACCTTGCCGAGCTCGGGTGCAATCAGGTGAGACTCGATCTCTTCCCATTGCACCAGGCTTTCGACGCGCGGCTCGATTTCGACGATGCGGTCTCCCCAAGCAAACAAGTGGTCGGCTTCGAGTCCGTCGCCGAGCTCGAGCGACGGCGCGATCGCGCTTCGAAATTCGCGCTCGAGCGCGAGCAGGTTCGCACGCGCGAGCTCGAATTTCGGCGCATTTTCTGGGATATTTGGCTGCGCCAAACGCAGGATGCTGCCGCCCTGGATGGCGTTGAGCGGGCGATTCACGAGCACGGCGATCTGCTCGCGCCGGGCCGCGCTCAGGACGCTCTCGGAACCGTCTGCGCCAAACAGTGCGTTGCTTTCGAGCAGATTGAGCGGAAGCTGTAAGACTTGAAAGTGGTGTCCGGCGGGCGCGGCCGCGCGCGCCGCGGCGAGCATGCGCGAAATCTCGGTCGTGTCGCGTGCGTTTGGCGATCCGGCGACCGTATTGCTCGACACGCCGTACGCTCCGATGCGACCGGCTTTGACTTCCGTCTCGAGGTGACGAAACGCGAGTTCGAGTCGGCGATAGAATTCGTCGCGCGCGTCGGCGAGTGGAGTTTGGCCGCGCTTCGCGGCGTCGGCCAAGAAATATTCAGGGTTGTGCAGCAGGAGGACGTCGAGCGCTTCGAGCCCGAGGCGCTCGAGTGAACGCGTCAGCTGATCGGCGAGCCACTCGGGATGAATGCAGTGCCAGAGCCCTTCCGTGTACTCGACCATTTCCGGGAAGGGTTTGCCGCTCTCCTTGCGGTAGCGCGCGAGAGCGTGATTTTTCCCTTGGACATAGCCAATCTTGGAAATCACGACGACCTCGTCGCGTGACAGTTCTCGCTGAGCGACGAGCCGTGCGATGACGTCTCCGATCAGTCGCTCACTGCGACCATCGGTGTAGTTGGTCGAGGTGTCGATCAGGTTGATGCCCGAACGCAACGCGAGCTCGAGCGCGGCCCGATGTTCCGACGTGGCGTCGTCGATGCGATAGCCACCGAAGCCGACCCCACTCACGCGAAGCCGCGAGCGCCCGAGCTCTGCGCTGGCTTCGACGCCGAGTCGCTCCGTGCGTCGCGTTGTACCGTCGGCTGATGCTTTGCCGGCGATGGCGCGCCGCGCGATGGTGAGCACCGTCTCGCCCGGCTGAGTTTCTGCGATCGCGCGCTCGAGCTCTTCGGGGCTCGTGATCGGCAGCCGACAAACGAAGTTTCGACACACATAAAGCGCGGCTTTGCCAGCGACGAGCGCCCTGCCCCCGGTCAGTGGCAGGTCGACGTTTGCTGCTTGCGTGTTGGTCGGGTCGAGGTGCGCGAAAATCGCGTTTGGCAAGTACCGTTCGCCAAGCGCGCTTCGCAGCGCCTCGTATGAAGGCTCACCCGCCGCGCCGACGAGCGCGATTTCGAGCGGTGATTGCAGCAAAAAATCCACGACGCAAACGGACGTCGCGAAGGAACGCGGCGAGCGCTCGATCAGCTTTCCGTATGCGCGGAGCGCGCCGGCCGCGCGTTCTCGGTAGCGTTCACGGCCAAGATGGCAAGCGAGCTTCGACAGTGCGCGCGCGGCGACGGCGTTCGCGCTCGGTATCGCGCCGTCGTGTCCTTCACGCGGGCGCGCGATCAATCGTTCACTGGTCTTTGCCGTATTGAAAAAGGCGCCGCTCTCGGCGTCCGAGAAATCCTCGATCATGCGCTCGAGCAAGCGTTCCGCTTCGCGCAAATAGCGCGGCGCAGCGCCGGCTTCGTACAGTGCGATCAGTCCGTCACTCAAAAAGGCGTAGTCTTCGAGAAATCCGGGCACGTGTGCGCGCGCGCCGCGCGCCGTATGAAATAAGCCACCGTCGTCTCGGCGCATGCGGCTCAGGAGTGAATCTGCGGCGCGCTCCGCGGAGTCCAAATAGTGACGATGACCGAGTACGCGGTAGCCAAGCGCCATCGCTGACAGCATGAGCCCGTTCCACGAGCTGAGAATCTTGTCGTCGAGCAGCGGCGGGACGCGTTGCTTGCGGGCTTCATATAGCTGTTTTTTCGAGCGCTCGAGCTCGGCGCGCAGCAGCGGCGCGGGCATACCCAATTCCTCTGCCACGCGCTCGAGCGGGCGCGGCGTGTTGAGCACGTTCTGCCCCTCCCAATTCCCTTTCGCGCTGACGTCGTAGTACGTCGCGAAGTGATCCGCGGCGTCGCGTCCGAGAAGCTCGATGATCTCGTCGAGCGCCCAGACGAAGAATTTTCCCTCGACGCCTTCGCTGTCGGCGTCTGTTGCGGAGAAATAAGCGCCGCCAGGCTCCTGCATCTCGCGAATCACGTAGTCGAGGGTTTCGCGTGCGACGCGCGCATACTCACTGTTCTTCGTGACTTGACATGCCTCCAGGTATACGACCGCAAGCTGTGCGTTGTCGTACAGCATCTTCTCGAAGTGCGGCACGAGCCAACGTTCGTCGGTCGAGTAACGCGCGAAGCCGCCACCGACGTGGTCATAGATGCCGCCGTTCTTCATGCCGTCGAGCGTGCCCGTGATCATCTCGAGCAGGTCCTCGCTCGGCGCGTGCTGGTATTGCCTGAGCAGCAGTGAAAGTGCGGAACAAGGCGGAAATTTCGGCGCTTTGCCGAATCCACCATAGCGCTGGTCGAAGTTTGCCTGGAGTTGGCTGGCGGCGCTGCGCAGCGCCTCCCGACCGATTGCGAGCGGCGCCGAAGCTTGCGCTTGCTCGATCACGTGCGCCGTCAGCTGCTCCGCTTGTTCGAGCAGCGAGGCGCGTTCACCTTGCCATAGCTCGTTGATTTTTCGGAGCAGTGTCGGAAATCCCGGTCGCCCGTATTTGTCGACCGGTGGGAAGTAGGTGCCCGCGAAGAACGGCTGCTGCTCGGGTGTGAGGAACACGGTCATCGGCCAGCCACCGCTGCCGGAGAGCGCGACAGTCGCGGCCATGTAGATCTCGTCGATGTCCGGCCGCTCCTCGCGATCGACCTTGATGCAGACGAAATGCTCGTTCATCTGCCGCGCGATCGCCTCGTTCTCGAAGGACTCGCGCTCCATGACGTGACACCAGTGGCACGCCGCGTAGCCGACGCTGAGTAAGATCGGCTTGTCTTCGCGTCGCGCGCGCTCGAGCGCTTCGGGTCCCCACGGATACCAATCCACCGGATTGTGCGCGTGCTGCAGCAAGTACGGGCTGGTCTCGGAACTGAGGCGATTGTGCGGTTTCATCGTTTGCGCGCTGGTTTTCGGGTTGGGTGCCGCAGCACCAAGACATGTTCGCGTCGCGGGCTCGTTCGAAACGCCGCGCGTGTCGGCTCGTGAAAGTAGGGTCGTTCTTGCGATGCGCGGCAGGCGAGCATCAGTCCGTGCTGGCTCGCGAGCTTCGCGAGCGCCTCGTCGGCGTGGAGCGCGCGCCCACCCAACACGGAGTCGGCGATCACGAGCGCAATGCTTCCGTTCGGCGTGAGCACTCGACGGAAGGCGTCGAGGCACGCACCGAGCTCCTCTTGCCAGAGCGTGACCGCTGCCTGGAACCCAACGCCGGTCATGCGCCGACGCGCGCCTATTTCGGCGGCTTCGAATTTCTGCTCGTCGAGTCCGAGCCAACGCAACCTGAGCTCGTGGTGATCGAAATAGTCGTACACACCGGGATAAGGCGGAGAGCTCACGATCAAATCGATCGAACCTGGGCGGATCAGCGACAGGTCGCGCGCGTCGCCGACTGCGCACTTGGCGAGCGGCGTGGCTTTCGACAAGAGCGCCGAAAAATCGTGCAAGCGCTGCGCGAGCTCCTTCGCTTTGGCCTCGAAAAAGCGAATGGTGAAGCCGCCCGCGATGCGCTTTGGCGCCAGCCGTTGCGCGGTGTCGCCCTGTCGCTTGCTGACTTTGGTGAGTGCGGCCGAGAGCACGAGCAACAGCGCGCGCCGCGCTTCGGGCGCTTCGATTTTGCGGATGCCGTCGCGCAGCCCGTCGAGCTCGAGCAGCACGTGCGGGTCGAAGATTTCGCGATCCGCGCTGCCGTATCGGCGCGTCGGACCGAGTTTGCCCAAACGCCGCTCGTTGGCGTGAACGACGACTGCCGCCGCAGAGGCCACGAGCTCGTCCGCGAATTGCTCGCTCGCGCCGCCGCTTTTCAGCGTCGCGAGCTCGACGGCGAGCGGGTTCGCGTCGACGCCGAACGCGCGCCGTCCACAAATACGCGCTTCGACGAGCACGGTGCCACTACCACAAAAAGGATCGAGCACTCGCCCGTCGGCGGGCGACAGTCCTTCGATTAGTCGGCGAGCGGTGTCCGGGTGCAGGCGCGCCGGGTAGCTGTGAAAGCCGTGCACGTGCGCCATCACCGGCGCTTCGGAAGCGTCGACCGAGAGCGCCCGAGTGAGCAGCTCGCGCTCGCGCTCCGATCCGCCGACGACGCGTACCTCACCGCCGACATGGCTCAACGCGCGGCGTTTCTTTTTCTCGCGCGGTTCCGGATTGAGCTTCGGGTCGAGCGTGGCTTTGGTCGAATCGGGCACGGCGGCCGGAGCTTGTCCGCCGAAGGGCGCCGCGTAAAGCGCGGTGCGCGTGAAATCAGCGCCGGCGACGACGCAGCGCGACGAAACCGAGCAAACCGGCGAGCGAGAGCAGCGACGCATCTGCGCCGGTGCTGCCTTGACCGATGCGCGCGCCGCCGCAGCCCTTGCCAGTGTCGGTTGCTGCGTCTTCGGAGCTGTTGCTGGCGCCACTCACGTAGAGCGCGTCCATCGTCGTTTCATCCGAAGTTTGCAGCACGCGCTTGTTCGTTTCGCAACGGCCGGTCGTGTAATACATGGTCGCGGTCTTCACGTCGTAGTCTTCGCCGAGCCCGAAGAAATGGCCGGCCTCGTGAGTCGCGACGCTCTGCAAGTCGTACTTTTGGTTGCAACTGGCCAGTGCGCTCGCATTCGAGTTCGAGCCCGAATCGTTCGTGTCACCCTTTTGTCCGTCGTCGTGCGAACTGTTGCTGTCGGAGTTGCCGGACAATAGCGCGTACGGGTGCGCGCTATTGAAGATCATGTCGGCCTCGAGCACTTCACCGGTCTTCGGGTCCGAGAACGTGATCGTGAGCGCGAGATCATTTTCATGGCCCGGTATGGTGATCGGGCCATACATGACTTCGCTTTTGCCGTTCGGTGTTTCGCCGAATTTCGCGCCCTTGGTCGAATCGAAACTCACGTTCGGCAGCTTCGCGCCGCTGCCGACCCAGCTGCCGAACCCGAGCTCTACCGCGTCCCGAGCGTGGCTACCAATCGAGTCGAGCGATGAATCGAGGTAGAGCGTCGCCTTCTCAGAATGCCAGCGTACGCTGTCGCCGTCCGAACTCTTCTTCAACACGGGAGAGCCGCTGACGATTTGCATCACGGGCGCAGGGCGAGCACGCAGGTGCGTCACGCCGACCGCGCCAACCAATCCGAGCGCGGCCGAGAGCGCGCCCAGAAGCACGATGTTCAAATTCGATTTGCGCTTGGGTGATTGCGCTGCGGCACCGTCCGCGGGTTCGAGGCTCGGCTTTACGGTGTGCGCCGCGCTGAGCAGACTGGTCGGCAATTCCTGCAACGGGGCGCGCGGCGATCGGGTGGGTTCTAACGAATCTCGCACGAAGAGATGAACGGCCGCGCGCGCGGCGATCTTGAGCGATAGCGCCAGTTCTCACGGCGATTTGCAGTGAAAAGTGCGTGCCGCGCGGCTTTCGTCGGCTCACATTTCACGCCGCACGCGGCTCACTACCGACAAAAGCTCTTCGTCGGTCAGCACGCGATCGGCGGATTTGGCGCGTTCGAGCAAGGCGCGCACCAATGCTTCGCTCGAATTGATGCCGTGGCTTTTGAGCCAGTGTTGCACGTTGGACGCGCCCGACATCGGGCCGATGCAAATTGCCGCTAGCTGACCAATGCTCTCGGCCGAGAGCAAGTTGTACACGTGGTCGCCGAGCCAGCGGCTCTTGGCCTCCGCTTTGGCAATGGCGGAGGCGTGGACGCCGGTCGCGGTGCGAAATGCGTTCTTGCCGACGAGCGGTCGATTGTCGTCGATTGCAATGTCGAGCACGCGCGCGAAGTGCGCGCAGTAGTCCGAGATACGCGCGAGCGAGCGCGGCTTTTGCGAGAGCGACAAATTGAGCAGCAAAAGCTCCATCGCCGGGTTGCCGACGCGCTCGCCGACGCCGAGCGCGGTCGCGTGCAAGCGGTCCGCGCCTGCCTTGGCCGCGCTGATCGCGTTCGCCACCGCGAGCCCGCGATCGTTGTGGCCGTGCCAGTCGATGCCGACCCGCGGTCCGACGATTTGCCTGGAAAATTGGGTGACGCGCGCCACGCCTTCGGGCGTCGCGAAACCGACGGTGTCACACAAGCAGAGCCGCGAAGCGCCGCGATCGACGGCGAGCGAAAACAGTGAGCGCAAGGTTTCGGGCCGCGCGCGTGTGGTGTCCTCGGTGACGAACGTCACTTGCAAATCGGCGCGCCGCGCCGCATCGATGGCGCCCTTCGAGCGACTGAGCAAAAAATCCAAATCCCAATCCTCGGCCACGGCGCGAATCGGGCTCGAACCCACGAATAACGAGGCTTCGACCGCAATTCCCGCGCGTTGCGAGACTTCGATGATCGCGCTCACGTCGTCGACCAAAGTGCGGCCGGCGCAGACTGGCCGAATGCGCCAGCGACGCGCGGTGATTTCTTTGCACAGCTCGAGCGCCTCGTTGAACGCCCGCGGTGACGCGCTCGGCAAACCGACGTTGACGAAATCGATGCCGAGCTCATTCATCAACTCGATCGACGCGATCTTCTCGGCCAGCGTCGGATTTTTCACGGACGGGCTCTGCAAGCCGTCGCGCAACGTTTCGTCGAGCAATGCGACCGAAAGACCCGCGAGCTCCGCGTCGCTCTCGGCGTTCCAGTCGAAAATCAGCGTGCTCTCTCGGTCCGGTCCGCGTTCGAATTCCTGTGCGGGCAGGGTCGTCACCACCTTCGTGCCAAGCTTCACGCCGATACAGTAGCATTGCTTCTGCGCGCGCCAGCGGCTCGTGCGACAAAGCGCGCTATACTCGGCGCCCAATGCTTTCCAGCGCGACCAGACACCTAATTCAGACGCGCTTGTCTGATGAAGTAGGTCGCATCGAGAAAGACGCGCCGGCACGCGTCGGACTGGTTTATCCCTCGCCGTATCGCGTGGGCATGAGCTCGCTCGGGTATCAGCGCATCTACCGCGCGATCCAAGCCATGCCCGGTGCTTGCTGCGAGCGCGTGTTCTTGCCGGACGAAGGCGACCGCGCGGGTAGCGTGATCGAACGCCCGGTGAGCTACGAAGGGCTGCGCGAGCTCGGCGAATTTCCGATTCTAGCGGTCAGCGTCGCGTACGAACTCGAGATCGCAGGGCTCGTGCGCATGCTCGATGCGTCGCGCATTGCCGTGTTGCGCGAGGAGCGCGACGAGCACGCGCCGTTCGTGCTCGCGGGCGGTCCGCTCACGTTTTCGAATCCGTTGCCGCTCGCACCAATCGCAGACGCGATCGTAATGGGTGAAGCCGAGAGCATCGTCGAATTCGCGATTGAAACGATTTACGGCGCGCCGAACCGCGCCGCCGCGCTCGAGCGACTCGCCGCGCATCCGAACATCTTCGTGCCCGCGCACCACGGCGCCACGCTCGCGCGGATCGCCGCTTGTGACGACGCGCTCTTGCCGGCGCACAGCGCGATCGTCACGCCGCACACCGAGCTCTCGAACATGTTCTTGATCGAGAGCGAGCGCGGTTGCTCGCGCGGCTGCACCTATTGCGTGATGCGCCGCTCGACCAACGGCGGCATGCGGATCGTGCCAAAAGAGGTCATTTTCGCGAAGATCCCAAAGGATACGCGCAAAGTCGGCTTGGTCGGCGCCGCGGTCAGCGATCATCCGAAGATCGTCGAAATCGTGACCGAGCTCGCCGAGCGCGGGCTGCAAGTTGGGCTGTCGAGCCTGCGTCCGGATCGCTTGAAAGAGGAATTCGTCGCGGCCTTGCGCCTGGCCGGACATCGCACGCTCACGACCGCGCTCGACGGACCGAGCGAACGCATGCGCGGCTTGATCGATCGCCGCGGGCGCGAGCCGCATTATGTCGCCGCCGCCGAGCGCACCAGGAAATACGGCATGGATCGGCTCAAATTGTATTTGATGATCGGCCTGCCCGGCGAAACCAACGAAGACATCGACGAGTGCGTGCGCTTCGTGGGCGAGCTGTCGAAGATCTGTCCGATCGCGCTCGGCGTGGCGCCGTTTTGCGCGAAGCGGAACACGCCGCTCGATCGCATGCCGTACGCTGGCGTCGCGCGCGTCGACGAAAAGCTCGACCGCTTGCGCAAAGGCCTCCGCGGTCGCGCCGATGTGCGCTCGGTCAGCGCGAAATGGGCTTGGGTCGAGTACGTGCTCGCGCAGGGCGGCGAGGCCGAAGGCATCGCGCTCGTGTCCGCCGTGCGCGCGGGCGGCCGTTTTTCGGACTACAAGCGCGCATTCGCCACGCTCGGCCATCGCCCAGACGGCGCGGGCTACGAAGGCACCGCGACGCCAATCGCGCCCGAACGGCTCAAGCACAAGAAGCTGCCGCTCGCCGAGAGCGCGTCGAAGTGAGCGCTACTTCGAGGCGAGGACTTGTACCTTGGCCTCGAAGTGCCGGCCCGAAACCAAGGTGAAGTACGCGCGGCCCGCGCGCGAGCCGCTCGGCGGTTCGAAGCCCTTCTTCGGCAATTGACCGAGCTCGTCTTCGCTCACGCTCTCGTCGCTGAGCGAGATGGTCAGACGAAACACCGCGTGGCCACCGGCGACGGCATTTTGCAGCGCGAATTGGCCCGCACCGAGCAATGCGATCACGCGCTGCCGCAAGTGCTGCGCTTGCGCTTCGGGCTCACTGCCGTCTTGCTCCCGTAAAATCTCGGCGTTCGCGATGTGCCCTTCGTCGTCGATTTCGATCGCAATGCTGAATGGGTGCTCGGCGCCCACGATCAACGTTTGCCAAATCGGATCGGCCGCGGTGGCCGCCGGAATCGCGCGCGTGAACGCGCTCGGCAAGCTGCGCACGCCGGGCGGCAATCCTTCGCCGCCGAATGCGCCCGCCGCCGGCGCGCTTCGAGCCGCGTGATCGCTCGCGTCTTTGCTCGACGGCGCGTCATTACTTTTATTGGCTATTGGTTTGGGGGTTGCCTGGTGCGACGCGCCCGGCACAGTCGACGGCTTGGGTCGTGCCGGTTCGACCGTGCGATCTTCCGGCTTGGTGCGCTCCGGAATGGGCGCGATCTCGCTGGCTGGAGGCGGCGCTGGCGCAGCGGCTATTTCCGTCGTTGCAGCCCGCGGCGCGCCGTTCGACGGCAACGATGCTTCATCCGGTGTCGCCACCGCGTCGACCTCGACGGCGTTGCCGACCCAAACATCCGCTCGCGCGTCACGATGTTCGTGCCTGCGCGGGACCTGGCGCACGGCCAAAAAAAATCCGAGCGCGACCGCCGCGTGCAACCCGAGCGAGCCGAGCAACGCCAGCGGAGCGGTCAGCACTGAACGCATCACGCCGATTCTGACACCGGAAACGCGCTGCGAGTTCCCGCGAAAATTTTCGGGCGCCGCGGCGCGTAAAAATCAACGGGCGCGAAGCAAGGCCGCGAGCGGCACTTCCGGCGCGCGTTCCCGAGCGCTCGCGTCCGCCGGCGCGCTTTCTTCTGCCTCCGCCACACCGAGCGCCGCACGCAACGCGACATCGTACAAATGCGAGGGCCGCACGTTGCCGAGCGCGTTGAACACGTTCGCGCGCACTTTTGGGTTCCTCGCGTTGAGCTCGTTGAGCAGGTTTTTCACCTGCTTGCGCTGCAGATTTTCCTGCGAGCCACAGAGGTCGCACGGGATGATCGGAAACGCCTTTTGCGCGGCGAACTCCGTGAGCTCCGCTTCGCTCAGATACACGAGCGGGCGAATCACGACGTTGCGCCCGTCGTCCGAGCGGAGGCGCGCGGGCATGGCTTTGAGCTGACCCGAGTAAAGCAAATTGAGCAGCAGGGTTTCGATCACGTCGTCGCGGTGGTGGCCGAGCGCGATTTTCGTCGCACCAAGTTCGACCGCGAGCGTGTACAGAATGCCGCGCCGCAAGCGCGAGCAGAGCGAGCAATACGTTTTGCCTTCGGGGATTTTTTCTTTGACCACCGAGTACGTATCTTCTTTGACGATCTTGTACTCGTAGCCCTCGCGCTCGAAATATTCGGGCAGCACGCGCTCGGGAAATCCTGGATGCCCCTGATCGACGTTCACCGCGATCAGCGAAAACTCGAACGGCGCGCGGCGCTGAATTTGGCGAAGCAAGTAAAGCAGGGCGTGCGAGTCCTTGCCGCCGCTCACCGCGACCAGCACGCGATCGCCCGCTTCGAGCAGCTTGAAATCGTGGCTCGCGCGCGCGACTTCGGCGAGTAGCCGTCTTTCCAAGCGATCCATGGCGTCCGAAAAGCCGCGCGCAGCGGCACGGCGCGAGTCTTTGCGCGAATTTTGCGTTGCGGCAAGCCGCACTGCAAGAGCGCGCAGGGCGGTGCTAAGGTCTCGCCGTGCTCTTCGCGAAAGCCGCACAGTTTACTTGCATTGCCCTCGCCGCGGCCGGCGTGTACGGCTTCGTCTCCACCGCCCGCGAAGGCGAGACGCGCCGTGCCTGCACGCCGCTCTGCGCGATTCGCCCGGATTACGCCGCGCGCAATCGCATCGCGCCGGATTTCGAGCTGCCCAAGGTCGGCGGCGGCACCGCCAAGCTTTCGAACTATCGCGGGAAGCTCGTGATCCTGAATTTTTGGACCAAGACGTGCCGCCCGTGCCTCGAGGAGATGCCCTCGATCGCCGGCCTGGCCAAAGCGCTCGCGCCGCATCCAGACATGGCGCTGATCACGGTGACGACGGACGACAGCGTCGAGGACGCGCGGGACACTTTGAAATCCGTGCTCGGCGGCACCGAGCCGCCGTTCGTCGTGATGGTCGACTCAGATTCGAAAGTGGTCGGCGACAAATTCGGAACCAAGCTCTTTCCGGAGACGTGGTTCATCGATCGCCAGGGTGTGATCCGCGGGCGCGTCGATGGCGGTCGCGACTGGAATGCGGCGCTGACGCTCGACGTGTTGCGCAGCTTCGACGATCCGATTCAGTGTGGCATCGAGTTCCGTGGCACGCGTCCGCAGGGCCCATTCGCGGGCATTTGCGGCGAAGTCGCGCCGAGCGCGGAGTGACGTGAAAGTCCTGCTCTGTCGCTGCGAAGACGTGACGTTGCACGAGCTCGAGCACGCCATCTCCCTCGGCCATCGCGACATCGAATCGCTGAAGCGATACACCGGCTTCGGTACCGGGATTTGCCAGGGCAAATCATGTTTGGCGGAGTGCGCGCGCGTGCTCGCCTCGCACGCTGGCGATGTCGGCCAGGGCATCACGCCGCGTCCGCCGTATCATCCGGCGACACTCGCGAAGCTCGCCGGGCTCGATCCGAATTGGGAGCTGTGACCGCGCGGGCTTGGCCCGGATGATTCACGTGCTAGATTCGGCCGCGTGAAAGTTCGATTGATCAAAGAGCTGCGCTTCGAAGCCGCCCACCTTTTGCCGAGGGTGCCGGAAGGCCACAAATGCGCGCGGCTCCACGGTCACAGCTTCAAGATCGAGCTCGCCGTCGAAGGTCCGGTCAATCCCGAGTCTGGTTTTTTCATCGACTACGGCCGGATCGACGAAATTTGGCAGCCGCTCCACGACGTGCTCGATCATCACTATTTGAACGAAGTGCCGGGCCTCGAAAACCCGACCAGCGAAGTGCTCTCGCATTGGCTGTGGCACAAAATAAAGCCGCAATTGCCCGAGCTCACGCGCGTCATCGTCCACGAAACCTGCGACGCGCGCTGCGAGTACGAAGGCGAATAGTACTGGCGCATGCGCCTGCGCTCGCGAGGCGACCCCAAAATCAAATCGCTTGAACCGCCGAGTCTCCAATACCGCCGAGGGTCGCCAGAAGATTTTGGGTTGGTTCGGCGGCTCGACGTGTCGAGCCGTTAAGGCAAGCCGAAGCGTTCGCGGTGTTGGCCGACGAATTCGACGTAGGCGGAGGATTCGAGGCCGCCTTCGATTTCGCCGGCTTCGACCGCGGCTTCGAGCGCGCGTTTGATCTCGCCGATCAAGCGTGAGGGCGAGAGTTTGAACGCGACCATGATTTCATTGCCCACGCCGGTTGGCAGCAGCGGCTCGAGCGCGTCTTCGGCGGCGAGCGTCGTGATGCGTTCGGCGAGGTCGTCGATTTGCGCGATGCCGCGGCGCTTTTTGTCTGGGCGCTTGGTGGTGATGTCGGCGCGCGAGAGGCACAGCAGATCTTCGAG
>DATATR010000471.1:0-16009 GCA_036268695.1 Polyangiaceae bacterium | reverse complement strand
CATGCCGTTCTTGCTCACCGGTGGCACTGGGCTCGCGACCGGCGTGCCGGACACGCGCATTCCGAACGTGTCGAAGTTGCCGCCCGGGCCGTTCGGGCTCACGCCGGGCATCGCGTACGACGCGTACACGGGCGACCCGGTGCATCGCTTCTATCAAATGTGGCAGCAGCTCGATTGCAACCCGAAGAACGCGACGCGTGACAACCCGACCGGTTGCTCGCACGGCTTATTTCCCTGGGTTGCGAGCACGATCAGCACGGGATCGAACGGCCAAACCCCGCCGAACCCGGTGCCGGATCTCGAAGGCGCGCGTTCGATGGGCTTTTACAACATCGCCGCGGGCGACGCGCCGTACTTCAAGTACCTCGCGGACAACTTCTCGATGAGCGACAACTTCCATCAATCGATCGAAGGCGGCACCGGCGCGAATCACGTCGCGCTCGGCACCGGCGACGCCGTTTGGTACAGCGACGGCAAGGGCAACGCGATCGTGCCGCCCGCGCTCAACACCGAAGATCCCGACCCCGCGGCGGGCACCAACAACTACTACACGCAAGACGGCTACTCTGGCGGCACGTACAGCGACTGCGCGGACGAAAAAGCGCCGGGCGTGTCCGCGGTCACGGGCTTCCTCGACTCGATGCACGTCAAGTCGAACTGCCAGCGCGGGCACTACTACTTGCTCAACAACTACGCGCCCGGCTACTTCGGCGACGGCACCGTCAACAGCGACGCCTTCGCGGTCCCGCCGTCTTCGGTGCGCACGATTGGCGACGAGCTATTGGATAAGAACATCTCTTGGCGTTACTACGGAGCGCACTGGAATCGTTATCTGCAAGATCCCGATTACCAGAATCCGCTCAACATCTACTGCGACATTTGTAACCCGTTCCAGTACGCCACCTCGATCATGGCAAACGCCGACGTGCGCACGTCACACCTCAAAGACACCTTGGATCTCGAAGCCGATCTCGCGAACGATTTCTTGCCCGCGGTCGCGTTCGTCAAACCCGACGGCGTGGTCGACGGTCACCCTGCTTCGTCCAAGCTCGACTTGTTCGAAGGCTTCACCAAGAAAATCATCGACGCAGTGCAGGCCCATCCGGATCTGTGGAAAGAAACCGCAATCTTCGTCACCTTCGACGAGGGCGGCGGTTACTACGACTCGGGCTTCATCTCGCCGATCGACTTCTTCGGCGACGGCACGCGCATCCCGATGATGGCCGTTTCACCGTGGACCACGGGCGGCCACATCTCGCATCAATACGCCGATCACGTCTCGATCCTGAAATTCATCGAGCGCAATTGGCGCCTGCCCGCGATCACGAACCGGAGCCGCGACAATCTCCCCGATCCCGTCGCCAGCCGCGACAACCCGTGGGTGCCGAAGAACGGCCCCGCGCTCGACGATCTGTTCGATCTCTTCTCGTTCGGTCATCGCGACTGCGATCAATCGTTCGACGGCGGCTGATCGAAATCAAAGCGAAGAAGCCGAAGGCTGGGCTGCCCCGAACGCGATTCGTCGCGTCACGGCCGGCGTGCTCGGCCTTCGGCCTGCGCCGCCGGGCCCCCCAAGCGTCGCGCTCCGCGCGCCGCGGAGGCCCAACGACCTCACGCTGACTCAGACAATGCGCTGAATCGCGCTGCACAGCGCGGCCGGGATTGGCCGTCGTCGGCCGAGATAAATCGCGACGTGACCGCCGTCGCGTTGGATGCGCTTCAGTTCGGTCGCGAGGATGCGCAGGCGGTCGTATTTGACGCGATCGAACGCAATCATCTGTGGCGCGCGCCGGATACGCAGCGGTTCGTCGAGCGGAGTTTCGCTCGACGCGAAATCGCTCGACGCGAAATCGCGCGCGTCGTGTAGTTCGCCGTTGCGCACGCGGAGTAGGCGCGTGCGTTCACTCTCGGGTTCGCGATAAACGACGTCCGAGTCGTGAAGCAGGCGCAGCCAGCTCGCGCGGCGATACACTTGATAGGCTTGTGCCGCCGCGCGCTCGAGGTGGCGCGCGACGCGCTCGGGATCCCAATCGCTCGATTTTTCTTCGCCTTCGGCCGGCTGCTCTTCGCCGGCTTTGCTCAGCACGCGCGCGAGCAAGAGCTCCTTTGCCGTCTCGAGCACGCGCTGACGCGCGCTCTGGGTCGTGTGCGCGAGCGGGCTCCGTCGAGCTAGGTACAAACCCCAACCCTCGGCAAATACGGCTTCGTTCGGCGTCCACAAATCCGAGACGCCGACCGCAGTGCCGCGCAAGGCCGGGCTCGGATTGGCGCCCGAAAGCAGCTCGATTTGCGCGCCCAGCACGGCTAGCGAATACGCCGACGGCAAAGGCCCGATCGGGTGCGCTTCGTCCGCGCGCTCGCTGGCACTGCGAAAGTCGCGCGCGGCGTAGCCAATGCGCGCATCCTTCGGTATGAGCTGCACGTTGTACGGCGGCCGCAGCGCAGTGATCGTGTCGTGTTCGAGCAGTGCGGCTTCGAGCGCGCTCGCGACGACCGTGACTCGAATGTCGCTCACTTGCGTCAGCATCTCGGGTTGCAATTGCTTGCTCGTGCGCGACGAAAAATGGCTCGCGGTGCGAGTGCGCAAGCTGGTCGCCTTGCCGACGTACAAAATGTCGCCGTTCGAGCGCAGGAAGCGATACACGCCGGGCTCGTCCGGCAAAGTCTTGTAGCGCGCTTTGTCGATTGGGTATTTCGGCTTTTTCGAGCGCGAAATCGGCGCGGCTCGCGCGCTGAGCCAAGCCTGCAAGGCCTCCCAGGTTTCGATCTGGCGCGCGGCGAGCTCGGCGCACAATTTTCGCCAGACGAACGCCGTGGCTTCGACGTGGCCGAGCGAGCTGCGTGTCAAGTCGAGTCCGTGGCCCAAAAAGCCAGCCAGCGCGCGCAAGGATTGGCGCGGCAGATCCGGATACAGCCGGCGCGCGAGCGCATGCACGCACACGGCGTCGAGCGGAAACGCGATTTCGGGTTCGAAGCGCGCGGCCCAATCGCGCAAAAACGCCAGCTCGAAGCGCGCGTAGTGAATCGCGGTCGGCGCGCTCGCGGCGTTCGCCGTGGCTTCTCGCAAGCGGCGCCAGGCGTCGCGATCGACGATCGCGTTTGCGCTGTTCGCGGGATCGTAGCCCGTCATGCGCACGACTTGCTCCGGCACGACATGCCCGTCCGGCAGCGCGATCAAGTGCGACTCGGGCGCGAACGCCGCGCGATCCGCCCGCGCGACGCCCCAGGCGAGCTCGAGCACGACGCCGAAGGTGGGACTTGCACCCGTGGTTTGGCAATCGACGACCAGAACATCGAGTTCGGCGAGCGGTCGCACGCGCTAGTGATGGGAGTCGCGCCGCGTCCGGTCAAGCGCGAGTGCTGGCCGCGGGCTCGACTCTGAAATAGTCCGGAAACAATGCGGAAGTGAGCGCAGAGCATCTGGCGTAGCTTTTGCGATGGGGCTTGCGGCCGTTCCGGAAGTGCACAAATTCGCTAGAAAGCTAGGGTAATCCTGCCGAGTTGCTTGACCGGAAGCAGCGGACAGCGCATGGAAAGCGCGGCGAAAACCTCAGAAACTTCGCCCGATTAGCAAAAAATGCAAAACGAATCGACCGAGGGCTCGCCGAACACGCTGAGCCTGGCCTTCGTCGAAGGCCTGTATGCGGACTATCTAAAAGACCCGAGTCTCGTTCCCGAAGACTGGCAGAAGTATTTCGACGAGCTTTCACCAGGCGTGGAGGACGCGAATTTCGCCCGCGCGCCGAAGCTCGGACCCTCCTTCAAGACGCCGAGTTTGTTCAATCCGGCGTCCGCGCCTGCGACCAACGGCAAGAATGGGCACGCGGCGCTGAACGGCGCGAGCAACGGCAATGGGCACGCGGCGCCCGGCTGGGGCAACGGCGTGTCCGAAGTCGCCGTGCGGCAGGATCGGGTGGACGCGCTGATCCGCGCGTACCGCGTGCGCGGTCACATGATCGCGCAGATCGATCCGCTCGGCTTGCCGCGCCCGCTGCAGGCGGAGCTCGATCCGGAGTTCCACGGGCTCACGGGGGACGATCTGGATCGCAAATTTTCGAGTCGCACGATCTTCGGCGCCGAGTCGCTCACGCTGCGCGAGATGCTGAAGCGCCTGCGCAACACGTACTGTCGCTCGATTGGCGTGCAGTTCATGCACATCGACGATCTGAAGGTCAAAAATTGGCTGCAGGATCGGATGGAAGGTTCGGAAAATCGCGTCGAGTTGCTGCGCTCGGAGCAGCTCCGCATTTTCACCAAGCTGACCGACGCGACCACGTTCGAAGATTTTTTGCGCCGCAAATTCTCGACCGTGAAGACGTTCTCGCTGGCCGGCTCGGAGAGCTTGATCCCCTTGCTCGCGCTGGCCATCGATCGCGCCGGCGAGCACGGCGTGGACGAAGTCATCTTGGGCATGGCGCACCGCGGTCGCTTGAACGTGCTCGTGAACATCATGGGCAAGAGCTCGCGCGAGATTTTCCGCGAAGTCGAAGACAGCGATCCCGAGCTTTACTTTGGAAGTGGCGACGTGAAATATCACCTCGGCCACAGCTCGGATTTCGTGACCGCGAGCGGCAAGAAGGTGCACCTTTCGCTGTGCTTCAACCCGAGTCACCTCGAGTTCGTGAACCCGGTCGTGCTCGGCCGCACGCGCGCCAAGCAAGATCGCGTCGGGGATACCTCGCACGCGCACAAACTCGCGCTCTTGATTCACGGTGACGCCGCCTTTGCCGGCGAAGGCATCAGCCAAGAAACCCTGAATCTGAGCCAGCTCGACGCCTACACGACCGGCGGCACGCTGCACGTCGTGATCAACAATCAGATCGGCTTCACCACGCCGCCCTCGCAAGGCCGCTCGACGACCTACGCGACGGACGTCGCGAAGATGCTGCAAATCCCGATCTTCCACGTGAACGGCGAAGATCCGGAAGCGGTCGCGCAGGTCGTGCGCTTGGCCATGGATTTCCGCGACACGTTCTTGCGCGATGTGGTGATCGACATGTACGGCTATCGCCGTTACGGTCACAACGAAGCCGACGAACCGGCGTTCACGCAGCCGCAAATGTACGCGGCGATCGCCGAGCGAAAGAGCGTGCGCGACGGCTACCTCGAGCATTTGCTGAAGCTCGGCGGCGTCACCGTCGAAGAGGCGGATCGCATCGCGGTCGAACGGCGCGAGCACCTCGAGGCGGAGCTCGGCGAAGCGCGGCGCAAGGATTACAAGCGCGTGCAAGATTGGCTCGGCGGTTACTGGAAGGGCTACCACGGTGGAATGGAAGCGGACGTGCCCGAAGCCGAAACCGCGATCGACCAGGCGCGCGCCTCCGAGCTCATCATCAAGCAAACGCAGCTGCCCCAGGGTTTTCACCCGCACAAGCAGATCGAGCGACTTTTGCAGCGCCGTGAAGCGATGGGCAAGGGCGAACACCCGCTCGATTGGGGCACCGCCGAGTCGCTCGCGTTCGCTTCGCTCGTGACCGAAGGCTCGCGCGTGCGCTTCACGGGGCAGGATTCGTCGCGCGGTACGTTCACGCAGCGCCACGCCGTGCTGCACGATTTCGAAAACGGCAATGCCTACATGCCGCTCTGCCACTTGAGCGACGACCAAGCGCCGATCGAAATCTACAACTCCGCGCTCAGCGAAGCGGGCGTAATGGGCTTCGAATACGGCTACAGCCTCGATTGGCCGGACGGGCTCGTGATTTGGGAAGCGCAATTCGGGGACTTCGTGAACTGCGCGCAGGTGATCATCGATCAGTTCATCACCAGCGCGGAGGACAAGTGGAAGCGCCTCAGCGGTTTGGTGTTGATGCTCCCGCACGGCTATGAGGGTCAAGGTCCCGAGCACTCGAGCGCGCGGCTCGAGCGCTTCGTGATGGCGGCGGCGGAAGAGAACATTCAAATCGTGCAACCGACCACGCCCGCGCAGCATTTTCACGTGCTGCGCCGGCAAGTGCTGCGCCCGTGGCGCAAACCCTTGATCATGTTCACGCCGAAGAGCTTGCTCCGGCACCCGATGTGCGTGAGCCCGCTCGAAGCCTTCTCGAGCGGCCGTTTCCAGCGCGTGATCCCGGACGTGAACGGGGTGAAGAAGCCGGCCAAGGTGCTGCTCTGCACCGGCAAGGTTTATTACGACCTCGAAAAACGCCGCCAAGAGCTGGGCCGCGCTGACGTCGCGATCATCCGTATCGAGCAACTCTACCCGCTGCCGGACGCGCACATTCGCGCGGCGATCGAACATTGCGACGATGGGACGCCCATGGTTTGGGTGCAAGAAGAGCCGGAAAATATGGGCGCTTGGCGTCACTTTCGCGCGCGCTTCGGCGCGATGCTCTTCGGGCGCTTCCCGTTCAGCGGTGTCTGTCGCGGCGAGTCGGCGAGCCCGGCCACGGGCTCTCACAACTGTCACAAGCTCGAGCAGCAAGAGTTGCTCGAGCGCGCGCTCGGTTGAATGGGTTGGGGCTGCCTCGAGCTTGCCGCACTTGCACCAGTGCGGCCCGAGCTCGTTCGCAGCTGGCGGGTGTTCGGACTTGCAACCGCGCGCGTGAAGGAGGGCCGGCCCGCACCGGTGCACGCGCGGCGGCCGCGAGGCAGCCAAATGATGGTTGTGATAAGTGTCGCGCATGGGCGTACGGGTTGGGTTCGGGCGGCTGAGCGCGTGGAGCGCGGCGTTATTTGCGCTGGTTCTGTGGAGTCCGGCGGCTCGCGCCGAGGGCGCTACTCGCGCGCCGACTGCGCACGCCATCGCGAGCTACACGCTGCCGAATGGCCTGAAAGTTCTGCTCGAAGAAGATCATCGCCAGAAGCTGGTCGCGATCTGTGTGCGCTATGAAACGGGCGCACGGGACGATCCCAAAGGCAAGCGCGGGCTCGCGCACCTGGTCGAGCATTTGACCTATCGCGGCTCGCGACACCTGAAAGACGGCGAGCTCGCGACGCTGTTTCAGCGCGCTGGCGCCGCCGATCTCGGTGGTGAAACGGGCTTCGACGCGACCAACTTTCACGCGACGGTTTCGTCGTCCGCGCTGCCGCTCGCGTTGTGGCTGGAGAGCGAGCGCATGGCGTTCAGCGCCGAGCACTTCAATGCGCAGAGCTTGAGCTCCGAATTGAATATCGTGCATCGCGAGGAGGTGCTGTTCTCGAGCAGCCAGCGACCGCTCGTGCTCGGCACTTTGACGGCGATGTTCGGCGCCGATCATCCGTACGGCGCGGAAGGAGCGGAGCCCGCGGACGCGAAGTCGCTCACGCTCGACGACGCGCGGGAGTTTTTCATCAGCGGCTATCGACCGGACAATGCGACTTTGGTCCTGGTCGGAGATTTCGAGACAGCAGCCGCGCGCAGCCTGATCGCGCAGTATTTTGGCCCGGTCAGAGCGCCGGACTGGCCGAAAGTCAATACGCCGAGGCCGCCCGTCCCGCTCGGCGAGCGCACGGGCTCGGTCGGCACGGTCACGCCGTTCCGCGAGGTCGTGCTCGGGTTTCACGTCGCGACAACCAATCTGCGCGAGCGGGCGCGACTCGATCTGCTGCTCGCCATCGTGAACGCGGATTGGACGCGCCACATCGCGACGGGGGAGACGCGGGTCAGCGCGTTCGGTCCGTCGCTCCAAATGCTCGAGCTGGGTTCGGTGTGTCTGTTCGATGCGCGGCTCCTTCCGGGTGCGGACTTCGATCAGGGCGAGAGCGTGATCGAAGCCCAGCTCGGGCGCCTCGATGCCCGCCTGATCGCGTACGAGCTTGCCGCGGTTCGCCACGGGCTCGCGATTCGCGCGTTGCAAGACTCTGAAAATCTCGCAAACCGCGCGCTGCTGCACGCGCAATCGCTCGCCTTCTTCGGTCACGCCGTCATGGCCGACGACTACTTGCGCGAGCTCGACGCGGTGACGGTGGACGAACTCGTCGCGCTTGCCGGCACGTTCGACCCGCAGCGAGGAACGCGGATCAACGCCAAGCTCGCGATCGGCCCAGTCTACGTCGGTGCCAAGGCGGAACAGCGATGAAGGCGCATTTCCGCGTGTTCTGCGCGCTCCTCGCGGCGGCGGCCTGCTCGGCTTGCGGGCTGCCAGCGCTGACTCCGACGCCGGACGCGAGCTTCCGCGCTCGGCCGCCGGAGGTCGCCGAGGGCACACGCCTCCGGATACCCGAAGTGCAGCGCACGACCCTCGCCAACGGGCTCACCGTGCTGGTCATGGAAACTCCGGAGAGTGAGACGCTGCGCGTCACCTTTGCTGATCGCGCCGCGACCGACGACACCGAGACTCCGCCGGGGCTCGCCGCGCTCAGCGTACTAGCCGTCAGCTCTGGCACGCTGATGGCGGATGGTCGCATCGAACGAACGCCGCAGTTGCTCGGCGAAAAACTCAGTTCCGCCATGCTCGGCTGCGGCGTCGCTTTTCGGCTCGACGCCTTGCCCGCGGAAGCCGAACCAGCTTTCGAGTTGCTCGCGCGTGTGGTCCAACGACCCGCGCTCGACGACGAGGCGCTACGTCGCGCTCGCGCCCAGGCCACGCGGCGCAACAGCAGCGAGTCGGTCGTCGTTTTTCGCAGTCTCGAGCGCATGGCCGCGGACGCGCTTTACGGGCACGACAATCCGTTTGCCCATTTCGTCTACGGTTCGGCCGAGGAACGCGCCGCGATCAGCGACGAAGCAGTGCGAAAGTTCTACGCGGCGCGCTATCAGCCTCGACAAAGCGCGCTGCTCGTCGTCGGACCGCTGGCTGCGGCGCGGGCCTTTGCGCTAGCAAAAGCGAGCTTCGAAGCGTGGCATCCCGTGTCAGCGCCAGTCGCTGTTGCCGACGCGACGTTCGCGGTCGTGCCGCCGGAGCGCCGCCCGTCGGGGCTCGGCCTGCTGTCGTCCGCGCCCGGCGCGAACCTGGTCATGCTCTTGCCCTGTCCGCGTCGCGATAGCCCGGACACGTACGCCGGAGATCTGACCGCGACACTGATCGGAAAACTATGGAGCTCCGGGCTCAACGCTCGACTTCGGCACGACGCGAGCACCAGCTATTTCACGTCCGCAGAGTGCGTGCAGACTCGAACTGGCGGAGTCTTCAAAATCGAACTCGACAGCGAACCCGGCCAATTCGCCACCACGCTCGACACGATTCAGGAGCAACTCGACCGGCTCGCGCGCGCCCCTGTCGCCGAGAGTGAATTGGCCGACGCTCGCTCGCTCTACCTCGGCAAGCATGCCATTAGCAGCAGCACGAGTGCTGGACTCGAATCGATCCTGCTCGATCAATTCAGCAACGATCTCCCGGACCAATACGCGGCCGGGCTCGAGGCCCACGTGAAAGCGACCACGCCGGCGGACATTCAAACCTTCGCCCGGCGCTACCTCACGCGGCAAAATACCGTGCTCGCCGTCCAGGGCAGCAAACAGCTGCTCGCCGACCCACTCACCCGCTTTGGCAACACGGTTTGGAAGAGCGCGAGTCAAGCTCAACGCGGTGAGTGAGTGCGGGGTTTGGCGCTTTAGAACAAGAACATCAAGCGCAGTCGTCCGCTCAGCATGGTGTTGTCCCAAGGGACGTTGCCGCCGGGTGCGAAGTGGGCCTGGGCGTACGCGCCGACGATCTTGATGTAGAGCTGCTTGAGGAGCGTGTATTGGATCGCGCCGAAGGTTTGTAGATGAGTGAACGTGCCTTGCTGCTGATCGGTTTCTTGATCGTAGTTGACGCCACCACCGAGCAATAGGTCGCCGACCACACGCACGTTGGCGAAGCCGCCGTAGTCCAAGTCGGTGACGCTGCCGGCGGTGTCGTGGTCGCCGACTGTTGCGTTCGGATCGGTGGTGTTCATGGCACTGTAGGCGTCGATGCTGCCGTAGGCGACGTTGGCGCCGAATTCCACGTACGGATCGAACACGAACTGGACTGCGCCGACGCCGCCCGCGATTCTGCGACTCGCTTTGGTAACTTGGCTGGATGCCGTAAATTGTCTTTGGTAGTCCGCCGCGGCTTTGAGCTTCAGCCAGCCGAGATCGAATACGGCCGCGGGCCTGACCCCGATGGCATCGAGCGTCGTTCTCTGATCGTAGCCGGCTTGGCCGAGCAACTCGAAGCGCAGCATGTCGGACGGATAAGCGTGCACCGCGAAATTCGTCACGCTGTCTTGGCGGTACACGATATTCGGGCTGTTGCTACTGCTACCTCCGAGCTCGAACACGTCAGGCGTTTTCGCGTTGGCGGAGTCACTCGCTCCGTTGCGCTCGGCGGTGTTCAGGTCCATCCCCATGCCGAAGTGATAGACTTCGAATGCCTCGAAACGCCCGACCTCGACGTCCCAAGTCTTCCATTGTCCCGCGCGGATCCAGAGATCGTCGATATCCGACGTGAACGGGCGATCTTGCCCTGCGATGTACTCGTCGCCGACGACTTCGATTTGTCCTTGCAGATAGTAGTCGCCCGCCGAATAGGTTGGAGTGAAACGCAGTAGCCCGCGTCCCTGATTCTCGAGCTGCTTGTGCGAAAACTCGTTCGGTCGCCCGTATTTGATACTGAGGTAACTGATGTCCTGCCACACGTACCCAGACACCCCGATCCCCGTCTTCGGGTAGTACGGCCAAGGCATGCCGTGCATGTTGTTGCTGAGCCAGAGTGAACCGCCTTTGAGTCCGCGGGTCTTCCACTCCGGATAAGCGGTCGGCGGCAAGCGCTCGAACGGTCCGACGGGTGGCGGTTCCTCGGCCTCGGCCGGTTTCGGCGGCACGAGCGCTTCGTGTGCTTCGCCTTTGGTGCCTTCGGTCGGCTTCTTCGCGTCGTCGCCGGGGGCTGAGTTCGTATCGGTGTCTTTCGGGGCTTTGTCCGGCTTCGCTGCCGCCGGCGCGTCGTCATCGTCGTCTTGAGCGCGAGCGACTCCGGAGTGAACGAAGAAAGCGGCGGAGAGCAGGCACAAAGCCCAGGCGCGAGGCATCATCGAGAATCCCAAATGCTGTGGCTCGGAGTCGAGCGAGTGATCACTGAACCGTGAACGTGTCCATCAACGTGAGTTTGTCCGAGCTCGGTCCGACCATGACCTGTACGGGGCCGCTCTCGATCTTCCAGCTGCTCGACGTGGTGTCCCAGTAGTTCAGGTCGGACACGCGGATCGGAATCGGTACCCGCGCCGCCATGCCAGCCGGAATGTGCGCGCGGGTGAAGCCTTTGAGCTCCTTGTAGCCGCCGGCGCGCGACGGCACGGTCGAGCTCGGCCAAGACACGAACGCGAACACGGTCTCGTCCGCGTCCATCGCGCCGCTGTTCTGCACGTCCACGGTCACGTTGACCACGCCGCCCGGGGTCACGGTCGTGCACGGCACCTGCAGGTTCGAATAGGTGAGCGCGGAGTAAGACAAGCCGTGACCGAAGGCGTAAGCGGGCGTCTTCTTCTGATTGTCGAACCAGCGGTAGCCGATGTAGTAACCCATCTGGGTGGTGTTACCGCTGCCGCTGAATTGCGGTTCGTCGGCGATCGAATTGGGCCAGGTCACCGGCAATTTGCCGCTGAAATTGGCCTTGCCGAAGAGCAACGAACCGAGCGCCGCGCCGCCCGATTGGCCCGGGTACCAGGCCATCACGATCGCCGGTGCCGTCGCGCCGAACGACGACAGATCGATCACGCTGCCGCCTTCGAGCACGACAACGGTCGGCTTACCGAGCGCGAGGATGCTCTTGATGTAGTTGTTCTGCGTCGTGCCGCCGTGCTTGCCGTCGAGCGCGAGGCTCGCATCGCGATCGGAGTCTTCGGGCGTGATGGTGTACTCTTCGCCTTCGTCTTCCGGCGTGAGCCCCGCGACCACGACCACGAAGTCCGCGCTCGACGCGACCGAAGTGCCGCCCGAGTCGTCCATCACGACATTCACGCCCGTGGGCGCCGCAGCCTTGATGCCGTCGTAGGGCCCGATCGCCTTCGACGGATCCAGGTTCACGCGGCTCGAGCCGAGATCGCCGATGCGCGCATCTTTGGGGAAATCCACCGTGCCGCTCGCGGTCACACCTTGCAGCGTCCAAGCTACCTTCAGGCCAACGACAGCGACGGTCTTGGCCGTGCTCGGAATCGGCAGCGTGTTGTTGTCGTTCTTGAGCAACACCATGCCTTCTTGCGCTGCTTGCTGCGCGAGCGCGATGTGATCGGCGCTGTTTTCGATCGAGTAGCTTCCGCCATTGAAGGTCGAAGTCGGCGTTTTCAGGCCGATCGCGCCGCTCGTTTTAGCGACGTTGAAGCGATATTTCTCGTTCATCACGTGCTGCACGGCTTGCGTCAAATCCGTCTGCTGGATCGCGCCGCCGGTGATGACTTCGAGTGTGCTGAAGTTGAGATCCCAGGGCAGCTCCATGTCGAGCCCTGCGAGAATGGCCTGCGCGGAATTGCTCGACTCCTGCTGCGAGCTCGGCGTCTGCCCGCCCGGCATCGCCCACCAATCGGTGAGCACCATGCCCTGAAAGCCGAACTCGGTGCGCAGGATGTCGGTGAGCAGATGTTTGTTTTGCGTGCAGTTGATCGCTTGCGCGCTCGCCGGCGCTTGAATCAAATTGTACGCGGCCATCACGCACGACACGCCGCCGTCTTTGACGATCATGCCGTAGTGACGCGCATAGACCTCTTGCAAGGTCTGCTCGTCCATCTGCGCGATGTCGTTGGCGCGGTTCTTTTCGATGTTGTTGGCGGCGTAGTGCTTCACGCACGCCGGCGCGTACTCTTGCACGCCTTGCACGAACGCCGAACCCATGCGGCCGAGCTGAAACGAATCTTCGCCGTAGGTCTCTTCGGAGCGACCCCAGGCGGGATTACGCAGGATATTCACGGTCGGCGCGAGCAACATCGTGCGACCCGAGGCGATCAGCTCGTCGCCCATGGCGGCACCGACCTTGTTTTCGAGATCGACGTCGAAGGTTGCGCCGCGCAGTGACGCCGCGGGAAATACCGTGGAATAGCCTTGCGAGCCGTTCGGTTTGGTCGCATCGAGGTTCACGCCGCGCGGCCCGTCGCTGAACTGAAAGCCTTTCACGCCGGCTTGCGTGTCGTCCGGCGTGCGGAAGATGTCGGTATAGCCGCCGGTCATCGTGCCGCGGAGCTGGTTTGCCTTCTGCGTCACGCTCATGCCGTTGACGGCGCTTTGCGCTTGGGTCTTCGCCGTGTCGCTGATCGAGTAGCCGCTGGTGTAGGGCAGCGCGCCTTGTTGATTCGGGCTGTCGCCGCACGCCATTTTCATCACCGTGCCGCCGCCGGCGCTGCCGCCATTGCCGATGATGACCACGCCGTTGCCTCCGCTACCGCCGCCCGAGGTCGAACCGCCGTTGCTCATGCTCGAGCTGCCGCCGGTCGAGCTCGAAGAGCCACCAGTGGTCGAGCTCGAAGAGCCGCCGCTCGTATTCGAAGTCGAGCCGTTGCCTCCGCCTTGTGCCTTCAGGCAGCCCTGAGCCGCGAGAGCCAGGAGCGCCGGTGCCAGTAAAGTTCGCCCGAGACCAGTACGTCGCATGGAAAATCCTTTTTGACCGGCGGCGTCGGGTGCCGACCGAGTTCCCATTCGCGCGACAATACCGATTTATGGAACCGATGCCAGACGAATCACTGCCCGCGAAACTCGCGCTCGTGTGATCAGGCAACGATATTTGTGGTCGTGCACCAATTTCGCGCTGCGGGTGCAGACCGCAGAGCGCACGACGCGAGCTCGCGGCACAATCAAGATCCTTTCCTTTCTCGTTTTGCACGCCGCGCGCTTCGCGCGCAAAAGACCGGCAAGCGCGGCGCCGGTTTGAGCGCGCGCGCGCGAGCGGCGATAGTCGCAAGCGATGGGTCCGATCGTGCTCTCTGTCGTGCTCGGCGTTGCCGCGGTCCAAGGCGTGATGTGGACGCTCGTGAATCGCCGTACGCGCCAGCGCCTCAGCGACCAACAAAACGGGCTAGCGGCAGAGCTCGCAAAAGATCCGAACGAACGCCTCTTGCGCGGCCCGACGCGTGCGCGCATCCGCCGCGGGCATGTCGACACGCACTGCACGCTCGCGCTGACCGATCAACGACTCTTGTTCTTTTCGAGGGCGCACGAACAGATTTTGCTGACCGAAATCAGCACGGTAGGATCCAACGTCTGGTTTCGTGGCGAATTTCGCGGCGGTTATGAGTGGCTGATCATCACGACGCAAAATGGCGATGAAGTCGGCTTCATCAGTATCGACGGCGACGGTGGTTGGCCGAATGCGGTGCGCGAAGCCATGCCGCAGCGCAATTCAGTGTCGCTCGACTCCAAGGCTGACGCGAAGTGATGCGCGCGACGTGCGCATCGAGGTCAGTGACTCAATAGGCAAACAAGAAATTCGCGAACGGCACGAATAGCCGATTCTCTGCGATCGCGAGCGGTGCCGGGCAACCTGTTTGGAGCGCTCCGGGCAGGGTGCTCGGCCCGAGCATGTCAGTCGAGATGATCGAGCCGCTCGCGTCGTCGATCTCGAACAATATCGGTTCGCTGCTCGCCACGAACACGCGATGATTTTGGCCCGCGGCGACCGGACCGAAGCAAAGCGCCGTAGTATCGAGCGTGGTTTTCGTGCGCGTGAAAGTCCAGCGCTGCAGGTTGCTCGCGACGTCGACCGCGCTGAGCACGCCCGCCTTTTGATAGAAGACCATGCCTTGGTCGAACGCGAGTGGTTGATCGGCGTCGAACGCGCCGTGCTCGTTGCCGCCCATGTCGAGGATCACGTTGCCTTCGGCCCAATCGAACTCCCAAATCCAATTGCCGTAGACGCTGGGCGTCGCGCCGCCGCCGCCGGTGCAGTTGCCCTCATGGAACCAATCGAGCTTGCCGCTCGCGGTTTCGAAGACCGAGAGTTGATCGCAAGCCTCGGCCTCGTACACTTTCGAGCCGACCGTGGCGACGCTGCCCTCACTGCCGTCGAAGGTATCCGCTTGCCACAGGATCTTGCCGCTCGCGCCGTCGACCGCGAACGTGGTGCCACCTTCACCCGCGCCGTTCACGTAAACTTTGCCGCCGAGCGCGACGGGCGCCGACGAAAACGCATACTGAGCGACGAGCGGCGTCGTCCACAGCAGCTGACCCGTGCTCGCGTCGAACGCGCTGAGATTGCCGTTGATGTCGACGCTGAACAGCCGCTCTTGATCGTAGGCCAGGCCGAGTGAGCCGCCGCCGACGATCGCTGGACCCCAAATGACCTTGCCGGTATCGACGCGGAGCGCGCTCAGCGTGAGCTGCGAGCCTTCGACCAGCACGTAAACCCGCTGATTGGCGACGAGTGGATAGCGCACGGTGTCGTTGAATGTCGCGGTCCACTGGCGCGCGAGCGGACTCGCGACTGCGCTTCCTGGTTGCAAGTTGTCGTGCGCAGCGTCGAGACCGACGTTCGTGGCTTCGCCGCCTGGCGGCGCCGAGCCGATCGCGGGCGGCATGAATGACTGCGGTGCGGTCGTGCTGGACGGCGTTCCGCCGTCGCCGCCGGATGAATCGCCGCCAAAGGACGACGCGGTGCCGCCGAACCCGGTGCCGCCGCCGAATGACGACGCGGTTCCGGCAAACGAAGAGGATCCGGCGCTGCCGATCGAGTGTGTGTTTCCGGTTCCGCTGCTGCCGCTGTTCCGACTCGATGTGCCGGCGCTGCTCGCGCCAAGTTCGCCGTCGAGAAACTCGGTGCGGCCGCCGCACGCCGCACACAGCACGATCACCGCCGCCCAGCACCAGCCCTTGCTTCGATCCATCCCGAGCGAGACTTTATCACGAATGAGCTCGAATTCGGTGTCTCGCGTGAGTGCTGCAAAATGTGCATGCGGTAGAGGATTTTCCGCGACTCGCGGTAGATCTTGACCCGCATGGGCCCGCGGGACGAGAGTCCTGACCCGCGGTGGTCCCGAGCTTTCGGGATTGCCGGATGGTGGTTTCGACCCCAGGAAGCGCTGGCGAGAAGTTAATGGCAATCGAATTGAAAGTGCCGACGGTCGGTGAGTCGATCACCGAAGTGCAGATTGGCGAATGGCTCAAGGCCGAGGGCGACTCGGTCAGCCACGACGAGATCATCGTCAAAAT
>DATATR010000470.1:0-5596 GCA_036268695.1 Polyangiaceae bacterium | reverse complement strand
GAACACGGCGCCGTGTTCTCGCGCTACATGCACTACTACTCGTGGGCGATCGCTTCGGGCGCACGGCTCAGCTTGAGCGCGCGGCGCGTGATCGTGCTGCTCGCCGAGTTGTCGCTGCTCGGCGGAACGCTACTCGCGTGGCGCTTCACGCGCGAGCAGCGTTCACGCGCGCTGCTCGTTTGCGGCGCGGTCTTCATTGCAGCGTCGATGGCGTCCACCGGCGTTTACGCTCGTTACTGGTTGCCCGCGCTGATCTGGTGGCTGCTCGTGCTCGTCGCCGCGCTGGCGCGGCGCTGGCCGGAGCGACGAGTGTTGCTTTCGCTGGCGATCGGCGCGAGCGCGCTCGGGCTCGGCCTTCACCTGCGCCGCCAGTTGCGCGCGGATCCGAAATTGCTGAGTTTGGCCGGCAATTGGCGGATCGCGACCGGGCAAAGCACGTTCGCGCGCGAATACCCAGAAGCATATGTTTACACGGTGTCCGAGTACATCAACGCTCACACGCCGCCGAATGCGCGTGTGCTCATGGCGTCGTTTTACTCGACATTCGGCGCTTCCAGCTTTGGTGGTTTTTGGGTGGATCGCCCCTGTTACGCGACTGACACTCACTTGGAGAGCGCGATTCGGTTCGACGATTTTCAGTCCTTCAAGCAGAGCTTGCAGCGGCTCGGCGTCACGCACGTCGTGATCTCGGACAAACAATTTAGCGCTGGGCGCGTTGGTTTCGACTTCGTTGCGGGTAAGAACGAATATCCATTTTGCCGGCGACTCGTCGATACGGAGAGTGAAAAACTTGGTCAATTCGGGCCCCTACAGCTCTATCGCTTGACCGCGAACGAAGCGCTGTCGAACGGCGAAACGCGCGACGAAAAATCGAGCTCGGCGACCGCGCGAAAATAACTACTCGGCGAGCGCGCGAGCGACGCCGCTGCGATCTGGAACCGCGGCGCCGAGCGCGCTGCTTGGCGCTGGCTCTCGCCGGCCATTTCGCGCTATCTTGCGCGCGAGGATTCAACATGGCTTATGGCGGCGCGGAAAAAGGTGGAGCGGTGGCGGTGTGTGCGCTGGCGATGCTGGTCGGCTGTGGCGGCGGCAATAGCGACTCGAAGCCCGCTGCATCCGCTGGTTCGGCTGGAATGTCGAGCTCGGGCGGTGGTTCGAGCTCGGCTGGTTCGGGCAGCTCTTCGGCAGGAACCGGCCAAGTCGTCGGCGGGCCGACCACGTACAGCACGGACTACACCTGTCCGACTCCTGCGCCGCTCAGCGGCACGAAGCCGGCGCTCGCCGTCGGCACGTGGCTCAACATCACGCCGCCGAGTGCGAATGTCGGCGCGACCGCCAATGCGACGACGTTTACGAACTGCATCGGCGTCGATCCCTGCGATTCGAACGTGATCTACACCTGCACCTCTGGCTTCACCAAAGATTTTCAAAATGTGCCCGCGGGCGTTTGGAAGAGCACGGACGCCGGCGGCACCTGGACCAAGCTCGCTGACGGCGTGATCGATTCACCCGCCGGCATGGCGATCGGCCCGAATGGGCACATTTTCGTGACCGACGGCGTGCGCGGCAACACGATCGGCTTCTGGCGCTCGGACGACGGCGGCATGACTTGGGCACAGCCGGACTCGTTCCAAACGTTGAGCAAAGACCCAACGATCTCGACGTCGGATGTGTCGAGCATCGCGGTCGAGCCGAAGAACTTCAAGCACGTGATCGTCGGCTATCATTCGGGCTGGACCGATCACGGCACCTACACCAACCACGCCGGCATCATCGAAAGCACGGACGCCGGTGACTCTTGGACGATTCATCCGCCCGAGAGCAGCTGGACGGCGGGCTCGCAAGGTGTCTCCTTCTTGTTCGATCCCGACAAGAGCGTCGGCGATGCCAACACCTGGCTCGTCGCGATGGACGGCGCGGGCTTCTGGCGCACGACCAATGCCGGCTCGAGCTGGACGCAGGTCTCGACCACGACGGTCGGACATGGCGGAAACGACGTCTACTATTCGTCGGCGGGCGTGCTCTATGCAGGCGCGACCGACAACATCTTGCGCAGCACCGACAACGGCGCAACCTTCGCGCCCGTCAGCGGAAACCAAGCTGGCGGCTACTACTTCACGCTGATCGGAGATGGCACCTCGATGTTCGCGATGGCTGACTTCGACAACGGCTCGGCCAACCCGTTCATCTCGTCACCGGAGGGTGACGGCAATACCTGGACCAAGTTCAACTCCCAAACGTTCACGCGCGGCCCATTCAAAATGGCCTTCGACGCGACGAACAGCATCGTTTATTCGGCGAGCTGGGAAGCCGGCCTGTGGGCGCTCAAGACCAAGTGAGCGCCTGAAGCTCGTTTCGCCGAGCAGCGCGGCGCGGAGCTTTGCGCTCCGCGAGCTCGCGCGTCACGAGGCTTGGGGCTTCCAGTCGTCGCTCGGCTTTTCCGGAAACACGATGAAGCGCCGGCCAGCGAAGTTCAAGACGAGGCCGATGGCAGTGGCGAACATTTTCGCGAGCGCAGCGCCAAAGCCCATCCTGACGAACATGCGGGTCGAATAAAGATCGACTTGGCTGATCACGCCGATCACGATCAGAAAGATCACGATCTCGAGCGCTGAGTTCCAGCGCGCTTTGCGCCGGAATAGCAGCAGCACCGACAATACGTAGTTCACCGCGGCAGCGAAGAAAAACGCGGTCAAAGTCGCTGCCGTCACGCCGAGCAGCGGCAAGAGCACGAGGAACAGCAGCAGGTTCACGATCGCCGAAAAACCGCCGATGAAGATGTAGAAAAAGAACTGCACGATCCAAGGAGCGCGGTGCAGGTTGAACTTCAGGATGCAATAGAGCGCGCGAAAGCCGTCCTTCGCGCCGATCTTCTTGCCTTCGGCGTAGGTTCGGCCGCGGTACGAAATCCCCATTTCGTAAATGCGCAGGCGCAGGTGCGCGATCTTGGCCACCACTTCCGGCTCGAAGCCGAAGCGATTTTCCTCGATTTCGATGCCTTGAATCACCTCGCGGCGGAACACCTTGTAACAGGTCTCCATGTCCGTCAGGTTCAGATCCGTCAGCATGTTCGAGAGCAACGTGAGGAAGCGGTTGCCCATCGAGTGCCAGAAATACAGAACGCGGTGGTAGCCCGCGGACAAAAACCGCGACCCGAGCACGACGTCCGCTTCGCCCGCGCGCAGTGGCACGAGTAGACGCTTCAGATCCATCGGGTCATATTCGAGATCGGCGTCTTGGATCGCGACGAAGTCTCCGGTCGCGCGCGCGATGCCGGTGCGGAGCGCAGCGCCTTTGCCTTGGTTCACCTCGTGATGCAAAATCACCATCCGAGGGATGCGCAGAGCGAGCTCTTTTCCGATGCTCAAGCTGCGATCCTTGGAGCAATCGTCGACCACGATCAGCTCGAGCTCGAGCGTATCGTCTGCGAGGCGAAGCACGGCGTCGACGCAAGACTCGAGCGTCTTCTCTTCGTTGTAGCAGGGGATGACCAGGCTCAAGGTGACGCGATCGCCGCTCGCTCCAGCCGGTTCGGCGGATCCTGCGGCTTGATTCGAGGCGGAAGCTTCGCTTGACGTAGACATGACGAATCCTCGGGCGCGGGCCCTCTGCGGCAGCAGAGCGCAAGCGTCTCGGCGGCAGTCGATCACAGCTCTTTCCGCGCGGCCATCCCAAATCAGGCCTACCGACGCGCAAGCCGATTTTTTATTCACGTGCTTACGGGCCGGACGAACGCTCGCGCTCCGTTGAGAGCCATGTGAAGTCCGCCGCAGCCCGACTCTTGGTCTTCAATTGTCACGAAGCTTGGGGCCATCAACTCGAGAGAATCGGCTTCGAGCTCGAGTAGTTGGTTTGCCGAGGCGCGTGGTCGCGTCTTGGGCTGAGCGGCGCAGCGCGGATCGCGGCTCAACTCGGATCCGGATACTCGAGGTTCACGAAGACGCCGTCGGCCTCGGCAGCCGGCGTAAACATCCAAGTCTCGATCTGCGCGGACACGCACTCCACGAGCCCGTGGTAGCCGCTCGGTTGCTCGGAGCGTCGCTCATGCTCGGATCGAAGAGTGCCACTTCCTCGTTGCCGGGCGCATTGCGACAGCCGAGATTCGCGCTTGCTGCGAGCGCCAGCAGCGCCCGGAGAGCCCAAGCCGGAGCGCGGCGCATTGCCCGCGACGCGAAGCGCCTGCCGCCTCGCCGCCGCCCGCCCACGCCCCCAAACAAAAACCCGACTACTCTGGACACCCGAGCTTCTGTGTGCCAATCGCGACGTCGTCGATCCAGAGGTTGCGTGCGTCGTCGGCTTGGTAAGATTCGAAGCCGAGATCGATGCGATCGAAGCTCGGCGCGGACCAGGTGAAGGTTGCGTCTTCGTGCACGCAGCCTTGACCCGTGCCGTTCATGGCGAGGCTCGTGACTTCGCTGCCGTTGAGCCAGAATTGCATCTTGTTGGCGGCGCCGTCGAACTTCCATTCGGCGCATGCCCACGCGCCGACCGGCACGACGACCATGTCCGAGTGGAGCCAGCAATCGCTGCTCGGGCCGACCGCGGGCGTCGCGTAGCTGTCCGGTGTGTCGTAGTTGGCCATCAGCTGACTGCCCACGAAATCAGCGCCGTTCGTGATCGGGAGTTGGCCGCCGTAGCGATACACCGAGTGATAATTTTGATTTGGGACTTTGCCTTGGCCGTCGATGAACGTCCAATGCACGCTCATGGTTGGCGCGGAGTCGAGGAAGAACATCATGCGTCCGTAAACCACGTTGCCCGTGGTCGGCAGGAGCATCGTGTTCTGCAAGTTGATCATCGCGGAGCGATAGCCGGTCGCGGATGCGGCGGCGAATTTCACGGCGTGCGTGCCGCTGTGCGCGTGCGTCGCGTCGACCGTGACGGTGCCGCCGCTTTCGTTGTTGGTCCACGGCGCGCCGGGCGCCGTGCCGGTCGTGTATTTTTCGAAGTCGTCGCAGATCAGCGCGGTCGTGCAGCCATCCGTGCTCGCGCCCGCGCTGCCTGCTTGCGCGCTCGAGCCTGCGCTGTCCGCTGCACCCGCGCCGCCGATACCGGCGCTCGTGCCGCCCTCGGCGTTCGAGCCGGTTTGAGCCGTAGAACCGGCTTCGGAACTAGTTCCAGCTTGGGCGCCCGTGCTGCCGCCACTACCCGCATTGCCAGCACTCGCGTTCGACTTGTCGCTCGAAGACGACGAAGAGCAGGCGAAGATCAGGGTCAGCGAGAGGAGCGCGCTCGAGACGAGCACGCGAGACGGAACGCTTCGCATCCCGATAATCAAACCACGGCGCGCCGCCCGCTTCAAACCTACTTGTAGGTGCGCGACGACGCGCGAACTGCGCGAACTACAGCTCACGCCGATGCTGGCCACGATCGCCGAAGCACACGGCGCGACGTTGATCGGCTTAGGCGTGATCGATTGGCTCGCGCGCAGCGCCGACGGGCGCGGCCTCATCGCGGTGCTCGCGGGCGGCTTGGTCGTTCAACTTTTGTCGCTCGGCGTGGTGATTCACACGGCGCTACTCGGCGCCGGCATGGCGGTCGCACCGGGCGTCGTGATTCACGTCGCGTTGGCTGGGTTGTTTGGCTTCTTTTTGAA